>NZ_JALDXW010000023.1:0-71248 GCF_032154635.1 Cytobacillus sp. | reverse complement strand
GAGAATACAAGTTTATGAAAAAGAAAGCTATTAAAATCGCAGCTTCAACAGCTGTGGCAGCTTCAGCATTCGTAGCTGCAGCACCAGCAAACAAAGCTGATGCAGCTGTAAATGTTGAACAATTAGTTAAAGATGCAGAAAACGCAGCAGGTGCTCTTAAGTGGGCTATTTCTGTAGAAGGAACTGCTGATGGTACAACTGCTCCTTTTGGTCTTTACAATCTTACAAAAGATGCTAACAAAGCAGCTCAAGCTGCTGTAGCAAAAACAAAAGGAAATGACAAAGTTCTTTACACTGCACGTTTACAAGCTGTAGAGCTTCAAATTTCACGTGCAATGGCTTATATCGATGGAATCACAGCTGGTAAGAAAATTGCTGCTGATACAGCTGCATTAAATGCTGCAATCGCTGCAAAAGATCTTACTAAAGTAGAAGCTGCTTACCACAAAATGACTAAAGAATACCGTAAGCAAGCTGCGCTTCTTGACCGTGTATATGGTCAATCAACTCGTGACGTTATCCGTAACGCTACAAAGAAACCAGCAGAAGCTGCTATTGAAGCTGTGAAAATTGATGTTACAGTGAAAATGCACTTAGATGCTGCGGCAGCTGCAACTAAAGCTGGCGATTACAAAAAAGCTGGCGAAAGCTATGCAAAAGCTATGGAATGGTTCGATAAGATCTCTGCAACTTTCAAAGATCAGTTGACTAAGAGCAAAGACGATGTTCTTGCTGCTCTTCCATTACAACCTGTGTCAATTTCACGTGTGAATGATACAACTATCACGGTTAACTTCAATAAAGAAGTAGATGCTCTTGCTGTTTCACACTTTACATTTGACAACGGATTAGCAGTAGTAGATGCTAAATTATCTGCTGACAAAAAGACAGCAACTGTAACAACTACTGCACACGAAAATAACAAGACGTATACTCTTTCTTATAAAGGTGTAAAAACAAATCTTACTTTTGTTAAATCAGTAAATGCAGATAATTCTGGTGCAGTTGATAGCGATGCAACAGCTTATATTAAAGCTGATGCAAGCAGAGTAATCACAGCGACATTCAAGAATACTGATGGAACTCCTTATAGAGGATCAGTTAAAGTATCAGCTGAAAGCACCATTAAAATGGATGTTATTAATGGACAAAAAAATACTGCAGCTGGTGCTGTAACTGTTGTTCCTAATGCAGACGGTAAAATCACTGTAAGAATCACTGGAACAGCTGGTGTAAGTGGTAAACTAGTATTTGAAAGACAAGATAACAAGAAAGAATACAAATCAGGTACAACACACTTCGTTGACGAATTTAAATTAGCAGGTAGCCAAGAAGTTGAAGTGAAGTATGTAGATAAAACTAACAAATACTTCGTTGCTGCTGTAGCTGGTGGAACAAACGCTTGGTTAGCTTACGATTCAAATGATTCATACTATGATCACGGTTCTTTAAAGAATCTAGAAACATTTGAAAAGGATTTAAACAAAGGAAATAAAATTAAGGTAACTTATAATAATGCTAACAACGGTGCAGGTCAATCAGATTTCGATATCGTATTTAAAAAGACTATTACAGATATCGATCTTACAACACCAAGTGTTGATACAACATCAGGTAACCCATTCCGTGTTGCAGCAAATCAACAGTTCAGATTAACTGGAAAAGGTCAAGCTGGCTACACTGTTTACCTATACCGTTATGATGCTAATGAAACTGACCTTACTAAACAATATAAGCTTCATGGAACAACAACAGTTGATGGATCAGGTTACTGGAACTATTACAACATTAACTTAGTTAAAGATGAATTAGCAGGATTCCGTATTATTCAAAAAGCTTCTGGTGAGTCATATACTCAAGAACTAGCTTCTGATGCTGCAGGTACAAATGTATGGTTAAAAGGTGGAGCATTTAGTGTTACTCATGCTAATGCTGCTTTAGCAGGTAATACTGCCAATAGCACACTTGATGTTGGTGAAGCTGTTGAGTTTACTGTAACTACTGGTGATACAATTACTTTAGGTTCACCTCTATCAATTACAATCCGTGATGCTGATGGTACAGTAGGAACTTATACTGATGGAGTACTTGGAACTAAGATTGAAAAAGTTACAGGTATGGACAATCAATTCAGAGTAACATTCGGTTCTACTAACACAATTGGTGGTGGTAACGGAGTTATGGCTGGAAGCTTTACAGTTACACAATTCCAAGGTGTTACTAACCAACATGGATTAGGTTTATCTGCTAACGTAAACGTTTCTGGTCTATAAGATTGATTAACAAAATGTCTATCTTCTTTAAGTTAATAGACACTTTAAAAATCATGATAGAGCTACCATTTTATATGGTAGCTCTTTTTAGTATTTCTAGTAATGCTCTTCTAGGAATTGTTCCGAATAAAGAAAATTGCCCCCCAAAATAAAAAACACCATTTTCATAAAGAAATAGAAGTACCCACAGAACACCATTTCTCCTGACTGCAAGGTGATAAAGATGTCATATACTTATTAAATCATTCTTATTCAAGGTTAGAAATGGAAGTCGATGGGCTTTTAACTTGTAAAAACATAGAATTTGAGAAACTAAAAGTGAAATTCAGCTTCTGTTAGATAGACATAAAATGAACAAGGTTTTCGTTGGTATAAATATAGCAGGGTACTATTATGAAAATCTGTTATGGGTGATGCGATAAAAAATGGTTAATTAATATTACTCTTCTTAAAAAAGGAAATATTATTCTCTTAAATTAATGCAAGTATCTATAAATGAATATGATTCAAATTCAGTCGATGTTTATTACATATATTGAGTATACAAATTTTTAAGTAAAGCTACATTTTCCTAATATAGACCAGAATGTTATCGCGATATCCTATGAAAAAAGGATTTGCCCCAACGAGCAAATCCCACTACAATTACTGAGCAATTTCCTTAACAATCCCAGCCTTTAACGTATTATTAGTTGAGTCTATTATTGTTGCTTTACTAGTTGTTTGGATTGTTATTATCCCTGTTGTAAACAAATCTGCAGTTACAGGAGTGATGATCAGTTCTCTTTGATTTGATCCGTTTCCAACTAAATACTGACCAGTAGTTAATTGTTTTCCTCCCACTGCAATATCAAAATTAGTTTGTCCGTTATCCGGAAGAGTAATATTTTCAGAGAATGTAAGTTTGATATTTTTATTATTATCAAGAACAGCAGACGCTAATACGGGCTGTGTATTATCTTTCAATTCAATACTAGCTGAATATAAGTTCATAATATTATCTGAGAGATCCTTTACACCTTTTACGGTAAGTGAGTATTTTTTAGTTGTTTCAATTGTTCCTTCAGGTAGTGTAATTGTGACAAGTCTTTGATCACTACTCATGGAAAACAACGTATTAGAAGGTAATGAAAAGCCGTTCAAAGTATAGTTTGCTGGCGACAATGCTGATTCTTCATTGACCTTTTCATTGAAACTAGCTAGGAATTGTCCATTGGTTGAAGATTCTAACAGTATAACCTCGGGTTTGCTTGTATCCGATTTTTTTGTAACTGAAGTAGTGAATGTACGATTGCTATTTTGTGAAATTGTATTATCTTTCACTGCACCTTCAGATACTGCTATAACATATACCCCATCTGCAAATGTTCGTGCATCAATAATCATCTTGTTATCTACGTTAGATTTAACTGATGGTGTGAACGGTTTTTTATTTTGATCATAGACAGTAATATTTTGTGCTACTGGCACCCCGGCTTTTAAAGGTTTATTAAAGGTTAATTGGATCTCATTTGTCTTGACATCAAAGTTGGAACTAACAAATTGCGGTGGGTTCAAATCCTTAGCTAAACTTACAGATCGGTCAACGGTTGATCCTGTATTATTATCAAGGTCATTATATGATTTTACCTGTACGTTTAACCAAACTGAATTTTCGTTGGTTCCATAGACACTCGCAGGTAGCTCAATGTCAAACTTTGTTTTTTGCCCGTTCGAGACATCTTTTACAACTACTGGACTGATTGTTGTGTTGCCTTTAGTAATCACAAGATTGGCTGCAGTGAAGGCATTTAATGTTTCAGTAAATTCTACTGTAATTGTTTTCTCATCCTTAACCTGCAAAGATCGTACACTTGGAGCTACTGTATCTGCTGCTGGATTATACATAAAGCTGCTGCGGTACGTATCCATTGTATTAGGCGTATAGACAACTACATCTTTTGCACCTGAAACAACAATAGAATAGGATTTCCCTTTTCGAAGGCCAATTCGATCAAGCTCCGCTTTAGGCACGATGACTATATCTGTGTCACTAGAAACAGTGTTTGGCGTAACTGTTTTTCCATCAATAGTGATGTTTAGGGACGAGCCCACATTAATTATTTCGGAAAATTTGATTTCAACATCTCCGTTTAATTGAGTGGCTATTGTTACGACAGTTGGCTTTTGCCTATCTGAAAAAGTGAAAGATGAAGTGTAATCAGCTGTGCTTAATGTCTCATAGTTTGCTGACTGAATATTCTTCTTTACAGTTACAGTGTAAGACGTATTTGTGTATAGCGAATCGTATAGTTCTATGACTGCCGTCTTTTTGTCATTTGTAAGTGTAACATTTTTAATCGTTCTGCCTGAAACAGAGTAGTTAGAAATGTTTTCAGCACCATTTGTTCCATAGCCAGATAGCATAGCTTTGTTAAATTCGACTCTTATTCGTTTAGGCTCTGCCGCACTAACATTTTCAACTTTAGGAATGTAAGATGTTTCTAAAGTATTTAAGCGATCCGTTAAGTATTTCTTAATAACTGTGTTATCAATATATTTTAAATAATTTTTTGCCTCTTGAATATGCTTATTGGCTTTAACGGAGTTCTTATCTGCTAATGCTTTTTGTGCTAAATCGAGTTCCATTTTTACGGTTACAGGATATTTGGAAGTGTCCCGAATTTTTTCAGCTGATTGCTTATAATGAGAGCGTATGAGATCACGTGTAGTTTGCCCATATACACGATCAAGCAGAATTGCTTGTTTACGGATCTCATTTGAAAGCTCATGGTATGCCTTCTCAGTCTGATCATTAATGATATCAAGATCCTGTTGATAAGCTAAAGTTTGTTGTTTTTCCTTAATTTTCTCGCCCGCAGTAATAGCATCTATATAGTACATCGTGCGAGTAATATGCAATTTTACCTCTTGATCCAGTTCTGCTAAATATCTGTTCTTCTGGGAAGCTGGTAAAGTATTTACCGCTTTTAAAGCTTTGTCATACGCTGACTTGGCGGCATTATAAGCAGCCCAAGGACGAGTCTTCCCATCGGCAGTTCCCTCAATGGATATGGCCCATTTTAGGACAGTCCCAGCATCCTTCGCGTTCTTTACAAGCTTATCTGCCTCGCTTACAGAAGCAGCTTCAATAGATGGTGCTGTAACGAAAGCAGAAGCAGCAATTGCGGAAGCACTTAAAATCTTCAACGTTCTTTTCTTACTCATACAATTATCCCCTAACATGAAATTTGTAGTAATACATCCAACATATTCCTATTGTAAGAGATTATATGAATGCTGTCATCTTCTGAATATAGTAGTTTCGTAGAAATTACTATATTTTTATTATATTTGTTGTTAAGTTGGATGTTTTAAGGCACATAAACGATCTTAAGGGTAAGGAAAAACATTCCTATTCACGCAATTTTTGTTATAATGGAAAAGAAGGGAGAAGATTGGATGAAGAGAAAGATACTAACGTTAGTCACTATTTTCCCGCTTTTCTTATCGCTTGGACAGCCGAGTGTTTTTGCGGAGGAGATTAATGCTGGAATGCCAGTAGAGCAAGAAGATATTGAAAATATTGAGGATCAAGAGACACCAGAAACAGAGATCAATGAAGATGAGGTAGAAGTAGTTGAGGAGATCAATAAGAACATTAGCTTAGTTGGTCCGCAAGTGTTTCAGACATCTGCTTTAACTGCAGCTGCAGGTTCGGATGAACTTGGTAATTCGTACATGTATTTTGTTATGCATGGTACGCCATCAGCATTGGCTGTTGTCGATTTGAATACGAATGAATTGAAGCATACATATACACTATCTAATTCGACAAGTGCTTGGGGATTAGACGTGGATGAGGATGGAACCGTTTGGGTTGGTGGAACAACAGATGGCAATGTATATAGCTATAACCCAAATACGGATGAATTTCATGATCATGGGAACATGCTGACATTGCCTAAGGATACAGCGATTCAAGATATTGATGCTGTAGACGGAATCGTATTTGGTTCAACAGCATACGGCGGTTCTGTATTTAAATACGATTCTTCCACTGGAGAATTAGAGAATTTTGGACAGGCTTTATATAAGAAGGAATTTGCTAAGTCCATTGCTTATGATCAAGAGGCAGACGTTTTATACGTAGGGGTTGGTTCAAAAGCTGACTTAGTAAAAATCGACTTGAAAACAAAGAAGAAAACAGCGTTTCTTCCGAACGAATATAAAGATGATAAATATGTTCGTGATATCAAATTCATTGGAAATAAGATTTTTGCACGAATGGATCCGTCCAATCGTTTAGTAGCCTTTGATAAAGAAACCTTAGAAGTGACAGATGAAATCGAATTAAACTCGAGAACCGTATCATTGATTTCTCCAACTGAAGAGGCTATTTATTATTCGAAAGAAAATAGTCTTTACAAGTATGACCTAAATATGAAAGAGCATACAAACCTTAATATTTCTTTACTTAAAGGAACAGAATTGCTTAATCTAGATTTTGCTGACTTAAATGACCCGAATTATCCTGGATCTACTTTAGTTGGTCTAATTGATAATGCCGGGAATGTTTTTAAGTATAATTTAGAAACAGGTTATAATGAGATTACAAAGATGGAGTTGCCAGCACAGCCTGTAACATTATATACAATGATTCAAGATGAAAAACGAGAAAATATATACATTAATGGATACATGTCAGGTGGTTTGGCTATTTACAATCCAAAAACAAACCAATCTACATTGCATCAAGACATTAGCCAAATCGAATCGATGACAATTATGGGAGATAAGCTATACATTGGAGCTTACCCAAGAGCTAGAGTGCTCGAACTCGATTTAACGAAGCCATGGGGTCCGATGAATCCGAGAGAGATTATGCGACTTGGAGAGTTTGGCCAAGAACGCTCAACAGCAATCACTGCAGTCCCAGAGCTGAATAAAGTGTTTGTCGGTACTTATCCTGAAACAAGCATGGGCGGTGGAGCACTAGCAATTTATGATTTGAAAGAGAACAAACAGGAAGTCTATGAAAACTACATCTACAATCAGAGCCTTGTATCGTTCTTGCATCATAAGGAATTTATTTATGGTGGGACATCCATTCATGCAAACTATCAAGTAAATGAACGTGGTGCAAGATTCTTCCGTTTCAGGCCAGATAAGCCAGAAGAGAAGGAATATATTTATTTACCTATGGAAGCAAGTATGATAACTAGTATCATTGCGGATAGGAACGGCACGATTTGGGCAATGGCGGATGGTACACTTGTTTCCTATAATCCTGAAACAAAGGAAATTAAAACAAAACAAATCTTAGAATTAATCTCAGGTCGTTTCCGTAATGCGAAAATCATTGAAGGGATCGATGGGAATATATACGGAACTGTTGAAGGAAGATTATTTAAAGCAGATCCGAAGACTTTAGATATTGAAATCCTCGTAAAAGAAGGTGCAAATGAAATTGCACAGGATTCTGAAGGAAACCTGTATTACAGAAATCAAGCAGATTTGTGGAAATATACATTCCCAACAGAGGAAGCGGAAAAGAAATAAGGCAAAAAAAATCAACCTAGTAGATAGGTTGATTTTTTTTGCCTTAAATAATAGAAGAAACTAATAATCTAATTGAATACTTTTCCATTGCAACCATTTTTAATAGATTGAAGGAAAATTTTTCGCATTTAACTAATTTTAGAGATGATTTATGATTATAAACGTGGAGGCAACTAGGACTTACAAATGCCTACATACATATAAGTTAGTAATCTTATAAACATTCTTCTAGGGGGATATTACATTGGATAAAAAGAAAGCAATTAAATTACTAGGTGCAACAGCTATCGCTGCTTCCGCATTCGTAGCAACATCTCCATCAGGTGCAGACGCTGCAGCTGCAAATGACGTACAATCTTTAGTGAAAAAAGCTAAAGATGCGGGTACAGTATTAAAATGGGCGATCTCAACAGAAGGTTCTGCAGACGGAACAACTCGTCCATGGACACAATACAATGCAGCTAAAGCTGCACGTGATGCTGCAGTCGCTGCAATCAACAAATTGCCAGCTGCACAAAAAGCTGTTTACCTTGCCGACATAGAACAAAATGTAAACCTTCACATTAACCGTACAATGTCTTATATTGATGCCATCACAGCTGGTGAAAAAATCAATGTCAAGAAAACTGCTCTAGAAGCACAAATCAAAAAGGGTCTTATCGATGACAACACAGAAGCTGCATACCATGCACTTTCAACTGAAATCCGTAAGCAAGCAATCCTTTTAGACCGTGTTTATGGACAATCAACACGTGACGAAATCCGTAACAATTACAAGAAGTCTGCTGAAACTGTTCGTGACAGCGTGAAGTATGAAGTAACAGTGAAAATTGAGTTAGACCTAGCTAATAAAGCCCTTAAAGCAAATAACCAAGAAGAAGCTGAAAAGCACTTGGCTGAAGCGGTTAAGTATATGAAAGAAGTTAAAAATGAAGCAATGAAAACTTCTTTAGTGAAAGCTTTAGATGAGGTAGAAGCTCAAATGACTCCTGAAGTGAAGTCTGTAAGCTCAATCAACGCTACACAAGTAGAAATTAAGTTTAACAAAGCTGTAGACGCTGCTTCTTTATTCGTTGATGGTAAAAGTGGTGCATTTAAAGCTAACACAGTTTCTTTCAGTTCATTAGATTCAATTGCTCCAGGAACATTATCTGGAACACTTAGCGAAGATGGAAAGACGCTTACAGTAACTGCTGCTAATCCACTTTCTAAGCGTTATGATGTAGTTGTTGATAATGTATTAACGAAAGAAGGTAAAGCATTCCCTAAATATGCGAAAATGTCTACTTTTGCTGCAGACGTAACAGCACCTTCAATTGTTTCTGCAACTAGAGTTTCTGCTAACTCTGTAAAAGTAATCTTCTCAGAGCCAATTAAATCTTTAGGTTCTGTTAGCTATAAACTTGCAGATGGTACAACTGTTGCAGCTTCAAACGTGACGAATGACTTTGCTGCAGGAGCTAAGGAAGTTACATTTACTTTAGGTGCTGGAATTGCAGTAAACAAAGAAGTAATCGCGACATTCATTGGTGCACAAGACCAGGCTGGAAACTTAATTTCACCTAACCCAGCAACAGTCTCTTTAGTAAAAGGTGACAAAGATGGAGTTGCTCCAACTGTTTCTTCAATTACACAAACTGGTGCAAAAACATTTGCAGTGAAATTCTCTGAGCAATTATTTGCAAAGCCTGTTGTAAAAATTAACGGTTCTACAGTAACTACTTCTGATGTTGTTCAAGATACAACTGATCCAACAGTTTACAATGTTACTTCATCTTCAGTTCTTGATGGAGCAACTACAATTGCTGTAGAAAGCTTTACAGACCTAAGTGGTGAAGTTGGTACAAACCTAAGCAAAGTTGTTACTTTTGTTAAAGAAACAGCAGCACCAAAAATGGTATCTAGTGCTGTAGTTGCTGATTCAACTGATAAAAAGGAATATCTTGAAATTACATTTGATAAAGATGTTGTTTTATCATCACCAACTGTAGACGCAACTAGCGGTTCTTATGTAAAGAATTTTGTAACTACATCTTTAGCTGATGGAGATATTACTCCAAAAACAGTTGCTTATAAATCTGCAACAGATAAGAAGGTTGTACGTGTTGATCTTGCTACATTCTTAGGCACTAAAGATGTTAAAGGTGCAAACTATAAACTTAACCTATCTTTCTCTGGTATTACAAGTGCAGCTAATGTATCTGCTGATACAGCACAAGTAACATTTACACGTGGAGAAGATGGAATTGCAGCAAATACTGATGTTGTAGCCGTTACAAACGTAGCTCAAGGTTCTGACAACAATAAAGTTGCAGTAACATTTGATAAAGCAGTAGATGGTGCATCAGCAATTGAAACTGCTAATTACAAAATCGATGGTGCGATCGTTGAATCTGTTACATTAAATCCAGCTGTTACATCTGGAGGTTCTACAACACAAGTAGCAATTCTAAACCTTAAAGAAGGATCAAATGGTTTCACTGGAACAAGAAACATTAACATTTCAAATGTAAAAGCTTTAGGTTCAACAAAAACAATGAACCCATACTTCACAAATACGGTTTCACTTAAAGAAAATGTGGCTCCTGTTGTAACTTCTGCTAAGTTGACTGCAACAAACCAAATCACATTGACATTCTCTGAAGCTGTAACAGATAGCACAGCTAAAGACTTTGAAGTCCTAATCGGCGGAAAGTCTCAAGGTATTGTTGAAGAATTATCTGCAGGTATTGGTTCTGCAAATACAACTGTAGTAATGAATATTTCTGGTATTGATGCAACTGAGTTAGCTCAAGGAATCTCATTAAAAGGTTTATCAACACTTGATATCGTTGATGCAGCTGGAAATAAGCTTTCAGTACCAACAAACATTAATGTTTCTCACTAATTAATAGTTACTTAAAACAATATAAAAATTAAGAAAAGCCCTGATTAGACAATTGAGTCTTATCAGGGCTTTTCTTAATTATAAATTATTTATCTTCCCATTATTTACAGAGTCAAAAGATAGATTAAATATATTTGGAATATATAAATTAACCAATGCTGCGACTTCTATTGATAATAAAGTAGATTTACCCTAAAATTAGTAAGGAACGGGAAATGTAGAACTTTGACAAAAGGAGTCTAATATGAAAGAAATTTATCGAAAGCTTATATTATTAGGCTTAGTTTTATTAATTGGAATTGGGGTCTTTTATACATATAACGCAGGAAAAACGCAAGATAAGGGATATGTGGAGGATTACCAAAGTTATCAGATGTCATTAGCACAGATGAAGGAGAACCAGCTCGAAGAGTCTAAAAAAGAATTAATGAAGCTACATCAGACTTATCCAGATCAGGCTAATATTACATGGAATCTTGGTCTAGCATTTGCATTGGATGGAGATCTGGAGAATGCTTCTCTTTATTATCAAAAGGCTGTTGACCAAAGACCATTTATCGTACAAGAGCCAATGTTCTCACTTCAGTTTGCGGAGCTTCTATTTGCTAAAGAAGAATTCGGTTTAGCAAAGCAGTATTTAGAACATTGTAAAACAATAGCGATTCCAGAAGAGTTTGTAAGTCGAGTGGACGAATTATTAGCATATATAGATAACATTAAGTAAAGGTGAGAAGATGTCGAAATTTGATGAGTTATTCGGAGAAAGAATAAAACAAAATGCACAAAATTCTAACCATGTTGACAAAGTAGAAACAGAGAGTGAAACAGAAATTAGAAAGATAGATAAAATTTTAACAATTGGATTAATGTTAATTATCCTTATTGTACCACTTGTGGTTCGTGTCCACTTTGCGGATTTCATAAGTCCACAAATATCAGGCACAGTTATGGATACAGGATCAAAATCTGATATATTTACATTTTATAAGTTTGTAGTTCTAATAATAGGTACATTAATATTATCATTAATTTTCCTTTATAAAGTAATTTTTGCTGGATACTCTATTCCAAAATCTAAACTAAATATCTTTACTGGACTTTTTGCGGTAATGATATTGTTGTCATCAATCTTTGCTCCAAATAAAACACTTGCTTTATTTGGAATGTATAATCGGCATGAAGGCACGCTAACGTACATATGTTATATTGCATTATTTTTTATTGCTTCTAATATAAAAATTACAAATAAACAACTGAGATGGTTTATTTATATTTTATATCCATTCGTAATTGTTAATGCGATTTTGGGTTTATTAAGCTTTTTTGGTTTTGACATCTTAAAATATGATTTTGGTAGAGCCATTCTTTTTTCAGGGCTTCAAGAAGATTCGAGTTTACAAGAAGGTTCGAAATTTATTGCAACCATTAATCATGGAAACTATGTGAGTGGATTTGCATCCATATTAATAGGACTTTTCCTTACTTGGGCATTGATTGATAAAAGCAAGATTAGAAGTATTATTAATTTAATTTTTGCATTAGTAGCTTTTGCGATGCTTCTTAGTTCATTATCAAGTAGTGGTTTTGTAACTTTACTTGTAATACTACCAGTTATGGCTTTGATAATTGTAAAAGCAAAAAACAAGAGACACTTTATTACGATATTAGCTGCATTTCTTGTTGTTAGCAGTTGTATTTTTACATTGATGGCAAAACACAATCCGCAGGTATGGGATGAAACTTTTGGGTTTGTTTTAAATGGTAATCCGTTTGCGGAATCAAAACTCGGATTTGATTGGCATGAGGTATTTGCTGATAAAGTCTATGCTGATGAAAAAGTAGATGTTAGTTTTCCTAAACTACCTGATTCAGGGGTAGGTCCAGGTTCAGGACGTCTTTATATTTGGGAAAAAACGTGGGAGCTAGTAAAAAATAGGCCATTTTTAGGATATGGTTTAGATACATTGACTTATTCTTTTCCGCAAAATGACACGGGGATTCATGAAAATATAGGTTCATTTAACACAATAGTTGATAAACCTCACAATATTTATATCGGTATTTTGTATGGTTCTGGTATTGTTGCGTTTATTCTATTTATTGTATTAGTCTTTTCAATATTTTTTAGAACACTTGTTACAGTAATAAAAGATCAACCCCCTGTATTGGTGAATGTATTATTTGTTGCTTTATTAACTTTTTTGATACAGGCTATGTTCAATGATTCATTGATGGGGACAACAGTAATTTCATGGGTGTTTATGGGCATCTTGTTGAGCCTAGTTGAGAAAGCTAAAGTTAAACTTTAGCTTTTCCTATAAGAAATTAATAAATTGAACAACAAAGGTGAAGATGTAAATGTCCTTAAAAAAAAGAAAAGAAATTAAAGATTTAACAAAATTGACTCTAGAGTTCGCAAAACGAGATTTAAAAAGTCGTTATACAGGTTCGTTGTTGGGTATTACATGGGGGTTTATTCAGCCAACTATAACAATACTTATTTTTTGGTTTGTTTTTCAAGTAGGATTTAAGTCAATGCCAGTTGATGATTTTCCTTTTATTTTATGGCTAATGTGTGCGATGATTCCATGGTTTTTCTTTTCTGATAGTTTAAACGGAGCTACAGTTTCAATAATAGAGAGCAGTTATTTGGTTAAAAAAATTAATTTCAAGGTAGGTATCCTGCCGTTAGTCAAAATTTGCTCTTCGTTATTTATCCATTTGTTTTTTATAGTATTTCTTTTTTTAATGTTTTATATATATGATTATGATTTTAATATTTATAATCTACAAGTACTATATTATTTGTTCGCTACGATTGTATTACTCCTAGGTTTTTCATATATCTCTGCATCTTTAAATATATTTTTAAAAGACGTGGGCCAGGTGGTAAGCATGTTGCTGCAATTTTGCTTTTGGTTAACGCCTATATTTTGGTCATTGGATATTATTCCATCAAAATATGTATTTCTTATTAAATTGAACCCGGTTTTTTATATTACTGAAGGGTATCGACATACCTTTATATATAAAGAGTGGTTTTGGGATAAACCTAATTTAACACTATATTTTTGGGTATTTTCAATAATAAGTTTTCTAATTGGCATTTTCATATATAAAAAACTAAGACCTCATTTTGCAGACGTCTTATAGGAGTTTTGAAAATGAAAGGTATTGCAATAAAGGCAAATAATATTACTAAGTCCTATACTTTGTATAATAATCAAACCGATAGACTTAAAGACGCTTTAATGTTAGGAAGGAAGAAAATTGGTAAAAGTTTTTACGCTTTAGAGGATATCACGTTTGAAGTTCAAGAAGGGGAAAGTATAGGAATTATCGGTAAGAATGGATCGGGTAAATCTACACTTCTTAAAATATTAACTGGTGTTCTTACTAAATCTTCTGGTGACTTTAATGTAAATGGTAAGGTATCGGCATTATTAGAACTTGGGGCAGGATTTAACCCTGAATATACTGGTCTTGAGAATATTTACCTTAGTGGAACTATAATGGGTTACAGTAAAATTGAAATCGAGGAAAAACTAGATGAAATTATTTCTTTTGCCGATATTGGTGATTTCATTAATCAGCCTGTAAAGAATTATTCAAGTGGAATGTTTGTTAGGTTAGCGTTTTCTGTGGCAATTAATGTTGATCCGGATATCTTAATAGTAGATGAGGCTTTAAGTGTCGGTGATATCAGGTTCCAGCAGAAATGTTTGAGGAAAATTGAACAGTTAAAAAATGAAAAAACTATTATTTTTGTATCTCATGACTTACTGACACTAAATAAATTTTGTGATCGATTAATTTGGATAAATGAAGGCAGAATAGTAGATCAAGGTGATCCGGTCGAAATTTCCAAAAAGTATCAAGCGTTTATGGCCGGTAGTGAGTTAAATGTTTATAAAGAAAATGGAAGTGCAAAAGAGGAATTTATACAAAAGAAGAAAAGTTTAATTAACGAAATTGATCCTATTCATCCAAGTTTACAAATTTTTGGAGATAATAAAGCAACAATAACAGGAATCAGTGTGTTTGATATGTTTAATAATAAAATTGATTCTATTCAAATTGGTGAGAGGGTTCTTCTATCAATAATTGTTAAATTTAATGAAAGAATCCAAAACCCAATAATTGGATTTACAATTAAGGATAGGGTAGGAAATATAGTAACTCAAACAAATAGTTTTGTGCTAAACCAGGCAATAGATGATGGATTTAATGGTCAAGAAATTACATATAGTTTTGAAATTCAAATTCCGAATTTAAAAAAAGGTTATTATACAATCTCTCCAGCAGTTGCCTCTGGGTCTCAGTATGATCATACCCAGCATTGTTGGATCCATGATGCCTTAGTTATTAAAATAAATGATAATCAAGAATATGACTTAGAGGGGTTTTTAGTATTGGAGGAGACCAAGTTCAAGGTCTTATAAATATTAAGGGGATTAAAAAATGAAATTTACTGGGGAAAGGTTCATTCCTGATTCAAAAATAGACAATGAAATTGAGTATGAGCATATTCAAAGATATTATTCAGTAACTGATCTAGTAAAAGGAAAGACGGTATTAGATGCTGCATGTGGCGAAGGCTATGGTTCAAATACATTAGCACAATATGCTCATTTTGTTTATGGAATTGATATTGATGAAGAAACGATTGAACATGCTAGGAAAAAATATAATACAGAGAATATTAGGTTTTTTAATTCGAGTATAGATAGACTACCTTTTGAAGATAACTCAATTGATGTTGTAATTTCATTTGAAACGATTGAACATGTAAATGAGGAACTCCAAAATAAATTTTTATTCGAGATTAAAAGAGTGCTAAAAAAAGATGGATTACTTATTATGTCCACGCCAAATAAAAAAATATATTCGGATTATAGGAAATATAGTAACCCATTCCATATGAAAGAATTTTATATAGAGGAGTTCAGGAAGTTCCTAGAATCCCAATTTGAACATGTTGAATTGTTTTTTCAATATAAAGAGATTGTATATCTCCTTGGTGATGAAGAAAGCAAACAGTATAGAGGAATTACTCAAGAACCATTAAGTGAGTATGGCAAATATATAGTGGCAGTTTGCTCTAATGAAAAAATTGAGGATCTCAATATAAATTCCATTATAGTGGATAAAGGGAATTATAATAATACTATTTCACGTATTATGGAACTTCAAGAACAGGTTGAAGAGCGTAATTCTCATATTTCTAAATTAGATGCTGATATTCTTGAAAAAGATAATTATATAAATAATCTAAATGAAGAAAAGAATAGACTTGAAAATGATTTATCATGTGAAAATGAATTATTAAGAAAGGATTTAGAGTCAGCGAAATTTGAGTTAACACAGTTTGAAAAGAATCGAGATGAAACAATTAACAATATTAAAAATGAACTAGAACAACTCAAAGGAATAGAACGGGAATTAAATAATATTTTAGAATCTGATGGCTGGGCTATGCTATTAAAATATTATAAATTAAGGGATAAACTTTTTCCAAAGGAAAGCAAATTTCGGCTTTTTATCAAGTTGTTTTATAGAGTTGTGTGTAAGAAAAATATTAAATTAATCAATCGTGAAAATTTTAAAAAACTAAAATATTACATGAAGAGTGATAATGTTTCCCTGCTAGAAAGCAGAATTGACAACTATATTGATAGAAATTCAGAATTAGAAACTTCAAATAATCTAGTATTAACAGGAATAGTTGAAGAATATAACATAATTGAGTTTGAGAAGCAATACAAACTAGAGGTATCTATTATTATCCCTGTTTATAATAAATGGGAATATACATATTCTTGTTTAAAGTCAATATATGACAATACCAAAAATATTTCTTATGAAGTAATTATTGCCGATGATATGTCAACTGATGAAACGGTTAATATTAATGAGTATATAAAAAATGTAAAAGTTATTCGTGATGGTCAAAATAGAGGATTTTTATTAAATTGTAATAATGCTGCCAAATTTGCAGAGGGTAAATATATATTGTTCCTAAATAATGATACCAATGTGCAAGAAAATTGGCTTAGTACTTTAGTAGAACTTATGGAAAAAGATAAGAATGCTGGTATGGTTGGATCTAAACTAGTATATCCAGATGGTAGATTACAAGAAGCTGGCGGAATCATTTGGGATGATGCAAGCGGTTGGAATTATGGAAGACTCGATAATCCACAAAACCCTGAATATAACTATGTTAAAGAGGTAGATTATATTTCTGGTGCAAGTATTATGATAAGGAAGAGTTTGTGGGAAAAAATCGGCGGTTTTGATGAAAGATATGCACCTGCCTATTTTGAGGATTCGGATTTAGCTTTCGAAGTTAGAAATCACGGATATAAGGTAATTCTGCAGCCTAAATCGGTTGTTGTTCATTTTGAGGGGATCTCTCATGGGAATGATGTATATTCTGGAGTTAAAAGATACCAAGAATTAAATAAAAAGAAATTTGTAGAGAAATGGTCAAATGTTCTATCCACGGAACATTATAAAAATGGAGAACATGTTTTTAAGGCAAGAGATAGGAGTAAATTTAAAAAAACTATATTAGTAATAGACCATTATGTTCCACATTTTGATAAAGATGCCGGAAGTAGAACAACTTATCACTATCTTAAGCTGTTTGTTCAAATGGGCTTTAATGTAAAATTTATTGGTGACAATTATTTTAAACACGAACCTTATACTTCCGAATTACAAGATATTGGAATTGAAGTACTCTATGGTCCCTATAATTTTAAAAATATAGAGGGCTGGCTAAAGAGGAATGGTCAGGATATTAATTATGTGTATTTAAACAGGCCACATATTTCGATTAAATATATTGATATGTTAAAGAACCATACAAATGCAAGAATAGTCTATTATGGGCATGATTTACACTTCTTACGAGAGTATAGGGAATTTGAATTAACTGGCAATAAATTATTAAAGGAATCAGCTGAAGAATGGAAAAAAACAGAGTTTAGTTTATATGAAAAGTCCGATGTTATCTATTATCCATCTGATGTAGAAGTGGATGAAATAAAGAAGTACTATCCTAAAATTAATGCTAAATCAATCCCAGCATATATTTATGATGAAAAAAACTACATCAAAGAAGATTTTAGTAAAAAAGAAGGATTACTGTTTGTAGGTGGATTTAGTCATAAACCTAATATTGATGCAGTTCATTGGTTTGTTTCTTCTGTTTTTCCTGAAATTCTAGAAAAAAAGCCTAGTATGAAGTTCTATATTGTAGGCTCAAACCCTCCAAGTGAAATTACTGATCTCTCATCTACAAATATTATAGTTACTGGATTTGTTTCAGATGATGAGTTATTAGAACTATATAAAGAATGTAGATTGGTTGTTGTCCCTTTAAGATATGGAGCAGGTGTTAAGGGGAAAGTTATTGAGGCGTTATATCATCAAGTACCGGTTATAACAACGACGGTTGGAGCTGAAGGCATTAATGGTAGTGAGGAGATATTAACAATTTCTGATACTGAAAGTGGCTTTGCTAATAATGTAATAGATTTATATGATGATATAGATAAGTTAAATCAACTTTCGAAGTCTTCATTGGAATTTGTTCTTAATAATTTTTCAACAAGTGCTGTAATAAAGGTGATTTCTGAAGACATTAGTAAATAAGGAGTTAATAAAATATGACGATATTCAGGTCTAAAGCACCACTAAGACTAGGATTAGCAGGCGGAGGAACTGATGTTTCACCATATAGTGATATGTACGGTGGATACGTATTAAATGCAACGATTGATATGTATGCATATTGCACAATCGAGATAACAAATGATAATAAAATTTCTTTTTATGCTGCCGATAGAAATGAAAGTTTTGGATGTATGTCTAGTAACTATATTCCATTAGATGGATTATTAGACCTTCATAAAGGTGTTTATAACAGAATTGTTAAGGAATTCACAAAAAGGCCATTATCATTCAGACTTACTACTTATTCGGATGCCCCAGCAGGTTCAGGATTAGGCTCTTCTTCTACAATGGTCGTAGCGATCTTAAAGGCATTTACTGAATGGTTGAATTTGCCTTTAGGAGAATATGATATTTCCCATTTAGCGTTTGAAATCGAAAGAAAAGATATTGGATTAAATGGTGGAAAACAAGATCAGTATGCGGCTACTTTTGGCGGATTTAATTTTATGGAATTTTACGAAAATGATAGGGTGATTGTAAACCCTTTACGAATAAAAAATTGGATATTAAATGAATTAGAAAGCTCTTTAGTTCTCTATTTTACTGGTGTTTCAAGAGAATCGGCAAAAATTATAGATGAACAGTCAAGTAATACTGTTAATAAAATTCAAACCTCTTTAGAGGCAATGCATCAATTAAAGAAGGATGCTGTAAATATGAAAGAAGCATTGTTAAGGGGGGAAATCCAGGGTTTTGGAGAATTGTTAGGACATTCTTGGGAGGCAAAAAAGAAAATGGCAACCGCTGTCTCCAATGATTCGATAAATAACATCTATTCTAAGGCGATTAATGCAGGTGCTATTGGTGGGAAAGTTTCCGGTGCTGGTGGCGGAGGATTTATGATGTTTATAGTAGATCCAATAAAAAGATTAGATGTGATTAATACGTTAAAAAAAGAAAATGGGCGTATTCAAGATGTGCATTTTGTTAATAAGGGTACACAGGGATGGAGAGTGTAAACAAATGAAATCTTCTATTTTTGAGTTTATGAATGATCAAATAATCGATTCTATCCAAGTCAAACAAAACATTATTAACGATAAAAAATTAATGGAGTTAATTGAACAAGTATCATTACAAGCAATCGAAGTTTATAAAAAGGGAAACAAAATAATACTTGGTGGTAATGGTGGAAGTGCAGCTGATGCCCAGCATATTGCTGGGGAATTAGTGAGCAGATTTTACTTTGATCGGCCAGGGCTGCCTGCATTAGCTCTAACTACTGATACTTCCATACTAACAGCAATTGGTAATGATTATGGCTATGAGAGGCTTTTTTCACGTCAAATTCAAGCAAATGGTAATCAAGGTGATATGTTTATTGGTATTTCTACATCGGGAAACTCACCGAATATTTTGAAAGCATTAGAAGAATGTAAGGCTCAAAATATTATGACAGTTGGGTTAACTGGAGGGCAAGGTGGGTTAATGGAGGAACTTTGCGATTATTGTATAAAAGTTCCTTCTAATGAAACACCTAGAGTTCAAGAATCCCACATACTCATTGGGCATATTATTTGTTCCATTGTAGAAGAAGCTATTTTTGGACAAGGTTTTACTGCCCAACTTCAACTTATAGGTAAGGAAGTACAGTAATGGAAGCTATTATATTAGCTGGAGGCTTTGGAACAAGGTTAAGCACGGTGGTTAATGATGTTCCAAAGCCAATGGCTCCAATCGCTAATAAGCCTTTTTTAAGTTATTTGCTGGATTATCTATCTGGGTATCAAATAAACTCTGTAGTGTTATGTACAGGATATAAACATGAAAAAGTTGAGGAGTATTACTCTTTTGCGTATAAAAATACAAGTATTAGATACTCAGTAGAGGAAACACCACTTGGAACAGGAGGAGCAATTAAACAGGCGCTTCAAAAAGTTAAATCTGATAGTGCTATTATTATGAATGGAGATACATTATTCAATATTAACCTATCAGAGTTTATAAAATTCCATCATAGATTAAAATCAGATATATCAGTAGCACTGAAAGAGTTATCAGATTTTGATAGATACGGTTCGGTAATTTTAGATGGAGAAAGAATTATTGGATTTGAGGAAAAGAAATATAAATCTTTAGGTTATATTAATGGCGGAGTATACATCTTAAATAAGAATGTATTTGAGAAATATGAATTACCACAAACATTCTCTTTTGAAAAACAAATTCTGGAGACTAGAGTGAAGGAACTCAGTGTAAACGGATACAAATCCAATGAATATTTTATAGATATTGGCATTCCAGAAGATTACAAGAAAGCTCAGGAAGAAATAAAGGAGTTATTCAATGAATAAAGCTTTATTTTTGGATCGAGACGGAGTAATAAATCTTGAGAAAAGTTACGTTCATAAAATAGAGGATTTTGAATTTATAGATGGCATATTTGAATTAACAAAGTATTTTCAGGATAAGTGCTATTTAATTATTGTCATTACAAACCAAGCAGGTATTGGAAGAGGTTATTATACAGAAGAAGATTTCCATAAATTAAATGATTGGATGATTGATCAGTTTAAACAAAGAGGGATTTTAATAACAGAGGTATATTATTGCCCTTTTCATCCAACACATGGTATTGGAAAATATAAAAAGGATTCGTTTGATAGGAAACCTAATCCGGGGATGATACTTAAAGCCGCGAGAAAATATAATATTAACTTATCAGAATCTATATTAATTGGGGATAAGGAAAGTGATATTGAGGCAGGTAAGAGTGCTGGAGTTGGAATGAATATATTGTTTCTTGAAAGAAACAATAATAAACTAGCTGATGTAATAGCAATGGAGGATAAGTGAAATTGAAAAAAGATTTTAAACATCAATTGATTTTTATTTGTTTTATTATAATAATTGCTGTTATCTCTCAAGTGATAATATTTGATAACATACTAATTGATGTATACAGCTGGCACTTAGTCCAACCAGAAACTGTAGAAGGTGGATTGGTCCTACTAATATTACTGATGTGTTATTTCTTAATTAATAGAGTTGTTAGAACTAAGTATAGTTTTTATCTTGTAATTTTATTTACATCAATATATATCATAAATATAAATTTATTTGTTCCTTTAATTTTTGTCATATTTTATTTTGAGATAATAATTTCAATAGGGAGGTTTATTAATAGAAAAGTAAAAATTCAAACTAGTGAAGAATCATTCATATTTTATTTAAAAAATTTCCTTATCGGTTTTACAATGTGGTCATTAGTAAATTTACTCTTGTCTTTAATAGGGTTGGGAACAATAAATATTATCAGGGTAGTAACTATTGTATTATTTATTATTAGTATTTCTAAAGGGATTAAGAAGCCATTTATATGGTTTTTTATTGAAAAATTAAAGTTATCTTCTAAAAAGGAAAAGGACTTACTATCTATTTTAGGGGTATTGATTTTAGCTTTGCTTAGTAAATCTAATAGAGCTATTGATTATGATTCGATATGGTATGGTCTTAGGCCAGAATATGTTCTTGTGGGTGATAATTCCTTTTTTGATAATTTAGGGCTTGTCCAGTTTGTCCATTTTTATCCAAAATTATTTGAATTCTTTACTTTGCCACTAAGTGATTTAAGAGATAATAGTTTTATCTATACTATAAACATTATATTTTTTGTATTAAGTTTAATTATAATATACTTGCTTATTGAGAGTTTTAGAAAAAATTCTTTCTATTCTTTGTTAGGTACTTTGATGATAGCTACGATTCCGGCGTTTGCAAACATTTCAGCGACTGCTAAACCGGATATTTTCTCGATTTTCTTCACATTATTTGGTATTTATCTTCTATGGATTTTTATAAAGACAGGGGATAAAAAGGAATTAGTCTTTGGGTTTGCGTCATTACTTCTTACCTTTGGTGGAAAGTCAACTAGTTTTTTATATACTCCTTTTATTGTCATTGGTTTTTTTGTAATGATGCTATATCTATCGAAAAAGCATTATTGGCATTTGAACTTATTGGAAAAGTTTAGAAAGGGCTGTTCATCATATTGGTTATTATTAGGTTCGATTACTGTATTATTATTGACAATTTACCGAACATATAAATTAACAGGCTACCCTGTTTATCCTGCAGGCATAGGTTTATGGAATAAACTTGGATTTGAGCCGAAGTATCCTATTACTTCAGAACATAATGTTGATGGGTTAAGTATTAATTTTTCAATTCAAGGATTATTAGAAAGATGGTATAAACTTTTATTAGACCCGAAGGATTTCCCACATATAATAATGCTATGGACTAGTAATTCAGTTGCTTTTCTTCTAATAATTATATTATTATTGATTCTTTTTAATCAATTTAAAATAAATAAATTTTATACCTCATCACTATTTATTTTCTGTTCTCCAGTTATTTTAATAGGTATCTTTTTTGCTTCTTTCATGTTAAATGGTGGTGATGGTAATTACTTTCTAATTCCAATAATTCTAGCATTTGTGTGTTTTTATACCTTATTAATTAATAATATAAAGATTGATAGTATTAGGATCTGGGTTTTACGGGGATTATTATTATTTTTACCCATACAAATCCTTACTTCTTTTGTTTCTCATTCTTCTTGGAGCTGGGGAACACAAGAATATTCTACAAATTTAAAAATATATCAAATAGAAAGTAATGAAAACTTTTTTGAGATCAATGGATTAAAAGAGATAGCAAAATATATTGAGGATATCCCCAGTAAAACACGGGCTATTGGGTTTGGACAAGAACAAATACTTAACAGATTACCCACTAGATATGAAAATATAACCGGAATTGCTTCTCCTCATCTTGGCAATTCCAATATTATTTCTTCAGAATACAATTTTAGGAGATATTTAGAATGGTCAAAAGTAGATTTTATAATCTTACCAAAAGAAAAAATTGATGGCTTTGAATATGTTAAAAATGTTATATCAAAATTTAATGATGATCCTACTGTTATTAAAATAGAAGCAAGAGACTATGTATTAATGGATATTCGAAGAGATAAAAAAATAGGTAATACATTAGATACTGCAATATTAGAAGAAGGGTGGTATGAAAAAGAGGAAAACTTTAGGTGGATTAATAAGAAATCAACTGCAATTTTCCAAAGTGGAGATAGAGGAAAGATAATTATAGAAGGTATAGTACCTGAAAGATTTAAACAGATAAACCTATCGATTTTTGTGAATGGGAATATTTTAGTAAATGAAGCGATTAAACAAGGTGAGTTTCAAATTGAAAAAGCGATTCCTAAAAACGACTTATTGAAAATAGAAATTAGATCAGATAAATCGTTTGTTCCTAATAAGGAAGGTATGTCAAATGATGTTCGTGAATTAAGTATAATAGTAAAAAATATCGAGACAAACTGATTTTAAGGGTTTCAAAAGTTCTGGAAAATAGGTTTTGCTGTGTCTATTCTCTTATAATGTTTTGTACAAGATATTTGTATAATCAAAATTGATAATGCTTTTCTTTTTTTAAAATAAAAGCAAGTATCGTAATAACCATAAATATTTATAGTATCAATAGCATGAATTATTCTATAAAAATCTTTGTATCGCGTTTAGAATCATTTAAATAAAAACCATTTATAAGGTCACTGAAAAATTGGGGGACAATATGGCAATTGAGATTTCAGTAATTATACCAGTATATCGTTCAAGTGGCCATCTAAAAGAGCTTTACTTGAAATTAATTAAATCTTTATCCCAAATTGATAAATCATTTGAGATATTATTTATAGAAGATTGTGGTGGTGACTCATCATGGGCAATTTTAGAGGAGATTTCTAGAAACGATATGCGTGTTACTTCGATAAGGCTTAGTAAAAATTTCGGTCAACATGCTGCTACTATGTGTGGTATTGAACATGCTAAAGGGAAATGGATAGTGACTATTGATGATGATCTGGAACAAAATCCTGAGGATATACCCCTTTTATATAAAGAGTGTATTAAAGGATATGATTTAGTTTATGGAGTCTTTAATGAACGGACTCATTCATTGTGGCGTAACTTAACATCTGATTTAGCAAGAAAATTATTTACGAAAGCAATACCTAGCCTGAATTATGATTATACATCATTCAGAATGATAAAAAGCCATATTGCAAAGGCTTTACTTAAATTCGACTCTCCCTATCCATTCATAGATGGTTATTTATCTTGGTTAACAAATAACTATTCTTCAGTAATAGTTAAGCATTCTGAAAGAGGTAGTGGTAATAGCAATTATACTTTTACCAAATTGATGAAACATACTATGAATATTTTTATATCTTTTTCAGAAATTCCAATAAAGATATCTTCTTGGATTGGCATTTTTGCATCAGGACTTGGCTTAGTTTGGTTAATATTTATATTATTTAGTAAATTAACGGGCTCTGTTACTGTAAGTGGATATGCATCGATAATGGCTGCAATATTGTTTTTTGGTGGTGTACAGTTGATAGTTATTGGTGTAATGGGTGAATATATATCACGAATAAACTTTAAAACATCAAAAAAACCATTATATTTAATTGGGCAGTTGAAAACTACTCAAGAAAAACATGATTAAGTATATCAGAATTGTGGGGAGTAAAAGTGGAGAACGTAATAATTTATGGTTCTAAGGATTTTGCTCATACTCTGAAAAATTTAGTAAATATATGTGGACACAAATTTATAGGATTTATTGATGATTATGAGCCGAAAAGAGAATCGGTATTAGGAACATTTCAAGAAGTTAGAGAAAGATATTCAAATAAGGAATATAAAATAGTTAATGGAATAGGTTACAACTCATTAAAAGCCAGATGGGATATTCATTTAAATGTAAAAAATTATGGCTACGAAACTATTAATCTTATCCACCCAAAGACAATTATTGATAGGTCAAGCGTGATTGGAAATGGAAATATAATTATGGCTGGCACGATTATTGAAATGAATACTTTACTTAATGATTTAATTGTTTTATGGCCAGGTGTAGTAATTAACCATGATTGCCAGATTGGTAATAATAGCTTTTTTTCACCAAATAGTAACGTGTGTGGATTTTCTAAAGTGGAGGATAATTGTTTTATTGGAGCTAGTGCGGTTGTTGTAAATAATACGGTAGTTCCTGAGAATTCCTTTATTAAGGCTGGTAGTGTTTATTCTAAAAAAAGGGTGGATAAAAGTTGAAAAGTGTAGCAATAATTCAATCAAATTATATTCCTTGGAAAGGATATTTTGATATTATAAATGATTCAGATATTTTTATTTTTTTAGATGATGTGCAGTATACAACACGTGATTGGAGAAATAGAAATAAAATTAAAACTGATAATGGATTGAAATGGCTGACTATTCCAGTTGGAAATAATACTAATAGATTAATTAATGCAGTGACAATAGGTAACCAAGAGTGGAAGAAGGATCATTGGGAAACTATTAAGTTCTTCTACCAAAAAGCAAAGTTCTTTAATATGTACAAGGATATTTTTGAAGAAATTTATCTAGATAAAGAATGGGATAGCTTATCGATATTTAATCAATCAGTAATTAAGATTATTTCGAGAGAAATATTAGGTATTAAGCATACTGAATTTATAGATAGTAGTTTTTTTGAAAGTAAAGGGAAGAAAGATGAAAAACTAATTGATTTAATTAAATCAGTTAATGGTGGTTTATATATTTCTGGTCCAGCAGCCGAAAGTTATATTAATAATGATTTATTTCAAAAAAGTAATATTAAGCTATTTTATAAAGATTACTCGAATTATCCAATTTATGATCAATTCCATCCTCCATTTGAACATGGAGTTACAATCTTAGATTTAATTTTCCATACTGGTCCTGATGCCCCCTATTATATTTGGGGATGGAGAGAAAAGTAATGGGTGGATTTATTTATATTATTGGAACCATAGTTTTCACAGTTTACGGGCAGATTGTTTTGAAATGGAGAATGCAGATCTATAATGAATTACCTGTTAATATAGTAGAAAAGGTTATTTACTTAATAAAATTATTATTAGATCCTTTTATTTTGTCTGGGTTTATTTCTGCGTTTATTGCCTCGTTATTTTGGATGGTAGCAATGACCAAATTTGAAATAAGCTATGCATATCCATTTACAAGTCTTTCATTTGTTTTAGTTTTTATAATATCAATATTTTTATTTAGTGAAACAGTTTCAGTGGGGAAAATTATTGGATTATTACTTGTAGTAGCAGGAGTAATAGTCACCAGTAAGTCACTATAATAAGGTAGGTAAAGAAAATGATTTCATTTAATGTTCCTGCTGTTACAGGAAAAGAAATTATTTATATACAAGAAGTTCTTAAAAAAAGTAAATTATCTGGTGATGGTAGCTTCACTTCCAAATGTAGCAAATGGTTTGAAGAAAACTATAGTTGTAAAAAGGCTCTATTAACTACTTCTTGTACGCATGCACTTGAAATGGCTGCACTCTTAGCTGATATTCAACCTGGAGATGAGGTTATTATGCCTTCCTATACATTTGTCTCAACAGCTAATGCATTTGTTTTAAGAGGCGGAAAAATTGTATTTGTTGATATTCGTCCAGATACTATGAATATCGACGAAAATAAAATAGAGGCTGCAATCACAGCGCGTACAAAAGTAATAGTTCCAGTTCACTATGCTGGTGTATCATGCGAAATGGATAAGATAATGGAAATAGCTCAAAAATATAATTTGATAGTGGTGGAGGATGCTGCACAAGGGGTAAATAGTTTCTATAAAGGTAAAGCCCTGGGTACTATTGGACATTTTGGATGCTATAGTTTTCATGAAACGAAAAATTATACCTGCGGAGAGGGAGGAGCCTTATTAATAAATGATGAGAGATTTGTAGAACGTGCAGAAATTATTCGTGAAAAAGGAACAAATAGATCAAGGTTTTTTAGAGGACAAGTTGATAAATACAGTTGGGTAGATGTAGGTTCCTCCTATTTACCTAGTGAAATAAATGCTGCATGTTTGTATGCTCAATTAGAAAGTGTTGAACAAATAAATAGAAATAGATTAGGCAGTTGGGATCTTTATTTCGATAAACTTCATAGTCTAGTTGAAAAGGGTTATCTTACACTACCTGTAATTCCTGATGAATGCAAACATAATGCCCATATGTTTTATATCAAAACCAGAGGACTTGAAGAAAGATCAAGGTTAATTGATTATTTAAAATCTAAAGATATTTTGGCAGTTTTTCACTATATTCCACTTCACAATTCAGATGCTGGAAAGAAATTTGGAACTTTTAATGGAAATGATATATTCACTACAAATGAAAGTGAACAATTGTTAAGACTTCCGTTATATTTCAATATGTCCAGAAAAGACATACTAAAGGTTGTAGAAGCGATTCAATCATTTTACTTAGAATTTAAAAATCATAGAGGTGTATGCATTGAAGGGAATAATTTTAGCGGGCGGTAGTGGTACACGTCTTTATCCATTAACAAGATCAGTATCAAAACAATTACTACCAATATATGATAAGCCGATGATATATTATCCACTTTCAATTTTAATGCTTTCTGGTATTAAAGAAATACTAATTATTTCCACTCCTGAGGATACTCCTCGCTTTGAGCAACTTTTGGGGAATGGAAATGAACTTGGTATTAAATTATCATATGAGGTACAGCCCACCCCTGATGGACTGGCACAAGCCTTTATCATTGGTGAAAAGTTTATTGGGAAAGATTCGGTAGCTTTAATATTAGGTGATAATATATTTTATGGACAGGGATTTACTTCTATGTTAGAGAAAGCTGCAAAACGTGATAGTGGCTCAACTGTTTTTGGTTATAATGTAAAAGATCCTGAGCGATTTGGTGTTGTGGAGTTTGACGATTCTGGTAAAGTTATTTCAATAGAAGAGAAACCTGAAAAACCAAAGTCGAGTTATGCTATAACTGGATTGTATTTTTATGATAATCGAGTTGTTGAAATTGCAAAGTCCATTAAACCCTCTGCAAGGGGAGAATTAGAGATAACCGATATAAATAAGGCTTATTTAGAATTTGGGGACCTGAATGTGGAACTATTAGGTCGTGGGTTTGCATGGTTGGATACTGGTACGCATGAATCTCTTCTAGAAGCATCAACATTTATAGAGACAATTGAAAGCCGTCAAAGTTTGAAAGTTGCTTGTTTAGAGGAAATTGCTTTTAGAAAAGGTTATATTTCTAGAGAACAGTTGTTGAATCTAGCTGAGCCGTTAAAGAAGAACGGATATGGAAAATACTTAATCGAATTAGCTAATCGAAGACTGTGAGGGGATTTAATAGTGAGTTTTATAGATACGGATTTATTAGATGTATATCTATTTGAACCCAAAGTTTATAAAGATAACCGTGGTTTTTTTATGGAAAGTTATAATACAAAATTATTTAAAGCACAAGGATTTTCATATAATTTCATCCAAGATAACCATTCTTTGTCTATGGAGAGTGGGACAGTAAGAGGGCTTCACTATCAATTAGAACCTTATGCTCAAACAAAACTTGTAAGAGCTACTAGAGGGGCCATCTATGATGTGGTAGTTGATATTCGTAATGGATCCCCAACTTATGGAAAATGGCAAGGTTTTATTTTAAGTGAGGACAATAAGCGGCAATTACTTGTCCCTAAAGGGTTTGCTCATGGCTATTGTACAATTGTTAACAATACTGAAGTTGAATATAAGGTAGATAATTACTACTCACCTGACCATGATAGAGGGATATATTGGAATGATCCTGATTTAGGTATTACTTGGCCAACTAGTAATCCAATCCTGTCGGATAAAGATAAAAATCATCCACTATTAAAAGATACAATGAGTCAATTTATTTATAAAAGTAAGGAATGAGTTTGATGAAAATTCTAGTAACAGGTGGAGCAGGATTTATTGGAAGTAATTTTGTGAATTATATGGTACGTACGTATCCTGAATATGAAATTATTAATTTAGATGCACTAACTTATGCTGGAAACCTTAATAATCTTAAAGAATTAGAAGAGAAGGCAAATTATAAGTTTATAAAGGGTGATATTACTGATACTGAATTGGTTGAATCTATTTTTGCTGAGAAAATAAATATAGTTGTTAACTTTGCAGCAGAATCCCATGTGGATCGTAGTATATTGGATCCTGGGATATTTATTAAGACTAACATTCAGGGAACTCAGGTACTACTAGATGCAGCTAAAAAGTATAAAATTCAAAAGTATGTTCAGGTTTCAACGGATGAAGTATATGGTTCATTAGGTAAGGAGGGTTTTTTCACGGAGAAAACCCCATTGGCTCCCAATAGCCCATATAGTGCAAGTAAGGCAGGGGCAGATTTACTTGTTAGGGCATACTATGAAACCTTTAGTTTGCCTGTTAATATTACTCGTTGTTCCAATAATTATGGACCATTCCATTTCCCTGAGAAGCTAATTCCACTAATGATTATTAATGCATTGAATGATAAGCCTCTCCCAGTCTATGGAGACGGGCAGAATGTTCGGGATTGGTTACATGTGGAAGATCATTGTAGGGCTATTGATTTAGTAATTCATAAAGGTGTCAACGGTGAAGTTTATAATGTTGGTGGTCATAATGAAAGAACAAATATACAAGTGGTAAAGGCTATCCTTACTCATTTAGGGAAATCGGAATCATTAATATCGTATGTTGAAGATAGACTCGGGCATGATAAACGCTATGCAATTGATCCAACAAAGCTTGTCACAACTCTTGGTTGGGAACCTATTTATACATTTGAAACAGGGTTAGAGCAAACAATTGATTGGTATTTAGATAATCGTTCTTGGTGGGAGGATATCTTGAACGGTGAATATCAGGTTTATTATTCAAAGCAATATAGCAAATGGCTGGATAAAAAACAATGAGGGTCTTAGTTACAGGTTCAAACGGTCAGTTAGGGCAAGATCTTGTTAATCTATTGAAAAATTATCCGATGGAAACATATGCATATACAAAATCAGAGTTAGATATAATAAATCAAGAGGCTGTACATGCAATTGTTCATAAAATAAGACCTGATGTTATTATTAATGCAGCAGCTTATACAAAGGTGGATTTGGCTGAGTCTAATGAAGATATTGCATTTGCTGTAAATGCCTGGGGACAAAGAAATTTATCCGTTGCTGCTGAGATGTATGGAGCAAAAATGTGCTATATCAGTACTGATTATGTATTTGATGGGAGTGGAAAAGAACCATACAAAGAGTATGATCAAATAAATCCTTTAGGTGTTTATGGCAAATCAAAATATGCTGGGGAAGAACTTACTAAAACTCTTAGTACAAAATACTTTATTGTTCGAACTGCATGGGTGTATGGTGAACATGGGAATAACTTTGTTCATACAATGCTAAGACTTGCGAAGGATCAGAATAAGTTAGGTGTTGTTAATGATCAAGTTGGCTCTCCAACTTATACAGTTGATTTAGCTCAATTTATTGTTCGCTTAATTCAGACGGAAAAGTATGGGATTTATCATGCAACCAATAGTGGATCATGCACTTGGTATGATTTTTCGAAAGCAATCTTTGAAGAGTCAAGTTTAGAGGTAAAAGTTACTCCATTAACAACAGAGGAATTCCCTAATAAAGCCACTCGACCATCGTATTCTGTTTTGGATAACTTTGCAATGAGAGTTAATGGTTTTGGACAACTTCGGCCATGGAGAGAAGCGCTGAGTGAGTTTATTAATAACAAATAGGGGAAAAGAGAAAATAGGCAATCTCGTATGTGAGATTGTTTATTTTTTTGAATAGTCGTATGATGGTAAATGATAAAATGTAAAAGTAAGTTAATAGGGTAGTCCGCTTTATAGAGGTGATTGAACTGGATATAAGTATTATTATTGTAAACTATAATACAAAAAAAATAACAATGGAATGTATAAATTCAATTTATAAAAGTAAGATGTTTTCTTCATTTGAAATTTTTCTTGTGGACAATAATTCAACGGATGGATCTGTTGCAGCAATCAAGGAAAAGTTTAAAGACGTAATTATAATTAAAAATGAAGAAAATTTAGGGTTTTCTAAAGCAAATAACCAAGCTATTAATTTATCGAAGGGACGCTATGTTTTACTATTAAATTCTGATACAATAGTGAAAAATAGGTCGATAGATACAATTGTTCGGTTTATGGATGATAACAAAGATGTTGGTGCAAGTGGATGTAAAGTTTTGCTCCCAGATGGTTCTTTGGATAAAGCATGTCATCGAGGATTCCCAACTCCTTCTGCCTCTTTCTATTACATGAGTGGACTTGCAAAACGATATCCTGATAATCCTCGATTTAATGGATATCATCTAAGCCATTTAAATATGAACGAAATTCATGAGGTTGATTGTTTAGTAGGTGCTTTTATGCTTGTTAGAAGAGAGGCAATATCTCAAGTAGGATTACTAGATGAAAGTTTTTTTATGTATGGAGAGGACATTGACTGGTGTTATAGAATTAAAGCTACAGGCTGGAAGATCATTTACTACCCATATGTAAGTATAATACATTACAAAGGTGCTAGTAGTCGAAAAAAGCCGTTTAAAATCGTTTATGAATTTCATAGGGCAATGTATTTGTTTCATAGAAAACATTTTGCTAAAAGGCAGCTCTTTATAGTTAATTTAATGGTATATTCCGGCATTTTATTGAAGTTGGGTTATGAATATATAAAAAATTTTTTGAAAAAATAACCGTTTAATGGTGATTGAAATGATTAGGGGAAAAGAAAAGTTTATTACACAAATCTATGCAGGGGTAGACTTTCTTTGTATACAGGCAGCCTTTATTCTTGCTTGGATTATGCGTTTTGATGAAGGACAGTCAACCACACATTTACCCTTCTCCAATTATTGGTTTTGGGGTATTATTTATGGATTTTCATTTATACTAATTGCATACATAAGTACATTGTATATACCTAAAAGAAAAGCAAAGTTTGCTACGGAATTAGCTAAGCTTTTTCAAGCTCATTTATTTAGCATTTTTATTTTGCTTAGTGTTTTATACACTGTAAAATCTGTTGATATTTCACGATTATTCCTTTTTATATTCTTTATATTAGCGTTTCTATGTACGTCTCTTTATCGATATATTGTCAAACAAACACTTAGATATTTTCGGAGAAAAGGTTATAACAAACAATTTATCTTGATTGCAGGAGCAGGAAAAGTTGGGAAGAGATATTACCAAAATCTTCAGGGGAATCCTGAATTCGGCATAGAAGTAATTGGTTTTTTAGATGATTACTGTACTAAACTTAATGATGGATATAAACCAATTTTAGGGAAGGTTAATGAACTTGAAAAAGTTCTTTCTTCGAATTTAGTTGATGAAGTAATTATTGCTTTACCTCTTTTTGTTTATCCTAAGTACAAAGAAATTATTATCCAGTGCGAGAAAGCAGGAGTGCGTGTTTCTATTATTCCAGACTTTTATGATATATTACCTGCAACACCGTACTTTCAAAGTTTAGGTGACCTACCTATAATTGGTATCAGAGATGTTCCACTCGATGAAGCATCCAATAGAGTTTTTAAGAGAGCTTTTGATATATTCTTTGCTATCGTTGCCATCCTAATAACATCACCAATTATGCTTATCATTGCACTCATTTTAAAAATATCCTCTCCAGGGCCAATTATTTTCAAACAAGAGCGTGTAGGGTTAAATAGGCGAACGTTTTCAATGTATAAATTCCGTTCGATGAAACATATGCCTAAGACACAATCTGATACTCAATGGACAACTGAAAACGATCCAAGAAGAACAAGGTTTGGTAGTTTTTTAAGAAAAACGAGTTTGGATGAGCTACCGCAATTTTTTAATGTGTTAAAAGGTGAAATGAGTGTAGTCGGTCCAAGACCGGAAAGACCTTATTTTGTTGATCAATTTAAAGAAGAGGTTCCAAAATATATGATTAAACATCACGTCCGTCCGGGTATCACTGGCTGGGCACAAGTATCAGGGCTTCGAGGAGATACATCTATTGCTGATCGGATTGAACATGATATATTTTATATAGAACATTGGACGATACTGTTTGATCTTAAGATTATATATAAAACGATAATTAATGGGTTTGTTAATCGAAACGCATATTAAAGGGCTGCCTCTTATATTGGGCAGCCTTAAATTATGAGAAGAAAACTAAATGATTCTTGTAGTTGGTAGAGCAGTTTATATTGCTAGCCATCTTGTTAGGGAGTTAATAGGTAAAGAGGAAATTGTAATTCTAGATAACCTTTCAACTGGACATGAGAAATTTATTCATAAAGATGCTATTTTTATAAAGGAAGATTAAAAGGATCCTGTTTTCTTAGAACAAATTTTTAATAATTACCCTGGACACAAACCCATGAGTTGCTTAAATTAACTGCCAAACACTATATTTTTATTCTGCCATTAGCAAATGAAATGAATATTTTTGCTTAGAATAATTTTCAACAAGATAGGATGGACATATAATTAATTTACAGCCATAACTGTATCCTATTAAATTTGAGTGGTGCTGTTAAATTTATTTCATTTTGGTTTAATAATTGTATATGAGGAACGTCCATCTTTGCATTCTTTTTTTGCTTCAAATTGTGTCTCGTGGGTATGATAGAAAGGGAGTTGCCGTTATATGCGGTGGCTCCCTTTTATTATGTTTCGGCACTTATGTTAGAATGAAGAAATCTAATCGCATGTGGAAAATTATCAAGTAGACCAATAGATAGTTTGTATTTTTAAAAAGCTTATATGCAAATTTAGTAAATACATAGGTAAAATTTCATGTAAATGAAAGACAAATTAGGTAAATAGTGTTACGATTAATATGAATTTTTCAAAAATTTTAAAAAAGGTGGTGTTTTACAATGTCTCCTTCAAGAATATTGAAGTGGTTAACTGGTGCTTTAGAAGCAATTTTGGGGATTCCTGTCCTAGGTGCAACGATTATTGTTAGCCTTGCATGGATACCTTTAGCTATTATGTTAGTATTACATATTATTACTCTAGTTTTAACTAAAAAAGACGGTGGTGCTTCAGTAGGGAGTATACTAGGAATTGTTACTTCTTGTATTGCTTGGATTCCGTTTGTTGGCATGATCATGCATATACTGTCTGCAATATTCCTTATGATTGATGCTTCAAAAAAAGATCAAAGAGCGGAATTTAATGGACATGCTGCCTAATGAAAGAGTAGTCGCCCTTCATGCGGGGCGGCTCTTTTTATCTTTCAGTAAGTAAATAGCTTTATAGTGGGTAAGGATACAGTTCGTTATTTAATGAGTAAGCTAGAGTAGATGACACAAGAAAAATAAAGGAGACTTCTAATGCTGAGTGGCTAAAGTTAGTAATTAGTGTTTTTGATGTAAGTTCAGACCTTAAAGCAAATATATGGTTACTACTGCAAATCTAGCATGTAAAGTCTCTTCTAAATAGATTGGAAGAATGAAGCCAACTTAAAAAAATTCTAAAGAAACCAGGAGAGGCAATGACAGTAATTGCTTCTCCTTTATTTGTTGAACAATCTCTCTGCATGGCTTTTCTTTATGTTATGAAAAAAGCCAAGCACTCTCTACGTATAATAGAACTCCAACATTTTATTGTTCAGGACACTATCGCTTCTTTTGTTAAGGATGAAAAAGCTGGTAACTCTTGTCATGGCTTCTAGCTGTTCGGCTCTCTTGATTTTACAGTTGAATGATGATAGTTTGGCTCTGATGAGTTTCGTTTTGCCGTTGCTGCACATGATGAATGTTTGGTGGTTGAGGCTGCTTGTTCTTTTGATGTGAACGGGGTTGTACCATACGCACTCGGTATGCTTAGGTGATAGGGTAGGAAATAAGACAATTCGATCGATTGGGTTAACTAAAATAGGACAATGATAAATATTGCCTAATAGCTTTTTGGCAGTTTCCATCGCCCCTCTTAAATCATATCCAGCACACATAATGTTGACCTTGATGATTTCAAGAGGCGATTTGTCGACCATGAAGGTCTTTCCTGTTTCTGTGACGAGGGTACATAATTTTCCGTTGCGGTCATAATAGCCTGTCATTTCCATGAAATACTTGTTGATCATATAGTGTCTCAGCATAATCAAGCGAATCGACTCCTTTATGAAATGATTACTACTCCATATGAACATGGAGCTATTCAAATTTTTGTTTATGAATCCCGGCGCAACGTACATCTTTTTCAATTTCTTTCATAAATTCAGAAGGCTCCATTTCTAATGCTTCGGCTAGGGAGCAAAGCGTACCCAAAAGCGGTTCCTGCTTATTATTCTCCAGCAAGCATATGGTTCTTATGTCAAGGCCGCTTTCGAAGGCAAGCTCCTGCTGTGTCAACAGCATCGACTTTCTCAGTTTCTTTAACGTGTAACCGATATACTTTAACTTTGAGTTGTCCACTTATTCCCTCCTTTCAAAATTATTAGATAACATTAGGAGTAATTCTTACATATAGAGTAGTTCATTTAAGTTTCCAAGGGGAAATTTTTTTAATGAGAAAGACAACATTTGTTTGAATGATGCTACGAAATACCTAGGTTTGACTGAGGAAGCAGGAATTGTTACATTCTAATGAACAATTCGAGAGAAGCAAGAGAACAAGCGGTCTCGCCTCTTGCTTCTTGACTAAAACTTAAAACAGCCTATTTTCTTGCCTTGCTTTTTTAAGCTTCTTTCTTGCTCCGGCTCGCCAGCTTTTCACTGCTGATAGAGAAACCTGCTCTATTTCGGCTATTTCCTTCACACTACAATCCTTTAAGCATGTATAAAGAACCCACTTTGTCTGATTTTCGGTCAGAGCTGCCGCCTGGCAATAGGAGAGGAGAATGTCCTCTTCCAACGGACAGCAGCTGAACTCATCCGCTATGAAGTCGAAGATTTCCTCATTCACAGTGTACGTATTTTCGATATACCGATTCGCTTGGCTCATTTCAGTGAGAAGTCTTCCCTTAATAAAGGTGTAGGCATAATTGGTGAAATTCCCTTTCTCCGGATCAAACCGTTTATACGCCTCCCATAATGCGATAAGACCGATTTGAAAGAACTCATCTTTGTTCATATAAATATTTAAAGACGAAATAATTTTGTAAATCATCGGTGTATATTGAGTAGTGAGTTGCTCAAAGCTTTCCATGGTTAATCCCTTCAGAAAGCGCGCTTTGCTCATGTATTCCCGGGTTAACTCCACCATAATGGAATACAGCGTGTTCAGCGAACAGAGCAAAATCCAATTTTACACGGAAAAAAGGGCAAGTTCATAAAAATAGCTTTAAAAAGAGAGTTTTGACCAAAATAATAGGATGTTCGGCTTTTTTTGGTACAATCGTTGCCTGTGATAGGCATTTTAAGATCTTTTAAAATGCACGTAAGAAATTTGCTCCTTTTCAGTAGAAAAGCCGAGCTCGAATAGCTCCTCAAAATAGAGCTCTTCTAATTTTTTATGTAAGATTCCGTAGAAATAGGCAATGGGATTCTTTATTTCAATGGCTGACTTCATTTTTCGGATGAGCTGCTTAAAGGAATGAATGGCTAATGTCGTTATCATTTTTTCTTCACTCTCACGGTTATGGCTATAAGCAGCAATGATTGCCATTCGCCAGAATTCTTCAATCCTTTTCATTTCAGGAAAGAAGCATTTTACTACTTGCATAAATGCATGAGGAACACGGTCACTTGTATAGGTATGGTCAAGCTCATCCTCCTTACGTTTTTTATTATCTTTTTTATTTGTTTTAGAAAGATGGCTAGTTTTATTAAGGTGGTTCATTTTTTTCATTTTAGGTGGTTCACTAGTAGGAAAACAATTAAATATATATAGATTACTAGACTGAGAACCATTTTTTCTCTCTGTTTCGTACACCGTCAGAATTCCGAGGGAAGTCGCTTTAGCAATCATTCGTTTAAATGTGGAACGGGATATTCCGTTTCCGCCATATTCTTCATGAATCGCCTTTAACACGGTGCCAATTTTCGCATTGCATACACCAGGCACTTTCGCAGCAAAGCGGATGAGCCGTTTTAGCCCGACTAATTCTCCTTTAGTGAGCTTGTTTTTATGCACCGCCAGCCACATCTTGATATGGGCATTAAACTCTTGCAGATTCTTAAACTGGGAATAGGACTTAAACTGTTCTACATTGCCTGATTTTACATTCATTTATTTGCACCACCGTTTTATCAGCTATATATGTAGTTCGGCTGGAAAGGGACAGGGGGGAGGGCGCATTATTATCAGGATAAGAAGGTTTATTCGTAGCGCAGCAAAAGGCATGGAAACATATTACATTCGCCTTTTTACTTTGATATACTTAATAAAACCGACAAAATCGAGGTGCTTCCATTGTTAAACCAAACAGATTTACGTAAAAAGGCAGCTGGAGAAAAGGCAGCTGAATTTATACAGGATGGGATGATCATTGGATTAGGATCAGGTTCAACCGTATATTGGCTTTTGAAAAAAATGGGCGAGCTAGTGGAGCAAGGCTTGAACATTAAAGGGATTCCTTCTTCCGTAAGAACGGAGGGATGGGCCAAAGATTTTAACATTTCGCTTACAGACTTTTCCGAAGTTCAAAGTCTAGACATTGCTATCGATGGTGCTGATGAAGTTGACCCTCATTTTAATCTTATAAAAGGCGGAGGCGGATCGCTTCTTCGTGAAAAGCTTGTTGATGCACATGCAAAACAGCTTATCATTATTGCTGACGAGTCCAAGCTTGTGCAGCAATTAGGTAAGTTCCCACTCCCAGTTGAAGTCGTTCCTTTCGGATGGGAAGTGACGGCACAGAAGATTGCACAGCTTGGTGCAGTTCCAGAATTAAGAAGAAGGGAAGGGGAGATTTTCGTTTCTAACAATGGCAACTATATTTTAGATTGTACATTTGATGTCATCCTAAATCCTCAAGAGCTGCATAAACAATTAAAATTATTACTAGGTGTTGTAGAAACAGGATTGTTTATCGATATGACAGATATGGTAATCATCGGTGGAGACGACGTGAGAATCCTCCATAAAAAATAGGAAGGGGCTAAAACCCCTTCCTGTTGACCTTACACTTGCAATAAATCTTTACGGATCGGTGTGAAAACATCCAATATCACACATTCCTCCACTACTTTCACACGATGCTGCACGTTAGAAGGAATGTACTGTACATCTCCTGCACACAGAATTTTCTTTTTCCCATTCACTTCGAATTCCACTATTCCTTTTTCTATATAGCTGATTTGCTCTTCATGTCGGCACTGCCACATCCTGTACGCCGGAAACCCCCGCTAAATGGAGTTACACTTTATCTGCGGGATAGTAAAGACCAAATTGTTTCCGTGCATCCTCTAAAATTTTTGCTGTAATGGTTGAATGCTGATAGGAATTTACATTTGATTCAACCTGGCCGGTTTTTATTAGATCGATAAATTCTTTAACCTCATAATACATTGCTTCCTTGTCATCTTTAATAGAAATATCCTCTCGGCGACCATCTCTATATCGAATTTCCACCTTATCGGGGTTAGAAATATTATTAATTATAATGGATCCTTCTTCTCCTTGAATTTCAGATGGGACGTAGGAGTCACTAATTTTTGAATGCATGATGACTGCCTCCATGTCGCGGTATGTTGCTAGAAGACTGCCTTCACCATCCACACCCGATTCAAGCATGACACTATTTGCTTTAATTTCAACCGGTTCTCCAAACAAAACAACCATCGGATAAACCCCGTAAACACCGAGATCCATTAAGGATCCGTTCGAAAAGACAGGATTAAAGGCATTCAAAACCTCCCCCTGCTTGTAGGCGTCATATCGGGAGGAATATTTACAGTAATTGGCCACATAACGGCGCACTCTGCCAATTTTATGTATATTCTCTTGAATGCTTTTGAAGTTTGGCAGGAAAGTTGTCTTCAATGCTTCCATCAGTAAAACATGATTTTGACCGGCAGCCTGAATCATGGCCTCGACTTCAGCTGTATTAGATGCCATTGGTTTTTCACAAAGCACATGCTTGCCATTACTTAAAAAAGTAATCGCCTGTTTGGCGTGAAGAGAATTAGGGCTGGCAATATAAACGGCATCCATTTCATTGCTATTCGCCATTTGCTCTATATCTGTAAAAATAGCAGCTGCGCCATATTTGGAAGCAAACTCCCGAGCTCTCTCTTCTGATCGAGAGTATACAGCCGTTAATGAAAAATCATCCATTTCACGTATAGCGCTTAATAATCTCTCGGTAATCCAATTTGTCCCAATTATCCCGAATCGTATCAATGCAAAAACCCCCCTCAAAATTTTTATCCTCATCATACCATGGATGCTCGAGATCAGAAATACAGAAAAAGTTGACTGTGCTTATTTAAAACAGTCAGAAATTTTAAAAAAATAAATAAAAAGTATTTACAATATTTTTTATAGTGATATTATTAGAAAAACATTATAAAATTCATAACACTGGTTCGAATATCGAACCACGAAGGGTGTGGGATGTTGAGCTCTAAAACGGTAAGTAAAGCCCTTAGTATATTAGATGCATTTACAGCGGAGAAACCCTCTTGGGGATTAAGGGATCTGGCGAGATATTTAGATATGAGTCATACGATTGTTCATCGTATTCTCTCCACATTTGAGGAGAAGGGATACATTGTTCAAAACACCGAAACAAACAAATATGAATTAGGGATCAAATTTATGGAGCTTGGTAATGTGGTGGAAGAAAATCTGAAGATATCTGAGATGATTCAGCCCATTATGAAGCGGATTGCTTTAGGAACAGGGGAAAGTGTCGTTCTGACCATTGTTGATAATGAAGAAGGTCTATACTTGAAAATCGTGGAGAGTGAAAAAAGTGTTCGTTTTTCGGAATCGGTTGGAAAGAGAAGTCCCTTGTATATTGGTGCTTCACACAAAGTGATTCTAGCACATCTTCCCCCAGACATTCAGAACAAAATTATCGACCACGGGATAGAAAACAAAGCGAGACAGATTGATACAAAAGAAAGCTTCCAAGTTTTGCTTGAATTTATTAAAAAGCAAGGCTGGTTCTATACATCCAGTGAAACGTTTGAGGAAGTGGCTGCTGTATCTATTCCTTTGTTTGATAAAAAGAATAATATTCTTGGCTCTTTATCAGTTGCTGGCCCAGACTATCGTTTAACAGACGAACAGGCAAAGAAAATTCTTCCGATACTGAAAGAATATCAGGAAAATATGAATTTTATTTTAAGCAAAGTCTTTTTTCCATCTAGAAGAAATTATTTAATGAATAACTTATCTTAGTGGGGAGGAGGAAATCATTTGGATAAGATTCTGGAAGTGAAAAATCTTGTCACTGGTTATCAAGGAAAGGAGGGATTTGTCAGAGCTGTAGATGGTGTTTCTTTTGATATAAAAAAGGGCGAGACGATTTGCATTGTTGGCGAATCAGGCAGTGGGAAAAGTGTCACATCAATGAGCATTATGCGTCTTGTAGAATATGAAAATGGAAGAATCATTGACGGAGAAATTAAATTCAATAATGAGGAAATCACGACCAAAAATAGCGAGGAAATGAGGAGGATTCGAGGGTCAAAAATATCAATGATATTTCAAGAACCGCTCACAGCACTTAATCCTGTTTTTACCATCGGAAAGCAAATTAAAGAAGCTATTCTTTTCCATCATTCACTTAGTAAGAAGGAGGCATGGAATCGGGCGGAAGAACTTGTCCGTCTGGTAGGTATTTCAGATCCTAAGGCCCGATTGAAACAATATCCGCACGAATTATCAGGTGGAATGAGGCAGAGGGTAATGATTGCCATTGCGTTAGCTTCCGAGCCGGAGCTTCTAATTGCAGATGAACCGACTACAGCCTTGGACGTTACGATTGAGGCGCAAATATTAGAGCTTTTACGCAAATTACGAGAAGAACGTCATATGTCCATCCTTCTCATTACACATGATATTGGTGTTGCTGCGGAGATGGCAAACCGAATTATTATTATGTATGCAGGGAAAGTGATGGAAATTGCCGACACAAATGATATTTTTGATCAGCCATTACATCCATACTCAAAGGGATTATTGGAGTCCGTACCTAAAATGAACGGAGAGCGCGGCGTTCCTTTGAAATCTATAAAGGGGTCTATTCCTAGTTTGAATGAGATTCCAGCGGGCTGCCGTTTTTCTCCTCGCTGCCCCTTTGCAACAGATAAATGCCATCTCGATGAACCGCCTTTGGAGCAGAGAGGAGACAGGCAGGTTGCCTGCTGGCATGTCGACTATCTGATGGATAACAGCTTACTGCATATGGATGAAGAAGGGGGTGTATCCATTGAATCTTAATCCACAGGAGTTTGCTCATGACAGCACAGAACCACTTCTGAGAATCGAGAATTTAAAAAAACACTTTCCAATCAAAGGAGGCGGTTATTTTAAAAAAGAAAAAAAGGTAGTTATGGCTGTTGATGATGTTTCTTTTAACATTTACAAAGGAGAAACATTAGGACTTGTTGGTGAATCAGGCTGTGGGAAGTCGACACTTGGCAGGAATATTTTGAGGTTACAAGAGCCGACAGGGGGACAGGTTTTTTATCATAATACGAATATATTATTACATAAAAAACATGAACTTAGGAAACTTCGAAAACAGATGCAAATCATCTACCAGGATCCATTTGGTTCGCTGAACCCTCGTTTTACAATCGGACAAATAATCGGTGAAATGTATGAAATCCATGGCGTGGCTAAAGGCGCTGAAAAGGAAAAGAAAGTAAAGGACATGCTTGAATTGGTGGGGCTTGATCCTAGCCGTTACAATAGTTACCCGCACGAATTTTCTGGGGGGCAGCGGCAAAGAGTGGGAATTGCAAGAGCCCTTGCGTTAAATCCAGAGTTTGTTGTTGCTGATGAACCTGTATCTGCACTGGATGTTTCAGTCCAATCACAAGTAATCAATTTATTAATGAAGCTAAAAAAAGAATTAGGGCTGACCTTACTTTTTATTGCCCACGGTTTAAATGTAGTGAGGCATATATCGGATCGTGTTGGAGTGATGTACTTAGGAAAACTCGTTGAGCTTTCTGAAACAGACAACATCTTCGAGAGCCCTGCTCATCCATATACAGCAGCCCTTTTATCGACTGTTCCTGAAGCAGATCCACGTTTGAAAAAAGAGCGTATTGTTTTGAAAGGAGAAGTACCTTCTCCAGCTAATCCTCCATCTGGTTGTCGCTTTCGTACAAGATGTCCACTCGCAACAGAACGATGTAAGAATGAAATGCCCCAGCTAGTAGAAGTACGCAGTAAACACCATGTCGCTTGCCATTATCCACTAGAAAAAGGACAAACACTTAAAGAAGCGATTGCTTCAAGAAATGTAGAACAATTGCCTCTTTAGTTATCTGAATGTTTTTATAAACAGAATAGTCAGTCTAAAAAACGAAAAGGAGTTTTTAACATGACACAAACGACAAAGCAAGGAAATAAGAAAATGTATGATGGGTATAAATCTTTTCAGTATTTAGAAGCTGGTGTGGATTATAAAGAGTATAAATTATCGAAAGAAAATGATCGAGTGGCACCGTACGTTTATCCCGTATCGGCAGATGAAGAAGAAACCGTTCAAGAAATTTTAGAACAGGATTACATCGTTTCCATGCATGAGCATACATTTGTTATGCCAGAGAATTTGCAGGAGTTCTATGAATTTAGACGCCAAGGACGTGATTGGACAGGCTTTGAAGCATTGAGCCAATCCGGATTGGATGTCATTTTCGAGAACTTCATGGATGGAACAGCAATGATCACCTCACAAGCAGGCTGGAAATGGTCAGATGTGATTCATGACTTAGGGATTCGTTTTAGTGATATTGCCCATCAGGACATGGTCATTAAAGCAGAGCGTATTTCCGATCTATACCGCGCGAAAAAGGAAGGAAAGATCGCTTTTGTTGGGGCATTGGAATCTTCCACAATGATTGAAAACGAGCTTGATCGATTAGATGTTTTGTATGGGTTTGGTATCCGTACGATGGGGATTGTTTATTCTGAAGCGAATCAATTAGGATCGGGTTTACGAGAACCGAATGATGGTGGATTAACGGTATTTGGCAAACAGGCTGTTCGCCGTATGAATAAGCTTGGAATTACGATTGACGTGTCTCATGCCGGGGATAAAACATCATTAGATACGATTGAGGCAAGTGAAAAGCCTGTCACGATTAACCATGCTGGAGCCCGTGCTCTCTGGGATACTAAACGGTTAAAGCCTGATGATGTTATTAAAGCTTGTGCGGAAAAAGGAGGAGTAATTGCGATTGAAGCGGCTCCACATTCAACGATTACTCATAATCATCCAGAACATAATATCGAATCATTTATGGAGCATTTCGAGTACACAGCCAATCTAGTTGGAATCGACCATGTGGCCTTTGGCCCGGATACGTTATTCGGAGATCACGTCGGGATCCATGATCTTCTATCAGGCCAGCTTTCCATTAAGAGTGCCCAAATGGCAAACCTGCACAAGGTTGAATATGTAAAAGGACTTGAAAACCCAGCGGAATGCTTCCCTAATATTGTTCGTTGGTTAGTGAAAAAAGGGTATAGCCGTGAAGACATTCGCAAAGTGGTTGGCGGAAATATCTTCCGGGTGTTAGAGGCTACTTGGGCAAAATAAATTAATTTGAGAGGGTAGATGAAAATGAAGAAAAGCAAATGGAAATTCTTTAGTACCCTATTGCTCTCCATCGTTCTTCTTGCAGCATGCTCCTATGGGGGAGACAGCGCTACTTCAAGTGGAGAAAAGGAAAATGGGAACAGCACGGGTGGCGGACCTAAAAAAGGCGGTAAGGTTTCCATTCCGATTGTTGCCGACCCAACATTTAATCCATGGCATCCAAATGCGTATGCGGAATCCAATGTCATCAATAGAGTACTCTTCTCAGGGTTAACGCAGCCTGGAAAAGATTTAGTGCCGGCGCCTGACCTAGCGGAAAAATGGGAGGCTTCAGAGGATGGCCTTGAATGGACCTTCTTTTTGCGAAACGATGTTCTGTGGCATGATGGGGAGAAATTCACGGCAGAGGATGTCGCCTATACCTTTAATGAAATTGTTTTAAATAAAGAGTTAGGGGCAAATAATGCCTCGTACTTCCAAAAGCTTAAAGAAGTTCAAGTGGTGGATGACTACACAGTAAAGTTTCTAATGGAAAGCCCAGTAGCTGCTTTACCAGCATATTTAAGCTTTAATACAGAAATTCTTCCAAAACATATTTTTGAGGGAAATGATCCTTGGGAATTAACTTCTTTTAATAAAAAGAACCCAGTAGGAACCGGATCATTTAAGTTAAAGAGCTATACTTCTGGTCAAAATGTCGTTCTCGAAAGAAATGATGATTTCTATGGTGAGACTGCTCTTCTTGATGAGGTAGAGTATAAAGTTCTTGCCGATGCAAATACACATGTTGCTCAGATATTAAGCGGAGAGCTCTCTATATTTGCTCTAGATGATTTGGCAGCACTTGAAAGAATTGAAAAGGCAAAGGGTGTAACTGTAGAGGGAAGAGAGACGACGCGCTTCTTCTGGCTTATTGTGAATCAAACGATGGAAAAATATCAAGATGTACGGGTTAGACAAGCCATCCTTCATGCAATCGACCGTCAAAACATCATTGATACCGTGCTAAAAGGATATGGGACGATTGCCGATGCGGGGATTGCACCAGCATTAAAAGAATATTATACAAATGATGTTACTCGGTATGACTACGATCCGGAGCGTGCCAAAGAACTTCTTGCTGAAGCCGGGTGGAAAGACACAGATGGAGATGGCATTGTCGATAAAGATGGAGAACCGTTTAAAATTGACTTTGAAATAGGGATTCAAGGAGATCTGGAGGCTGTTTCCCAAATGGTACAGCAATACTTAGTAAAGGTCGGCCTTGATGTTAAATTAAATGCGATGGAATGGAATGCGATGGTTCAAGATGTTGTCGTCAATCGGGATTATGAAATGAGCCTAAACTGGTGGAGATATCCTGCCGATCCAGATTTATCAGCCTATATGCATTCGAATAGTATTAAAGGTATGAATATACCTGCCTATCAGAATGAGGAGTTAGATAAGCTGCTTGATGCCGGTGCACAGGCGAGCGATGTGGGAGAGCGTAAAGCCATCTATATGGATGCCCAGAAATTAATGGCCGAGGAGCTGCCATATATGTTCTTGTGGTACCCGCAAGAAGCGCAAGTACGAGTGGATAAACTTAAAGGTGTTCCAGACCTTGCATTTGGGGATGCCCTACATTATATCCATGAATGGTATATCGAGGAATAGGGAATAGAGAGATGGAAGTGTGCAAACAACACACTTCCCTTCCACTCACAAGGAAAGTAAGGAGGAGATGAAGTGCTAAGATTTTTGCTTAATCGATTGGGACAAAGTGTTGTTTTATTGCTTATTGTAACAGTCATCACCTTTTTTCTAATTAACCTTGCACCTGGTGGACCAGCAAGCACGATGAGAATGGAAGCATCTCCGGAAGAACGTCAGGCAATGATTGAGAAATTAGGATTAGACCAGCCCATATATGTTCGATATATTGATTGGATCACAAATGCGGTTCAAGGGGATCTTGGAATATCTTTTACTTCAAGCGAGCCAGTTATTCAACGTATTATTGAACGACTTCCTTATACAATTGAATTAACTGTTTTTACTATTATTATTTCTGTTATTATTGGCATTCTTTTGGGGGTATTATCTGCGATTAAAAGAGGGAAAGCCCAGGATCATATGATTAATTTTATGAGTGTAATCGGCTTGTCTGTTCCAGCGTTTTGGCTAGGGCTAATGCTGATTCTGCTATTCTCTATTACTCTTGGCTGGCTGCCTTCATCAGGTGTTGGATCTCGTGGAGCGGACTTTGATTTATGGGGCTGGGTCTCCCATTTAATTTTGCCCGTCCTTATTTTAACGACTACCGTACTTCCAAATATTGTACGTTTTACTCGATCATCCATGCTTGAAGTCATCTCACAAAATTATATACGTACGGTTCGGGCGAAGGGAGCAAAAGAGTCCATTGTCTTGTATGTCCATGCCTTGCGTAATGCTTTAATTCCAGTCGTTACAATCATCGGTGTTCTTATTCCGCGACTTTTAAGTGGTGCAGTAATTACTGAAGCGATTTTTGGCTGGACAGGAATCGGAACGTTAATTATTGAAGCGGCAAGAGGAAGAGATTATCCGCTTGTGATGGGTGTGACGGTCATGATTACAATTGTGGTCGTTGTGTGTAATTTATTTGTAGATCTTGTTTATTCTCGAATTGATCCAAGAGTGAAAAATGTATAAACAGCCTGGGGAGGTGAGGTGAATGGAAGCATCTACTCAATCAAATGTTTCTAGCGGAGTAGCAGTTCAATCAAATAAAAGAAAGAATTCTTTACTTCATCGATTACGTCAAAATAAAGTGGCTTATTTTTCGTTATGGTTTTTGATTGTATTACATGCAGTTGTTTTTCTTGGCCCTTTCGTGTGGTCTATGAATCCAGAGGAGCTTCAAGATGCAGGTGCGTTAGCTAGCTGGTCTTTACAGCATCCATTTGGTACAGATGACCTTGGACGTGATGTGTTTGCCAGAATGCTTCATGGCGGGAGAGTGACATTACTAGTTGGCTTAGCAGCCATGCTATTTTCTTTACTTATTGGTACCTTTGTTGGCGCTTGTGCTGGATTCTTTGGGAAGGTTGTAGAATCGGTGTTTATGAGAATTACAGAGGCGATGATGGCGATTCCGAATTTTTTCTTTGTTCTCGTTGCCTTAACTGTTCTTGGGACAAGTCCGATTATGGTGATTGTCGTTATTGCTTTATCTAGCTGGATGGAGATTGCGAGAGTTGTATATGGGGAGACATTAAGATGGAAGGAATATGAGTTTGTTGAAGCAGCTAATGCATCTGGTGCAAAATCGATCAGAATTTTAACAAAATATATCATTCCGCAAATTATCCCATCTATTATTGTCTCAGGAACATTAACAATTGCTGCAGCCATTCTTACTGAGAGTGCGATCAGCTATCTTGGTCTAGGCATTCAGCCTCCAACACCGACATGGGGCAATATGCTGCAAAACTCCCAGCAATATATTTGGACGGCGCCTGTCCTTGGAATTTTACCGGGAGCAGCCATTACGATCGCGGTTCTTGCCTACAATTTTCTAGGCGATGGCTTACGTGATGCACTCGATCCTAGATTTGTTAAAAAATAATGAGAGGAGCAGCTAGTATGTTTATGACTATTAATGATAACGAGCTTTACTATGAAATTCATGGGAACCCTGATGGAGAGACTATTTTTTTCATTCATGGCGCTCCGGGTTTAAGTGATTGCCGTGGGGATATTAAATCTTTTTCACCACTGGGTGACAAATACCGTCTTGTATTTATGGATATGCGTGGATCTGGGCGATCAGGAGGAAATCCGCCCTTTACGCATGAACAATGGACAGCAGATATTGAGGAAATGCGGAAAGCTTTAGTCGGAGGCCCGATTAAGATTCTTGGCGGATCATACGGCGGATTTCTAACGCTTGAGTATGTGCTCCGCTATCCTGATCATGTTACCCATGTATTATTACGTGATACAGCTGCAGATAATAAATTTGATCATCTATCGGTGGACAGGGCTTTAGAGAGTAATTTGCCGGTAATAACAGAAGATGGCATTCGTAGGCTGTTCGATGGGAAAGTGGAATCGAATGAAGATCTAAAGGATTTGTTCACAGCTATTCAGCCGCTTTATACGGTCGAATTTGATGAGGAAGCAGTAAAAGCTCGGCTGGATTCTATCTATTATCGATATGAGACGCATAATTATGCCTTTCGCTACAATAAACCAGATTTTAATCTAGTTCCTGACCTACACAAAATCTCTGTTCCGACATTAGTGACGGTAGGCAGGCACGATTGGATCACACCTGTAGAATGCTCTGAGCTAATTGCCGAGAAGGTTCCTCATTCAAAGCTTGTTATTTTTGAAAATAGCGGACACTCGCCCCAGCAAGAAGAAAACGAAGATTATTTAAAGCTAGTCCGTGACTTCCTTCATACAAACGCTTAAACGTCGTTTTAATCGTTACAATGAAATAAAGCTAGCGAATAGAAATGGCGGGTAGTCTGTCCATTTCTTTTCTGTGTAAAAAGGAAATGGTCGGGCTAATTAGTACGATGTAATACTTAGGCACAGTGAAATGAAGCAATCCGACATTGGTTGTGAACAGATGCTTAGAAAAACGGAAAAGGCTCCAAGGACATTCCAGAGCCTTTTCAAAGCGTGTGATGCTTTATTCAAAAATATAACGAATCACATCCAATGCCTGATCAACTGTTTCTACCGTTACATTTGCTTTATTGGAAAGCTCTTTTAACGGGTGTATGAATGATTCAGGTCGAATGATAATCGTTGGTTTATTCATCATAATGGCCGTTGTCGCATCCATCGCTGTATTCCACTGTTTATACTTTTCTCCAAACAAGGCAATCACGATATCGGCTTTCTTCATTAAAACTTGTGTCCGGAAATTATTTATATCAGATGCTGCGTCATCCTTATAAAGGCTGCCAGGTTGTTTCCCTAGAATCTCTTCACCAATATTATCAGACCGGTCATGGTTGGTTTGAGGTGCAACAAATGTTAATGGGAGATTTTTTTCCTTTGCCTTTTCCTCCAATTCCGCTCTCCAGTTATCGTGAATCTGCCCAGCTAAATAAACAGTTAGTTCCATTACTATCCCTCCAAGTGTGATTATTCTATTCTATCTTATCTATGTTTGTTGGAATTTTCAAAATGTAACGGAATGATATAGAGATAGCTAACCTTGCCGTGACAAAGAAAGATAGTTGCTAAAAAGTCACCCTTGAATTACCATTTATTTAGAAATTAAAAAATGGGGTGAGCTAATATGTCAAAACGTGCATTAATTAATATTGACTATACAGAGGATTTTGTCGCAACTGATGGAGCGTTGACTTGTGGGGAACCAGGGCAGGCGTTAGAAGCTAAAATGGTTGATCTAACAAAAGAATTTATCACAAATGGGGAATTTACAGTGTTTGCCGTTGATGTCCATGAGGAAGGAGATCCGTATCATCCTGAAACCAAACTATTTCCTCCCCATAATATCCGTCATACAAAAGGAAGAGATTTATACGGTGCATTAAAAAAGCTGTATGAAACGAATAAAGGATCAGAAAATATATACTTTATGGATAAAACAAGATATTCCGCATTTGCTGGAACGGACTTAGAGATGAAATTACGTGAGCGTGGAATTGAAGAGATTCATTTAGTAGGGGTTTGCACTGATATTTGTGTGCTCCACACAGCAGTAGATGCGTATAACAAAGGATTTAAAATGGTCATTCATAAAGATGCAGTCGCATCCTTTAATCAGGCAGGGCATGAGTGGGCATTAAGCCATTTTGAACAATCGCTTGGGGCAACGGTTATTTAGTTTTAGATAGTGTTAGATATATTTGGAGAAATACTAGAATAAGTTAATCAAGAGTTTTCGAAACGATAACGAGGTGAAGTATTGAAGAAATTATTGTTATTGCCATTGATGCTTTTGCTGCTAATGGGATGCAATATGAACGATGGTAAATTGGCATTTTCAGAGATTAGTCGAGAAAAGGCAAGGGCCAATGTAAAAGACTTTATTACTCAGATGGAAATAAATGAAGATGGAACAGGGAATGGGATTTATATCCTGAATGGTAAGAAGGATAGGTTTTATTTATTTTTAAGCCAGGAATTTCTTGATGAAGGAAAGAGCTTTGGTTCCATCGATGTGAAAGAAGAAGAAGACGCACTTTCTATTTACTTGAATGAGAGCTCTGACATTGGAAAGGAGAATCAAGAAACGTATAAATTATACGAAATTCACAGACCGAAAGACTACGAGTTCCTTCGCGTATTTAAAAATGGTGAAGAAACACACATCCAAACAGTTGGAGCCTAAATATCTTTCGCCGGTGCCTTTCACCGGTGTCCTTCACCGGTGCCTGGCACCGCCCGTGGACAAATGGAATGAGTTTGTGTGCGGGAGATGGACAGAAAGGAGGAGTGGTTTTGAATAAATATTTAAAGACAGCCTTTATTGCCATTGGGCTTTTACTAGCAGGGGCTGCTGTTCTTGTCATGACTTTCATAATAGAAATGACTCCTGATAAGGATGAAGAAGAAAAGGTAATTGCCCAGGCTGAAGAGTATTTGCAGTCTAATTTTGAAGATGGGCATTATGAAATTTACGATACGTTGTATGATAACATGGGTAATTACGGATACTTTGATTATGCAGCATTGGTAAGGAATAAGGATAATAATCAGACATTTAAAGTGTATTTCAATAAAGAGACGGAAAAAATGGAGGATTCCTTAACCGTTGAAAAGCAAGACGATTATATAAATACCGAAATAAAACCGGCATTAGTACCTTACATTCAAGAAAAGTTTGGTGACACAGCCGAATCTTCTATTGGGTACTCCATTAGTGAAGAGAAACCAGCTATAACGGTTCGTCTATCCAAAGCGAAAGAAGACAGGGACAGGGAGCTCTTTTCCAATCTTGTTACGTATACAAAAGAAGAGTTAAACCTTGAACATGCTCATATATCGATGTTTTATACGGATGAGGATGAAGAATATATATGGGATGAAGTTTTTTAAAGCCCTTTGCAGATATTAATCAAACGTTTGATTAACATTTTTAAACATGGTGCCTGGCACCGCTCGTGGACAAAATGAGTGGTTTTGTATGTGAGGGGTGGACATAAGGGAAAAGGATCGATCTTCTCAGCTGAAGATGGATCCTTTTTCATGTAAGAGCATTTTATTAAATTAGTAGAATCGCTTAAACCCATCAAAATGCTTTTGGTAATAAGCATCACTTAGTTTTGTAATCATTACCCCATTTGATGTGCTCGCATGGATAAATTGGTTGTCGCCTATGTAAATACCCATATGGGAAATTCCTGGTTTATACGTATTTTCAAAAAAGACTAAATCCCCAGGCTGCGGGGTATCCACATAATAGGAACGGCTATAATAGCCTTCAGAGGAAAGACGATTAATCGCTTTTCCTGCCTTGTTGAAAACATAATAAATAAACCCGCTGCAATCAAAGGCATTAATGCTTGAACCGCCATATTGGTAAGGGGTGCCGATTAGCTTGAGTGCCTCATTTAATAAAGGCAAATCCGTATTCGTTACTTGATCGTTGACCGAAGGCTTTTGCTCGGCTGCGGGCTTCCCTTGTCCATTGACGAGCAATGATTGACCAGCATAAATTAAATCAGATTTTAAGTTATTTAAGCTTTGCAGCTGCTGAACCGTTGTTCCGAATTGAGAAGCAATTCGAGAAAGGCTATCCCCGCTCTTTACTATGTATGTAGTCTGATTATTGTTTTGTGACGGAGCAGGTGCAGGCGCAGGCGGAGCTTCCTCTGCAGGTGCTTTTAATGGTGCAGTAGATGAAGCAGACACCTTTAAGCTTTGCCCGGGATAAATAATATCTGATTTTAAGTTATTCCAAGCTATGAGGTCAGCCAATTTGATTCCATGTTTTGCGGCAATTTTGCTCAGATTGTCACCTTGAACGACTGTGTAGGCTTGTACAGCTTGCGGCAAAGTGGAAGCTGCTGCTGCTTTTTTCGAAACGGCAGGGGCAGTGGATTGAGCAACTTTTAGCTTTTGGTTGGAAGCTAAGAAATCTGTTGTTAGATTGTTTAAAGATTTAAGCTGATCAATGGTCGTATTGTGCTTTTTGGCAATACTTGAAAGCGTATCTCCTTTTTGTACCGTATAGGTAGATGCAAAGGCACTCGTTGAAAAACTAGCCGATAAAAGAGCAGCAGTTGCAAAAGTTGCGACTTTTTTCTTCATTTTTCTCTCAACCCTCCCAAAATAATCTATATTATGCATATTCTATCATAGAAAACGGTGCCTGGCACCACCCGTGGACAAATTGTACTAGTTTGTATGTATAAGGCGGACAAATTTAAAAAAATAGTGATATTGTCCTGATAGGAATGAACCATCTCTATTAACTGCTGTTACAAAATAATTAATCTGCTAAAAGCATGTGCACCAGCGCCCATTGCTATGAAAATACTTAAAAGTGAAATGAAAAATGCTTGAAGAATGGAATGTTACAAATACGGAGGGTTCAGCAAGGGGCGGGAAATCTGTCCTGCTTTTTTTGCAGTAAATTTCTAATTACCTACAATAAATGAACACCCTTACTAATCAAACGTTTGATTAATAAGGGTGTTCGTATTTATTGCTTAGACTGTTTGAATAAAGTCTTTACTCCTGCGACTTCTTCAATTTTCCAGCTTTTTTAGCTGCATCCCGAAGAAGAAATTCAATATGGCTATTTACACTCCTAAAATCATCAGCCGCCCACTTTTGCAAAATCTCATAAAGTTCAGGATCCAAACGTAATGGAAAACTCTTTTTCTTAGACATAGAGCCCACTCATTAATATAGTGTCCCCGTATTAATAACAGGCTGGGCTGGTTTTTCTGCGACAATGGCTACTAATAAATTATTCACCATTTGTACTTTGCGCTCATCATCTAAATCAATTGTTTGATCAGCTTCCAATTGCTTAATGGCCATTTGTGCCATTCCAACAGCACCTTCAACAATTTTTTGACGGGCTGAAATGATGGCTGTTGCTTGTTGACGCTGCAGCATCGCTTGAGCAATTTCAGTTGAATAGGCAAGGTGTGTTAATCTTGCTTCAATGACTTCAACCCCAGCGACATTTAGGCGGTCTTGTAAATCAGCAGTTAATTCATTGGAAACTTCTTCAGCATTTCCTCTTAATGTAAGATCTGCATTCTCAAACGTATCATAAGGATATTTCGTTGCCACATGGCGAATCGCTGTTTCACTTTGAATCTCAACAAATTCCTCATAATTGTCCACATCAAACACAGCTTTAGCAGAATCGACAACCTTGAAAACAATCACCGCTGCGATCTCAATCGGATTCCCTTCGACATCATTTACCTTTAAACGTTTGCTATTAAAGTTTCGAACTCTTAGAGACACATTGCGTCGCAGCGAAAGCGGCACCGTCAAATATAGTCCATTGTTACGAATAGAGCCTAAGTATTTTCCGAAAAATGTAACGACTGCCGCCTGATTAGGCTGAACAATTGTAATCCCGCTAGCTAAAAGAACAGCAATTGCAAGTAATGGAATGGCAGCAGCAAATAGCTCATTCATTAAAAGCCATACACCAAGTCCAAGCAATACAATGATTGATAATATCCCAATAAAACCATTCACCTGAAAAACGCTTTTTTCTTTCATTTGATTCACTCCCTCACAATATCTAACTTATATTATTATGATATCACTTTTAGGAAAAATTGTAAATAATCATTTAAATGGAGGGAGATTTACAAATTAGGCAATGCCATAAAAAAGTAAAAGCTCTGCAGAGAAAATCACTGCAGAGCCTTATTTATTGCTTCGAATATATAAAAACTAGTTTTAAACCGACATGTTAGATGCTGATAACTGTTCTGATGAGACAACGATAACGACTTTCCCTCGATCTAATTCTTCTTCGTATTGATCAGCTTCTGCTGAAGTTAAACCGAGATTTTCAAAATGGCTTCGAAGCTCATTTCCCCTTGACTTAAATATGTTTGCAACGGTATCCACAATTCCTCTTTCCTCTAAATCCATGCTTTGAGTATGTGTATCATCCGTTAATTCTTTGGAGTAATCTTTATCATGTGCAAAAACATATATTTGTTCCTTCGAATATCCTTCAGCAGCTAGTTGAGTGATCTTTTCCTGTACATCCAGAACATTATTGGCAACAAGTACTTTACGCATAACTATCATCCTCCAAAAGTTTTTTATTATTCAGTTGTATTCTATTACTTACCTTTTTTGATAGATTTGAAACATTTTTTTTCATAGAAAGGTGAAAGTTCAAATAAAATTGAATAAAAAACAATTATAATACTTGAAAGTAATATAATTAACCATATAATTAGAGTAATAATGTCGTAATTTGTATAAACGACAAATGAAAGGGTGTGAAAGGGTTGAAAAGGAAATTATTTTTAGCAGCCGTTATGGGAATCTTATTATTTTTAAACGGAAATGAACTGAAGTATATTGCTGCAGCAGATAGGAGTTCAACGATCGAACGGTATGTGGGGGAAATTCGGCTTTTTCCATATAGAGACTTTCGGATTATGGAAGATGGCTGGCAAGATTTAAATGGTATGCGGAAGGTACAGGAATTTAACCCAGACTTATTTTCGGTGATTGGTACAACATTTGGCGGTGATGACTTCTCCTATTCTTTGCCTGATTTAAGAGGTGCCAATCCATTGCGAGGAATCAATTATATGATCTCAATGAAGGGCTCATTGCCCGGTTCAGCAGATATTCAGTCCTATGCAGGAATGATGCTCTATCCAGGAACATTAAATAATGAGTTCAAAGAAGCAAATGGGGGCGGCCGTACACCAGATCTTCGTAATGCCAGTCCGCTCCCGGGGATAAAGTACTATGAGTCTGATAATCAAAATGACTCAAATGTGTATGTAGGCGAAATCCGTTTATTTAAAAATGAAGATATGAAAGGCATAAATGGCTGGCTGCGCTGTGATGGTGCAGAGCTAAAGATAGCAGAGCATATACCGTTATATTCACTTATCGGAAACAGGTTTGGCGGAAGGAACGGGCAGTACATAAATCTTCCTAATTTAATTGATGCCGCACCCTCAGCAGACGTTTCTTATTACATCTCAATAAATGGGAAATTTCCGGGAGACAAATAAATGAAGATACGATTAAAAAGGAAAAATATAATGGGGAAAATTTCTGCCAAAATAGTATTGCTGGGGCTGTTCTTACTATATATTCTTCTTGCTGTCCATTTGCCCGCAGCAATGGCAAGCACAGAAAATATTGCTAAAGGAAAACCTGTGGAGGCGAGTAGCTATGTAGCTCCTTATAGTCCAGAAAGAACAGTAGACAATAACTTGAATTATACAAGCCGATGGTATGCTGCTGGAGAAGAAACGTACTGGATTAAGGTGGATTTGCGATACGCTTCCATAATAACGGGTTGGGAGCTAACGAGTTTCATGACCAATGACCTTATGAATAACGGAATCATTGTGAGCCCAGCTGACTTTACGCTTGAAGCAAGTCTAGATGGTGTGAACTGGATAGAAGTGGATCGGATGAATGGCCATACAAAGGAAACGCATGCCAAGACATTTCCCGCTGCTAAAGCCCGATATGTAAAGCTGACGATCACTAAAGGGAACAATATGAATCATTTGTGGGCATCGATTAACGAATTAAAAGTATTTGGTACGCAGGAAATTGATGTGATTAAAGCAGATGTAGGTAAAGGAAAAATAGTAAATACCTCACAACAATTCCAGTATAGCTTGAATTCATCAAACGGGTTAGATGGGGAGTGGATCGACACAAAAGATGGAGAAACAGCGGGGATCGTTTTTAAACCAGGAAAAGTGTATATTCGTGAAAAGGCGGACCCCCAATCATACAAGCTTCTAATAGATATACCTGAGCCAAGCAACCCTCCAAACGTCATCTTAGAAAAAATCGGCGGGGAAGATGACTATATATTAAAAAATGCAACGGAACAGATGGAATATAGTCTTGATCAAGAGAAGACCTGGTCTAAAGTGACAGCTGACATGGCAGCGGGTGTGGAGAAGCTCAAGCTCTATTCGGATACGGATGGAGTCATGGTAAGAGTAGCTGCGACGGAAAACATGCTAGCTTCTAAAACAAATCAATTATTTCCAACAGGAAAGGCAACCATCTCATCTAATATTCCATTAGTAGAAAATACATTAGACAAAAGTGAAGTTACTGTTCAATTAAGCGGAGCTTCTTTTAAAAATCAAGAACTAACCAGTGATGATTTTGAACTCATTGACGGCCCTGCTGGTTTAAAAGTGGAACGTATTGAGAGGATTGATAATAAGGCAGTAAAGCTGCTGCTGGCCTTTGATGGAACTGATTTTAACCAAGACTATTCATTAAAAGTGAAGGTTTTAGAAACTGCAACTATATCGGGTCAAAAGTTCCTTTCAGCAAATTCCCTGACAATCACTGCTGTACAAACGACAAGTTCAATTACGTTATCACAAGAGGAAGAGATATGGGAGGGGGAGGAAGACGGAAAGAGCATTATCGTCACAGTAGATGGCAATTTGTTTGTGGATAATTTAAATAGTGCCAACTGGAAGGTTCTGAATTTGCCAACTGGGGTTTCTGTGGATCAAATTGTCAGAATAGGTCCCCAGTCTGCCAAAATAGTTCTCAAAGGGCAATCCATTCAAGCCTATGTTGGAGATATTCGAAATGTAAGTGTGAGTATCGCGAGTGGGGAATTCACAAACTCAATTGCCGAAGATGAACTGACCGCAAATAGTGGGCTTTTGCTTAGAAGTATCATCGATTACTCTAAGCAAATTGAAAAAATTGAATTCGGTCAGACAGCCTATAAGCTTCTAAAGGAACAAACCATTCAGCTTCACGTGTTTGCAGTGGAGCATAACGGTGATAAGAGAGACATCACAAGATTTGTACAATTTTTTGTGCTGCCTATCGATGGGGGATATGGAATAATAAATTCTAATGGAATATTAAAGGCGTTAACTGCTGGAAAAGCTAAGATAGGTGCATTGTTTGGCTTACAGACGACATATGTGGATGTGGAGGTTACTGATTTGAATCCAGACCCGGATCCAAACCCAGATCCTGATCCGAACCCGGATCCCGGCCCGAATCCAAATCCCGGTCCAAAGCCAAACCCGGACCCTGCACCAATGCCGACCCCAGATGGTCCATCCATTAACATTGTCTCAACAACAAAGGGAAATGAAGAAGTATATACGGAGATAAATGGAAATAAGCTGTTGTTAAATAAAAAAGACATACCAGCATTAAAAAACAAAAAGATTGTTTTTGAAAGCCCTATAGCTAATGGGGAAGTATTAATCATTCGTTATTCACTAACTGAAAAAACTCCAAATGAAGCAGACGCTCCCGCTATTTTAGAGCTGAAAAATCAGGTAAGAAAAATTGTATTAATTCATGATGACCAGCCCTATGAATATTTCCAGTCGAGCTTCAACGTTTCTCCGGATCGTCAATGGAAGATGGAGATGAATATTCCTATTGACCCAAAATCAGTGAACAATGATAGTCTATCGATTGTAGATTCAAAGGGAGAGGCTGTTCAATTGACATTCAAGGTTAGTGATAATCATAAAGAAATTACCTTAATAGCAAATGAATTATATAAAAGCGGAGAAACATACATTTTAACATTAAATCAAAAGTTAAAAACACCTGCCGGCAAACCATTAAAAGTTCTGGTAAGAATGGTATTTACAGTGAAATAATATTTTGCTGCACTGTATTTTAATAGAGGTATAGGAACGAAAAAAGGAGAGTGATCATAGGATCATTCTCCTTTTCCATTTAACGGTGAAAGGCAATGGCGATTAGCGTACTTCCAGTATCAAGTTTTGTAATTAAATGGTTGATGTCATCGATGCCTGGTTGAATGTGCTGTGAAATTCCACGAACAATATTGAGTGTGAAAGACAGCCAATGAGCAACGGCAAATTTTTAAGATCTCATTCTCCTGCTGTATCACTTGAACGGTCAGGTCTATGACCATATGAATATTGTTTACCTATTGGTTGGTCGAATCGATAGATCTGATTTTCGCGATACCACTTCATCCACGTTTTGATTTGGGATACATTTTTAATCCCATACTTCTCCATGATTTCTTGATTCGTGAACTGACCACTCACCTTATCTTTAACTACTGCCCATTTAACCTCATTTGAATATACGTGTTTGCCCACGCAAAAACATCTCCGAATTAACACTTTAATTAAGTGTTAATTTTTCGAAGGTGTTTTATTGTGTTTCATTTTCTAGGTTAGTCTAATTTTGTGTGCAGTTTTTTTATTTACTTTTATCCCTCGGTGATATTTATCACACTTTTTTCAAAAAACTATTGCAAACTTTCAGACAGTTAATTAAAATTAAAATAATTTAAAAAATGAAATTGCATTTCACAAAATGAAACCGTTAGGAGTGTCATAATGGTTCAAAAAGTTTTAGAAGTGGATGATTTGAAGGTTGGCATTAAGGATGAGGATGGCAGAGAGATTGCTATCGTAAATGGAATAAACTTTCACCTGCATAAAGGGGAAACGCTCGGAATTGTTGGAGAATCAGGCTGTGGAAAAAGTATGACGTCTCTTTCTTTAATGGGGTTGCTGCCTGCGGGCGTGGAGAGACATGGCGGAGATATTCGATTAGGAGATTTGCAATTCAATAGCTTTGCCAAGAAAGATTGGCGAAAAATCCGCGGCAAAAAGATCGCGATGATCTTTCAGGAGCCAATGAGTTCTCTTAATCCGGTCTATACAGTTGGCGCCCAAATAAACGAAATGCTTCTGAACCATGAGAAAATTTCGAAGAAAGAAGCGAGAGATCGTGCATTGGAAATGCTTAAGCTAGTGGGCATTCCTAGACCAGAGCAAGTACTGAATGAATACCCTCATCAGCTGTCAGGCGGAATGCGTCAAAGGGTAATGATTGCAATCGCCCTTTCGTGTAATCCTGAAGTGCTTATCGCGGACGAGCCTACCACTGCACTTGATGTAACCATTCAAGCGCAAATTCTGGAATTGATGAAGAAGGTGCAGGATCAGCTTCATATGTCGATTGTGCTGATCACTCATGATCTTGGGGTTGTGGCAGAAATGTGCGACCGTGTGATTGTCATGTATGCAGGGGAGATTGTAGAAGAATCATTGGTTGTTGATCTCTTTGATCAGCCAAGCCACCCGTATACGAAAGGTTTATTAGCTTCATTGCCAGACATTCACGAGCAAAAAGAATATCTTTCTTCCATATCGGGTGTTGTTCCAGCTCCAGGCAAAATGCCTGCCGGCTGCCGCTTTGCTCCTCGCTGCTCCTTTGCGCATGAACGCTGTAAGGCAGCACCGCCCCTTTTTGAAATGGAGAATGGCTCAAAGGTAAAGTGCTGGCTTTATGAACAAGGGGAGTCGGAGGTGGCTACGACATGAAGGAAGAAAAAAACGTATTGCTAAAGGTGGATAATCTTAAAAAATACTTTCCTATCAAAGGTGGGATTTTCGGCAACAAAACTATGAAGCAAGTAAAGGCAGTGGATGGCGTTTCCTTCGAGGTAATGGAGGGAGAAACCTTTGGAATCGTAGGGGAGTCGGGCTGCGGAAAGAGTACGGCAGGCAGAACGATTCTAAGATTGCTTGAGCCAACTGAAGGAAACATCTACTTTCAAGGCAAAAATATAGCTGAACTAAATCCAAATGAGATGAGAAGGCTAAGAAAGGATATCCAAATTGTCTTCCAAGATCCGTTTGCTTCCTTAAATCCCCGAATGAAAGTTCGAAATATTATTGAAGAGCCGCTTATCAACTTTGGTGTGAGTGAACGGAGCGAGCGGGAAAAAAGAGTGCTCGAAGTAGCCGATCAGGTTGGTTTAACGGCTGCACAGCTTTCACGTTATCCACATGAATTTTCGGGTGGACAGCGGCAGCGGATCGGCATCGCACGAGCGCTTATTTCAAAACCGAAATTAATTATTGCCGACGAGCCGGTATCCGCTCTCGATGTATCCATTCAGTCGCAAGTACTAAATTTAATGAGGGATTTACAAAAGGAATTTGGGCTTACATATATATTTATTTCACATGACTTAAGTGTAGTAAAGCATTTCTGTGATCGGATCGGCGTGATGTATTTAGGCAAAATGGTGGAAATCGCTGATAAGAACAGCCTGTATGACGAGCCTCTGCACCCATATGCTGAAGCCTTGCTTTCAGCACTGCCGAGTCCGCATCCATTGCAAAAGAAGAATCGAATCATTTTAAAAGGAGATGTACCAAGTCCTTCGAATCCGCCAGACGGATGTACATTCCATCCTCGATGTGCTTCTTGCATGGACGTTTGTAAAACAGAAAGACCGTCTTTACAGGTAATTCGAGATAACCATGCCGTATCCTGTCACCTATATGATAGTCCGGAAAAACTTGCAGTCGCAGCGGGAGAAGTGAAATGAGTAAAACATTAGAAAAAGCATTAAGCTTACTTGATTATTTTACAGAAGAGAAGCCTTATTGGCGATTGGATGAACTATCAAAGCATTCAGGCATTCCAAAAGCAACCGCCTTCCGCTTATTAAGAGGATTTACTGAAATGGGTTATTTGCAGCGGATGACATTTCAGCAGGATGGATTAGTTGTGGACGGAGAGAGCTATGGATTGGGCCTGAAATTTCTTGAAATGGGGGAACGGGTAGCTGCAAGATTTGAGATTCGCCGGGTGGCCCTTCCATTTATGAAAAAGCTTCAGGAAACCTTTAATGAGGCCGTCCAGCTTGTTATTCGCGATCAGTATGAAGGCGTTTATATTGAGAAGGTTGAGAGTACAAGACCTGTCCGCCTGTATACAAAGGTTGGCCGCCATGCCCCTTTATACGCGGGAGCATGTACACGGACGCTCCTCTCCTTTTTGCCAGATGAGATGGTACAGGAAGTGCTAAAAGCCCCCTTAACCATTTATGCAAGTCAGACGCCAAAAACGAAAGAGGAAGTTCTAACATTAATTGAACAAACACGAAAAGAAGGGTTTGCATATAGCGACTCTGAGCTAGAGGAAGGTACGGTATCAATTGCTGTTCCCATTTATGATCGGTTTGGAGCAGTTCCTTACTCGATCAGCATCGCGGGATTTTCGACCTCATTGCCAAGAGATAAAATCCATCATATCGTAGGACCGCTTTGGGAGGCGGCAGCAGGCATTTCAAAAGAAATTGGCTGTAACCACCCATATCCATACGGTACAAAAATAGAAACGAAACAATAACAGGGGGGAAAGACATTGATGAAGAAAAAGCTTACGTCATTATTAGCACTTCTAGTGATTTTTACAATGATTTTATCTGCATGCTCAAGCGGAGGCAAGGAAAAAGCTAGTACAGGTTCAAGCAAAGATAGTGAGGAAAATCCGGTGAAAGACCGCGGCAATGAAATTGTTATCGGTGTTTCAGGAGATCCGCAAAACTGGGATCCGATTGATACGTTCCTGTTAGATTGGAGTACAGTTGCTACCTCTGTATTTGAAGGGCTTGTTGATCGAACAATAGATTTGGAGCTGCAGCCGGGTCTTGCAGAAAGCTGGGAATATCTAGATGATAAAACATTGCAATTTAAGCTTCGCCAAGGAGTAACCTTCCATAATGGGGAGCCGTTTAATGCAGATGCAGTAAAATTTACTTTTGACCGTCTATTAGGGGAAGAAGGACAAAAAGGTCCTCAATATTCCAATTACACATCGATTGAAAGTGTTGAAGTTGTAGATGAATTTACCGTAATCATGAAATTAAATACGCCGGATCCAGTCCTTTTAACAAAGCTTGCAGGATACGGGGCTGTGATTGTACCGCCTAACTATTTGGCAGAAAAAGGGGACGAGCATTTTAACAACAATCCTGTTGGTACAGGTCCGTTCAAAATGACTAGCTATAAGCGCGACCAGGAAATCGTCTTAGAAAAGAATCCTGATTATTGGAAAGAAGGATTGCCAAAGCTTGATAAGGTTGTCTATAAAATCATTCCAGAGGCATCTACAAGATTAGCAGAATTACAGACTGGCAAAATTGACATTATGAAGCGCGTAGAAGTATCGCAGGCGAAAACAGTGGAGGAATCTGGCTTCCTTGAACTGCAGGAGGTAGGAACACCAACAGCCTTCTCTTTACGCTTTGATGTTGCCAAGAAGCCATTTGATAGCAAGGAAGTAAGACAAGCAATCAACTATGCGGTGGACAAGCAAGCGATAATAGACGAAATTCTTGGCGGCTATGGAAAGCCAATTAGCACATTCCAAAGTGAGCTTTCTTTCGGAAACAATCCGGACTTAGAACCTTACCCGTATGATCCGGAAAAAGCAAAGGAATTATTGAAAAAAGCTGGCGTAAAAGAAGGAACAGCAATTGACCTATTCATTCCTGGGAACGATGGAAACTTTAAAGAAATTGCACAGGCTGTTTCCTTCTACTTAGAGGAAGTAGGCATCAAAGTAAATATTAACACAGCAGACAGTACAACATTAACTTCAGACTTAATTCCAAATGCAAAAGCTGGCCATATGTATCGTCAAGGCTGGGGCGGATGGACGCTAGACTTTGATAATACCGCTTACTTAATGTATTACGAAGGAGAACAATGGAATCCATCCTTTAAAAATGAAAAAGTGGAAGAGCTTCTGGAGAAACAGCGTGCAAGTGTTGATCCAGAAGAGCGTAAAGCGATTTTCAAGGAGCTAACGGAATTGCTTTATGACTTGGCACCTGAGTTGAATCTCTATTCGGCTGTTGATTTATATGCAGTCAATAAACGAGTTCAAAACTTCCAGCCGCCGCATGAAGATCGCATGCGACTAGAAGAAGTAACCGTTAAGTAAAGACATGCAACATAAAGAGATAGTATGAGCCTCATGCTATCTCTTTCTATTAAAATAACTGCGCCAATGGCTTATATTCCATAGGCTGATAGACAGAATAAAGTGCCTTGCGCTTTTCTAAGGGGGGAACCAAATGATTGCTTACATTATTCGAAGATTGCTTCATACCATTTTAGTTGTATTTGCTATATCGTTAATCATCTTTTTTTCCGTCCGGTTAACGGGAGATCCTGTTTCCGTTATGTTTCAGGCAGGAGAACCGACGAAGGAAGCGATCGCTGAGGTAAGGAAAAATCTCGGTTTAGATGAACCATTGTATGTGCAATATGGCATCTTTTTAAAAGGTCTTATCACCTTTGACTTTGGAGAATCTTTTAGAAGCGGGATGCCAGTCATTGACTTAATTAAAGAAAAGCTCGGCGCAACACTAGCACTAGCTTTTGGGGGAATGGCCGTTGCAATCATGATTGCTTTTCCGGTAGGGATACTATCAGCGGTTAAGCGCGGAACAGGAGTAGATTTCTTTGGGCGGATTTTTTCATTAATTGGCATTTCCTTTCCTAACTTTTGGTTAGGGATTATGCTTATTCTTATTTTCGCCGTCAATTTGAAATGGCTGCCATCATCGGGTTTTGAAAGCTTCAAGCATCTGATACTCCCATCGATTACGCTCGGGATGATTTTATCTGGGATATTGGCAAGGCTTGTTCGATCCTCCATGCTGGAGGTTATGAATCAGCAATACATATCAACAGCGAAGTCGAAAGGAATCAGTGATTTTGCCGTGATCATCAAGCATGCATTCCGAAATGCGTTATTGCCTACTGTAACATTCCTTGGCTTGCAGTTCGGTGCACTGCTCGGAGGGACGGTCATTGTTGAACAAATTTTTTCTTGGCCAGGGATTGGACGTTTGATTATTGATGCGATCAATCAGCGGGATTACCCAGTGATTCAGGGTGGCGTAATCTTCCTTGCCGTGATTATGGTCGCTGTTAATTTAGTCATTGATTTAAGCTATACGCTTATTGATCCGAGAATCAAAATTGGGGGGAGCCGATCATGACATCTATACAGCTCGAACAATCACCACAGCCAATCAGTCAGCAAAAGCCTTCTTTCCTAAAGAAAATCTGGCGTTTTATTAAGAAAAATCCCGCGGGTGTTGCGGGAATGATTCTCGTATTGTTAAGTATTTCTGCTGCTCTTTTTTCCCAATGGATTGCTCCATTTGATCCCTCAAAGGCGAGTTTAACCTCTCGGCTCGCACCTCCATCCTGGGCAGATGAAACGGGTGAATCAGTTTTCTTCCTTGGTGCAGATCAGGTTGGGCGTGATCTGTTCAGCCGAATCATATACGGGGCGAAAATTTCCTTGATGGTTGGTTTTTTTGGCGTTTTAATCTCATTAGTTATTGGAACCATCCTTGGATTAGTAGCTGGGTATTTTGGGAAGTGGCTGGATGATTTTATCATGCGTGTGGCTGATATTCAATTAGCCTTTCCGTTTATCTTATTTGCGATTGTAATTATGAGTGTGCTCGGTACAGGGATATGGAAGATTATTATTATCCTCGGCTTAACGTATTGGGTTGGTTTTGCCCGGCTGATTCGAGGAGAAGTGATATCACTGAAGGAACAGGAATATATCCATGCGGCAAAAGCGATTGGCGGTACGACCTTTACGATTATTAGGAAGCATATTTTACCGAATGTAATGTCTTCCATCCTCGTTCTTGGCACGATGTATATCGCTGAATTCATTTTATTAGAAGCATCGCTAACGTTCTTAGGACTAGGGGTTGATCCAACGATTCCGTCTTGGGGAGGCATGCTTGCTGATAGCCGCAACTATGTGACAACCGCCTGGTGGACAGCGACATTCCCCGGAATTGCCATTATGCTGACGGTACTAGGATTTAATTTGCTTGGAGATTGGCTGCGGGATAAATTTGATCCAAATATGAAATTGTAGGTGAATACAAGTGGAAAACATCTTCTCGATTTGGACGAAAGAGGGCCTATTGTGTGATAAAAATGGGGATGGCGTCATCGATGGCACAAATGTATGTATCGATCTTCCGGATCATTTGGCACCTGAAGGGTTAATCGACTTTTGTGCACGCTTAGGATTTGAAACGACTTCCTTATCATTTCGTTTCTTTGAATCGAGTGAGGGAGCGGTGAAGCTGAGTTTTGTGCATTCGGAAGCAGCCACAGATATTAAATTGGAAAATAACCAGCTTGTGATCCGTTATCAAACTGAACAGGAGCTGTCGGATCTGTTAAAGCTGCTAGCTGCTATGGATCCAGAACTGGCAGGTAAGACAAGCGATGTGATTGAATTAAGAGATGGCAGGCTGTATGCAGGACAGCTGCCCATTTCAATGATTGTTTCTCCAAGTGGGTATGCTGCTGCCACACCAGAAATAAATAGCTTAAGTGATTTATGGAGTTTTTCAGGAATGGGGAAAAGCACGGAGGCTTCACCGGCAAGGCTTCTTCATATGAATATAAGTGTTCACGAGGTATTAATGACGGCAGAACTCTTGCGTGAGCTATGTTATTTTGCCGCAAGAAGTGCTATGTATTCGACAGAAATCGTATTTCCAGTAACAGGGAATAAGGAAGCGAGTCTGCAGCTGGAAGTGCTGGAAGATGAAGAGTCTAGAATGGATCTCCTGAAACCCAATGTATTGCAGCTTAGAGGAAGAAAAGAAAATATTGCAACTTCCGCCCATCAGCTTGCAAGGGCTACCCATTGGAGTGATGGCGGAGTATTTGGATACTGGGAGCAGAAGCATCAATTAGCGCAAAAAAAGGAAGCGCCGCTTCTATTTGAGATGGAATGGATCGATGAGCGGGAAGTAGACTTAGCTTTTGCTCTTTTAAAAAGGGCAGAAAATCTTGCCGGGGCCGATGTTGAAATCTTTTTATCAGAACCAACAGAGGTTCGGAGAAGACTTGAAAGGGAATGGCGGGCCATCTTTCCTCAAGTCCATTCCTTGACCATTCGCTCTGCTTATAAAGCTGGCCTGCATTGGCTGATGGAAGAGATGATACCAAGTCTCCAGCAATATAAAGCAATCGAAATAAAAGTAAGGGCAGAAGCTGGTGAAAATGGGCTGGAGCTGCCCATTCGCTGGATTCAGGAATTGTATCCCGCTGATCGGCTTATTGAAGAGGAAATGGGTTTGCAGGCAGATTTCGTATCATACCAATTAGAAGAAAATCTCCGCCATACATATGAGATTTATGGACTGGATCAGCAAGGGGAAAAACACTTTGTCAGCTCTTTGGATGTGCCCGTTTCAAGGCTGCCTTATATCGACGGCAAGCACAGTGTGTACCCAGTTTCAAGTGCTATTCGCATATGGAAAAATGGAGTGGCAGAAGAGCATTTGATTCAAACCGATCGGGAACGGTTTTACCGTTTTTATGTAGATAACGTGCTGACCAAACTTAAAAGTGAAGTGTCAGCTTATCGTCCGGGCCAAGGGCATACAAGGCCGTTATTTGACCGGATCGAAATCGATGTGTGGATGAGTGAGGAGGAAGCTAAGCTTCCGGTGGATGAAGAACGGGTTTCTGCACTAGAGGCTTTACATGAAGATTTATATTTTAATACATTGGATTATTTTGCTTATTTAGGCGAAGAGCTTGAAGGGAAGCCCTTTGATGCACCCGGCGGTGTCCACCCCTTTATGCATGTGAGGGTTGGAGAAAAGCCAGAGGCGCGAATTCGCGTGTATGCCTGGGAAGATGTACAAAGTGAAAAATGGGTAACAACGGCCATTTTGTTTAATGAAGCAGGGGATTTTTCTAAAGCGAGGATGGCAAATGGCAAAGAGGAAATGGCCCTTTCAATAGAGGCATTTAAAAAGCCGGACCGGCATCTCCACCCAGACGTTGATCAGTGGCTTAAAAACCATCCTTCCTCGCGGGTGTTATATCCGGATCATTCTTATCGCGGGCATGCGATTCCGATTATTGAATGCTTCCTAGATACAGAGGAAGAGTATTATTCTCCTTTAAAAATGACCTTATTTAAGAAAACGATTTTCATAGAGGCAGGGCATCATTCGAATGAGGTGTCTAGTACGCCTGCTATCTTGCAATTACTAGAACGTGCTTCCGAACGGTCGGATAACTGGCTGAAGGAAATAAATATCGTCCTCCTTCCATTAGCCAATCCGGATGGATATGAATTAATGACGAAGCTTACAAAGGAACATCCAGAATGGAAGCATCATGCAGCGAGATATAATGCGGTTGGATTGGAATATTCATTTGTCCGTTTTCATGAAACGGTATTTGGCGAGGCAAATATTTATCCTGAGGTTCTTCGAAGATGGGCACCAGATATCATTGTTGATGATCATGGCATCCCCTCTCATGAATGGGTTCAGCCTTTTGCAGGCTACAACAGCCCGCCGCGCTTTCCAGTCTCTTATTTTCTTCCAAGTGCAAGGATTTATGGGATTGGGAGACTATCAACTGGTGCCTTCCGTAAGAGGCATGAAGATAATTTAGATGCAATCGTCAACGAGATCAGCCAAGCGATTTGTGGAACAGAAATTGAAAAAGAAAATCGCTATTGGAAAGAACGATTTAGAAAGTATGGAAACCAGTGGCTGCCAGAAGTATTTCCGATTGAAGGAGCACCAGGCATACATTTTTATAGGCAGCCAACCGTTGCCCCAAGCTATGCAACAATTGGTGTTTCGAGATATCCCGAATGGGTCGGCGCGGAAATTATTTCGGAAGCGGCTGATGAGGTTGTCTATGGGGAAGTTCTTCAGACCTGTATAGAAGCACATGTTATCTTCGATTTAGCCATTTTGGATGTTGTTCAAAGGGCAAGAATTGATGTGAAACGGCAAAATGTGAATGGACTTTCCTATGAACGGGTTCGTCCGATTCAACTTTCATAAGGGGGTTTAAGTATGAAGACTTTATTATTAACTGGGTTTGAACCATTTTTGACATTTACGATTAATCCAACGATGCGTATTGTGGAAGAGCTGAACGGGCAAGTGATTGGAGATTATAAGATTCATGGGGAAATCCTTTCGGTAGATTTTAAGAAATCGGGTGCACAGCTTTTAGAGTATTTGAAAACTATTCAGCCGGATGCGCTTATTTCCTTAGGACTTGCAGGCGGACGTTTTAAAATGACGCCTGAGCGAATCGCGATTAATGTAAACGATGGGGAGCCTGATAATAGCGGCAATGTCCCTGTTGATGAGGTGATTGAAGAACTGGGAGCTGATGGCTATATGACTACTCTTCCTATTAGAAAGATGGTGAATTGTTTAAAGGAAGCAGGCCTGCCAGCAGAAATTTCTAATACAGCCGGCACTTATTTATGTAATAACGTCATGTATCAAGGCCTGCATTATGCAAAAAAGCAAAATAAGAGCCTCCCTGCTGGGTTTATCCATATTCCTGCCTCCCATGAGCTTGCTATTGAGCATGGGAAAATTCCAAGCTGGTCCCACGAAGATTTAACAAAGGGAATTGTTACTTGCATTAAAGCTTTGACAGAAGATAATGAGTAAATTATACGAACAGCTTCCGGAAGCAATGATAACGGGTGAGAACAGCTTACGCTTTAGCTTTGGCAGCGAGGTGGAAAAAGGAACCTATTATAAGGTGCGGAGGTTTAGCAAAATAGCTGAACAGCATTCGGGTGATCTCTTTCAAGAAATCGTACCAAGCTTCCATACGGTAACGATTTATTTTAAAAAAGAACTAAAAGAACCGAATGAGATCATTGAACGTCTATTGAATAAATGGATCCATTGCAAAGAGGAAGAGGCGGAACCGATGGAACGGAAGCTGCAAATCCCCGTTTGTTATGACGATGTGTTTAGTTTAGATATGGATCGAGTAACAAATCATACAAAGCTAACAAGGGAAGAGGTAATTTCCCTTCACGCAGGGCATACATATACGGTTTATATGATTGGGTTTTTACCTGGTTTTCCTTATTTGGGCAGGCTCCACAAGAAGCTGGCCACGCCTAGATTAGCTACCCCAAGAGACAGGGTAGCTAAGGGGACAGTAGGAATTGGCGGCAGTCAAACAGGGATTTATTCCCTAGATTGTCCCGGAGGCTGGAATATTATTGGGAAAACCCCGCTTGATCTGTACATGCCAGAAAGGAAAGAGCCATTTTTCTTTCAAGCAGGGGATCAGCTAGTGTTTCAGCCGGTTTCGCTAGTAGAGTTTTACGAGATAAGCAACGAGTTAGCTAGTTATCCAGAGGAAATAAAGAGATTTATCGTAGGATAGACAAAAGAGGGAGAATGACCTAGCAGAAGGTCAAACTTTCATGCAAAATAACGGTAGACGGATCGTATTTTTCACTTACAAGGAGGTGCCGTTATGCGAATTGATTTAAATGCTGATGTAGGAGAAAGCTTTGGGGCGTATACAATTGGAGAAGATCAATCCCTTTTCCAGCACATCACATCCGCGAATATTGCCTGCGGGTTTCATGCTGGCGATTTTAATGTCATGAGGGAGACGGTGAAGCGTGCAAAGGACTTTGGAGTAGCGATTGGAGCCCATCCTGGGTACCCTGATTTACAAGGGTTTGGGCGCAGAGAGCTGCAGATGACAGTGCGAGAAATTTATAATTGTGTCGTTTATCAAATTGGGGCATTAAAAGTATTTTGTGAGATTCACGAGGCACCGCTTCAGCATGTGAAGCCTCATGGCGCACTGTATAATGCGGCAGCGGAAAAGAGTGAAGTTGCCGAAGCGATTGCTGAAGCAGTCTATGACTCTATCCCTGAGGCTTATTTATTCGGACTATGCAATAGTGAACTCATTTATGCCGGTCAGAAGATTGGATTGAAAACAGCTTCTGAAGCTTTTGCGGACAGGCGATATACGGAAGATGGCCGATTATGTTCAAGACTCCTGCCAGATGCTGTCCTGCAATCCTTTGATGATATTCTTGGACAGGTGAAGGAAATGGTTTTTAACGGACGGGTAAAGACGCGGTCTGGACAATGGCTGTCTTTACAGACAGATACAATTTGCTTTCATGGCGATGGAAAAAATGCAGCCCTCTATTCCTCGGAAATCCGCAAAATGTTGGAAAGTGCCGGCGTTCTTGTTCGTTCAGTAGGAATGCCGATATGATTCCGCTGTTTAAAGTATTGAAAGCAGGTGTCTATGGATCAATTCAGGATTTGGGCCGCACTGGTTATCGGCGGTTTGGTGTACCTGTATCTGGTGCAATGGATTTCCATGCCTTTCGATTAGGAAATTATATTTTAGGGAATGATTCCAACAGTCCTGCCCTCGAGATTTTTTTAGGCGGGATAGAATTAGAGATTTTGGCTAATCACAGAATTGTCATTACAGGAGCCGACTTAGGGGCAAAATTAGATGGCCGGCCCGTACCAAACTGGAAAACCTTCAATATTTATCAGGGTCAAACGTTAAGTTTGACGAGGCCGATCCAAGGGAGCATCGCTTATATCATGCCAGAAGGCGGCTTTCTATCTGAAGAGCTTTTAGGCAGTTCGTCCGTTTATCCAAAGGGGAAGCTTGGCTTGCCATTGAAAAAAGAAATGATTTTATTTGCTAGAGAGGGAAAATCAGGGAAATTTCAAAGAGGGCTTTGCCGAAGTGAAATTCCTGAATATTCTGCGGATCTGAAGGTGAGGATCTGGCCGAGCCCGCATTGGGACCGTTTTCAACCGGATAGTTTAAATGAATTCTTTCAATCCGCCTATCAGCTAAAAGGCGGAGACCGAATGGGGTATCTTCTTGAGGGAAACCCTCTTAAGTTTCTAAATGGAAGCGATATCTTATCTGAAGCCACTCAATTCGGAACCATTCAAGTCCCGAATAGCGGGCAGCCGATTATTCTAATGGCAGACGCACAAACCATCGGGGGATATTCAACCATTGGGAAAATAGCCAGAGACGATCTTTGGAAGGTTGTTCAGTTAAGAAGAGGCGGTAAGGTGAGATTTGAAAAGCTGAGAAGATGAAAAAGAACCTCCTATTTAGAAGTCTGTTCTCTTTGAGGGACAAATAAAGGCTTCTAAATAGGAGTTTTTGAGTTTTGGATAGGATTCATTCGGTTACTGGGACAAGGGACCTGTCCCCCCGTCCCGCTGTGTAAAAAGCACTAAAAAACGCGAATAGGACTATTATCCTGAAATAACAATAAATATATTATTCGGAATTATTGACTTT
>NZ_JALDXW010000022.1:0-73009 GCF_032154635.1 Cytobacillus sp. | reverse complement strand
TTAAAACTTGAATTAACGTTGACGTTTTTTGTTCGTTCAGTTTTCAAAGAGCAATTTGTTAATGTCGCTCAGAGGCGACTTTCTTAATATAACATGTGTTAACTTTTCCGTCAACACTTTTTTAAAACAATCCGTCAGCTGTGAAAATGTTTTTCTTCCACATCGCAGCGACGGATATTAATATACCAAGTATTTTTACATCGGTCAATAGCTTTTATTACTTTTTTAAGATAATTTTTTCCCCAGCTTATAGTACCGATGAAATACGCCTTGCCCTTTTGTTTCCTTCATAACCACTTCAATGACGCCTTTATCAATTAAATACTCAAGAAGCATAGTAAGATCTACACTATATAGATGGACGTCCTCATGATTAATCATTTCATTAATTGACCAATATTCTTTTTCAGCAAGGACTTCAACTAAATGCTGAATCCCGCTTTTCATTTTCGAATGGATTAAAAACTCACTCGCTAAGAATAGCAGCTCCAGCCTTTTATCCAATGGCTCATGGCTTGTAACGAGTTCTTCATATAGTTTAGTAATTTCCGGATCAATTTGCTTCACCTGCTGCCAAACAGTCACTTCTGGATGAAATCCTTGCTCAATCACTGCTAGTCTTGCCAGGTGATGAAGAGAATGGACGATATGATTGTATGCATCAAGATATTGGTCATTTTCAAAAAAAGCTTTGCCGTCCATATAGCGGCGAATAAGCTTAGCAAATTCCAGACCCATTTTCAGCTTTCTCCCATAGAATGGGAACTCCATTAATTCGGTTTTTATGTTTTGGATATATTCATTGCGGTCAAATAGGATCTTCCCATTATAGAGCCAATCAAAAATTTTCTTATTTGATCCGAGTAAAAGCCATTCATTTAACTGCTGTTCAGTTACAATATACAAAGCTGCTTTTTTATCGTTATACGTATAGTGCTTAACCGATACGGCAGAATCTGCTTCTGCTACTAAAACAAGCAAAACCGCATCATATGTGTCTGTAACGGGAATATCCTTTTGTCGTTTATTTATCATTAGTACGCCAAGCGTATTTGGGTGACTCGCACGTTCCTGATAAATAGGACGGAGAATGTCTTCCATCATCATTCCTCCAAAATTATTAATTGAACAAATTTATTAATTGAATATAACTTCGACAATTTTTTAATGTTTTCCTCCCTCAAATCACTTAAAATCTTCTGCTTTATTATTAGTTAATATTTATAAAATAAATTATCGGCCGGATTAATGAAACAAGCCTTTATGTACGAAGGAATAATCAGCTCAGGGAAATGTGCCAGCCGGCGTTTACATACTATATATAAAGCAAATACTTATGACTATTTTTATTTATCTTCTATTAAGCAATATGATATAGTTATTCTTTAGGAGGGTCGAGCATGGCTAAATATTCTAGTAAAATTAATAAGATTCGTACATTTGCCCTTGCATTAATATTTGTTGGGTTTATCGTCATGTACATAGGCATTTTCTTTAAAAATTCCCCTCTTCTCATGACAATATTTATGTTTTTAGGGTTCGTATTCATGATTGCAAGTGTCGTCGTATATTTTTGGATTGGGATGCTCTCAACAAAAACAGTCCAGGTCGTTTGTCCAAATTGCGGAAAACATACCAAAATTCTTGGGCGTGTAGACATGTGCATGTATTGTAATGAGCCATTAACACTTGATCCAAATCTTGAGGGCAAAGAGTTTGACGAAAAATATAACAAAAAAAGACAGTAAAAGCTTGGCGTATAAGCCAAGCTTTTACTGTTTTAGTCCATTCAAGTAAAGAAGCCGACAGCCCATCAGGCTAGCAGCTTCATTGCGGCAATATTTATTAATGGGCTTCTTTGCTAGCACAATCCGGACAAGTACCGTATATTTCCATCCGATGATGACTGATTTTAAATCCAGTCACATGTGATGCTAAATGCTCTACTTCATCAAGTCCCGGATAATGAAAGTCAACAATTTTTCCACACTGCTCACAGATCACATGATAGTGATGGGTTGTGACAAAATCAAAACGGCTTGATGCATCACCATAGGTTAACTCCTTTACAAGTCCAACCTCACGGAATACCCGCAAATTATTGTAAACAGTTGCAACACTCATATTTGGAAATTTTCCTTCAAGCGCTTTATAAATATCGTCGGCAGTTGGGTGTGACATTGAGTTAATTAAATACTCAAGTATCGCATGACGCTGTGGTGTTATGCGCACTCCAGTATCCTTTAAGGTCTCTAACGCTTCCTTTAATTCAATATGTGCCACCGCCATGCACCTCTTTTCTAAAAAGAATTCTTATTTTATAATCTTTATAAATAGTGTACTAATTTATTTATACTTTTGTCAACATAACAAACGCACAAAGTGAAACTACCCATAATGAAGGAGTGCTGATTTCGCCACAGGTTTTGGCGTTCTTAGTCGACGTTCCCCTTCACTGATGGTTAGTTGAACCAATCACGCTCAGAAACCCCTTTAATCTGCGCCAACAATCAAGTATATGCCATCTTCGCCTTTGCTCCATCCCCTTTACTGTCTCATTCTTCTTATTAATATATGTATAAGGTTAATGATTAAAAACCACTTTCTTTTTAGCAAAAAAAAAAGCAAATCTGGATAAGATTCGCTTTAAAAAGTATCTGAGGAGGTATGCCCTAATAAAATGATATTCAAAAATCATTCAAATGAATGGACAAAAGCCTTGATACAAAAAAATAGGCTGAAACTATATCCCCATGTATTAGGAAAGATTGTCTTTTATAAATTGAAGAGCTTCTTCAACATGCCCCTTCACCTTTACTTTTCTCCATTCCTTTACCAATTTGCCCTCTTTATCAATAATGAAAGTCGCACGTTCAATTCCCATATATTCTTTTCCGAAGTTTTTCTTCAATTTCCAAACATCATAAGCCTCGGCAGCCTGATGCTCTTCATCCGCCAGCAGAACAAATGGCAGATCATATTTCTCAATAAATTTCTCATGCCGCTTAAGCGGGTCAGGACTTACACCTAAAATAACGGCATTTAGATCGGAAAAGCTATCATATTGATCTCTAAAATCACAAGCTTCAGTTGTACATCCCGGTGTCATATCCTTAGGATAAAAATAAAGCACGACATTTTTGCCGCGATAATTGGATACTTTAACGATTTCTCCATTGCTTCCTTCTAATGAAAAATCTGGAGCAAGCTCTCCTACTACAGCTGTCATTATTTGTCTCCTCCTGAATCTATTGGCATGTTTCAGAATTAGCGCCTATGATCTATGCGCAAGTGGGCTTTATTCGGATGAATAACACAACAAGCGAGTGGATCATAAGGGAAATTATGCACTAATCTACTTTTTTATAAGCCTATCCAATTTTTCAAATAAAAACAACTAATTACTTTGTCTCCAAATCAAACACAGCTCTAAAGACGAAAGCTGCTGGAATTGTATAACCGATTAATGCCTCAAGAACAGCGATCATTCTTCCAATTCCAACCGGGGATATGTCCCCATACCCAACAGAAAATAATGTGACTGCACTAAAATAAAAGCCTGTTTCCAGCCGATTGATAAAATTCCCATACCACTCATCCGTCTCTTCCAAAAATACATTAAATCCATTTAATTCAAGAAGAATATAAATGAGGCCGAAGCCAATCATGACAGTTACATAAATAGAGGCTAAATATAGAAAATTTTCAAAGGATACTTTCTTTCCTTTGATTTTATGCGGTAAGAATAAAGTACGTAAACTCATAACCATACAAAAAACAATGACTGCTAGGGACAAATAAAACAGCATGCGGCTCCCTCTTTTCCCTTATATTCTATTCATTTATACGCGCTTTCATTATTTTGTATGACAAGCTTAGAGGCTGGTAAAAAAATTGTCGCAATTATAAGTTACAGCATTCTTAACTTAAAAAATGGTAAGATAATGAATGCGAGAGACTTATTGTGACTTTTCATTTTTGTAAGGAGGATATATATGCAATTCACGAATTCAGAACGCATACATAAAAAAGCACTTGAACATATCGTAGGAGGAGTAAACAGTCCTTCCCGCTCTTATAAAGCGGTTGGCGGAGGCGCACCAGTTGTGATGGAGAGAGCCAAAGGCGCTTATTTCTGGGATGTAGACGGCAATCAATATATTGATTATTTAGCTGCATACGGACCAATCATTACAGGGCATGCCCATCCACATATTACAGAAGCAATTAAAAAAGCGGCAGAAACAGGTGTGCTTTATGGAACACCTACCCCGCATGAAGTAAGGTTTGCAGAGATGCTTAAAGAAGCCATGCCGAATCTTGAAAAGGTTCGATTCGTTAATTCAGGAACAGAAGCAGTCATGACAACGATTCGTGTTGCACGTGCCTATACAGGCAGGGATAAAATCATTAAGTTTGCTGGCTGTTACCATGGCCATTCCGATCTTGTCCTTGTTGCAGCCGGATCAGGCCCTTCTACTCTCGGTACACCTGATTCTGCAGGCGTGCCGAAAAGCATAGCGCAGGAAGTTATTACCGTTCCATTTAATGATATCGAACCATATAAAGAGGCATTAGAAAAATGGGGCGACCAAATTGCTGCTGTTCTTGTAGAGCCGATTGTTGGAAACTTCGGGATTGTTGAGCCAAAGCCAGGCTTCTTAGAGCAGGTCAATGAGTTAACACATCAAGCAGGTGCACTTGTTATATATGATGAGGTCATTACTGCGTTCCGCTTCATGTATGGAGGAGCACAGGATCTGTTAGGTGTTACCCCTGATTTAACAGCAATGGGGAAAATTATTGGCGGAGGTCTGCCAATAGGTGCTTATGGCGGCAAGAAGGAAATTATGGAGACCGTTGCTCCATTAGGACCAGCCTACCAGGCAGGAACAATGGCAGGAAACCCAGCATCCATTCTTTCCGGAATGGCTTGTCTTGAGGTATTAAAACAAAAAGGTGTCTATGAATACCTTGATCAATTAGGCGCCATGCTTGAAGAAGGAATTACAGCGGCAGCGAAGGAATTCAATATCCCAATAACAATCAACCGCTTAAAAGGCGCATTAACGGTTTATTTCACAAATGAAAAGGTTGTTAATTATGACCAGGCTGAGAATACTGACGGCGAAATGTTTGCGAAGTTCTTTAAATTGATGCTAAAGCAAGGGATCAATCTTGCACCTTCAAAATATGAAGCATGGTTTGTAACCATTGCTCATACAGAAGAAGACATCCAAGCAACCATTCATGCAGTTAATCAAGCATTTGAAGCATTGCAAAACGAAAGATAATTTAATCCATATCCCAGGAATTCCAGTTTAGAAAAGGAGCGATTTATCGCTCCTTTTTCCTATGTCTTTAACCTTATAATCCAGCTTCAGTGAAAAGTTCAAAAAAATGCCCATTGTGCTTCTTCGGATATCCATGTATAGTACATTAATGTTATAGACTTAACAAAAACTAGATGCACGACCAAAAAACTTTATTCGATCCTGTCGGATAAGGTAGTATTATTTAAAAAGAAAGGAAATAAGTACGTATGAAGCTTGGCGCCCGCATATTAAAAACGGGAATCGCAATTATTTTATCCTTATTATTATCAGAATTATTTCAGCTGCCCTCTCCTGTCTTTGCAGCAATCGCAGCGATTTTTGCTGTGCAGCCGACCATCTACCGGTCATTTTTATCGATAATTGAGCAAATTCAAGGGAATATTATTGGTGCAATCATTGCCGTTATTTTCGTTTTATTACTTGGAAATCATATGGTCATCATTGGGCTTGCGGCGATTATTGTGATTACAATTAACTTGAAGCTGAAAATCGAAAATACCATTTCTCTCTCTCTTGTTACAATGATTGTTATTATGGAGACACCAGGTGATGAGTTTATCCAGTTTGCCCTTATTCGCTTTTCAACGATCATGCTTGGTGTATTATCCGCTTTTATCGTAAATTTAGTTTTCTTGCCGCCAAAGTATGAAAAGAAACTATATTATAAGATTTCCGGTGTAACAGAAGAAACGACAAAATGGATTCGCCTCACGATTAGGCATGCATCAGAGCATCGTCTGCTTAAGAATGATATTGGCAAAATGAAAGAAGCGGTTAGAAGTCTTGATCATTTATATGTAATGTACAAGGAAGAACGCAACTACTTCAAAAAGAATACGTTAGTGAAATCTCGGAAGCTTGTCATTTACAGACAGATGATATCTACTGTGAAAAGATCGCTTGAAATGCTAAGAAGATTGCATCGTTTTGAAAATGATCTGCAGGAAATGCCCGCAGAGTTTCAGCATGCTGTCCAGCAGCAGCTAGATTGTCTCATTCATTATCATGAACATGTCATGCTTAAATTCATCGGAAAGGTCCGCCCAAATGTGACATTTGAAGAAGGCGACATTATCCTAAACAGCAAAGAGCTGCTTAATCTCTTTTTTGCCAATCAAAAGCAAGCAAAAATTGAGGATGAAGCAACGCTTTCACATACAGTGCAAATCCTATCAGCCATTATTAACTATGATGAACAAGTCGTCCATCTCGATAAACTGATCACAAGTTTCCAAACCTATCATAAAAAGACAAATGAAGTGGCGATAGAAGAGTAAAAGCAGCTGATCCTCAGCTGCTTTTTCTTATTGATTAGGAAATTATCAAATTGAATGCTATGGATCACTTTGAGATAGGTTGTCTGCATCCAACTCCAGCGCCTATCGCCTATCAAACTTCAGGCCCCCTCCCTACGATAAGTTAACATCGGTTCGCTCTCGCTCACCGTGTTTCCTTTATCTCAGTCGCGGTCCTTCCAGTTTGTACGGCGATGACCAAGGCGCTTGCGCATTTGTTCTTAACTTACTATTAATTTTTCATCCGAGGGTCAAGGGCATCTCTGAGGCCGTCCCCCATTAAGTTAAAGCCTAATACGGTCAGCATAATCGCAATTCCAGGGAAGAACATCGTCCAAGGGGCTTGCATTAATAGCGGCCGCGCATCTGAAAGCATTTTCCCCCACTCTGGATTAGGGGCAGTCGCGCCTAGACCAAGAAAGCCTAGTGCAGCTGCTTCAATGATTGCTGTCGCAATGGCCAATGTTCCTTGTACAATAATCGGAGCCATACTATTTGGCAGCACATGACGGAATAATATGCGGCTATCCTTCATTCCGACTGCTTTCGCTGCCATAATATACTCTTCCTGTTTTACACTTAGCACACGGGATCGGATTAACCTTCCAAAGTTCGGAATATTAATAATGGCAATCGCTATAAGGGCATTTTTCAAAGATGGGCCTAATACAGCGACAATCGCGATCGCTAATAGAATACTCGGAAAAGCAAGCATTATATCAAATAAACGTGAGATAATAGTATCCACCCATTTCCCATAGTAGCCGGCTACAATTCCTAGAATGCAGCCAACAATAATGGACCCCATTACAGCAAGAAAGCCGACCCATAATGAGATTCTCGTCCCATAAATAACCCTCGAAAAAATGTCTCTACCAAAGTCATCCGTGCCAAACCAATGCTCACTAGATGGTGCCTGCAATCGCTTTGAAAGCATTTGCTCATTAATTCCTTGGGGAGCAATTACCGGTGCAAATACTGCGATGACAATAAAGAATAAAACAATCAATGTGCCTATTAGAGCTAATTTATTTTTTCGAAAGCTTCTCCATGCCTCAAGCCAAGGGGAAACGACCTTGTCTTCTTCAGGTACGAGCTGTGGCTGTATATTTTTTTGAGTAGAAAGTTCCAAGTGCGTTCCCCCCTTAATTATATTTAATCCGTGGATCAATTGCTGCGTAGAGCAAGTCCACAACTAAGTTAATCATGACGAAAATAAAGGCAATAATTAATATCCCTGATTGAATGACAGGATAGTCACGAGCATTAATCGCATCGTAAATATAACGTCCCATACCCGGCCAGCTAAAGATCGTTTCAGTTAAAATTGCTCCTCCCAACAAAAGGCCCGTTTGCAGACCGATAATCGTAAGAACCGGGATAATGGCATTTTTTAAAGAATGCTTATAGACAACCCAGAACATCCGTAACCCTTTTGCTCTTGCCGTACGAATAAAATCAGATCTCATTACTTCAAGCATGGACGATCGTGTAATCCTTGCAATAATGGCCATCGGAATGGTCGCTAATGCGAATGCCGGAAGAATCAAATGCTTCACAACGTCCCAAAATTGATCCATCCTTCCTTGCAGCAAGGTGTCAATCATATAGATATTCGTGATGGAGGTGACCGGATTTCTAACTTCCTCTCTTCCCGATGTTGGAAGCCAGTCAAGATTAATCGCAAACACCCATTGCTCCATTAAGCCGAGCCAGAAGATTGGCATGGATACCCCGATAAGTGCAAGAACCATGGCAATATAATCAAACCAAGAGTTTTGATACCAAGCACTAATGATGCCAGCATTTACGCCAATGACAATCGCGATCACTATCGCACAAAAGGATAATTCAATGGTTGCTGCTAAATATGGCCAGATTTCCTGGCTGATTGCCGTCTTTGTCTTTATCGATTCGCCTAAATCCCCGGTTAATAATCCGCCGAGATATGTAAAATACTGAATATACCATGGCTGGTCTAGCCCCAGCTGCTTGGTTAATTCTTCAACAGCCTCTTTTGTTGCTAATTGTCCAAGGATAATTTGTGCCGGATCTCCCGGAATGGCCCGAATCATAAAAAAGACAATCAAGGATAGACCAAGCAAAACTGGCACCAAGGACAATACTCGTTTGATCGTATAAGAAAACATCTTTTTCACCTCACTGGAAGGTTGTCCAAAAAGTCAATGGAGCTGGAATAGAAAAGGGAGTCACTGCTGAGCTCCCTTTTCATAAGTCTTATTTTAATTCAACATTAGAAAGCAAGTCAGAGCCTGTTGGGTGTGGTTTAAAGTTAGAAATACCAGCCTTGCCCGCTAGGATTGGTCTTGAGTGAACTAGCGGAATCCATGGCGCATCATCTTTAATAATGACTTGTGCTTGCTTATAAAGCTCTTCACGTTCTGCTTGATCAGAGCTTGCTTGTGCTTTTAATAATAATTCATGAACCTCAGGGTTTTTGTAGTACGTATAGTTATTTGAGCCAATTGCATCCTCATCTAGTAGAACATATAGGAAATTATCTGCATCCCCGTTGTCACCCGTCCAACCAAGTAAGAACGAATCTGCTTCTCCATTATTTGCCTTTTCTAAATACGTGCCCCACTCATAGGAAACGATTTCTGCCTTCACACCAATCGCTTCAAAGTTTGCTTGTAATGCTTCAGCAACCTTTTGCCCATCAGGCATATATGGACGTGGAACAGGCATTGCCCACAGCTCCATTTCAAAACCATTCTCATATCCAGCTTCTTTTAACAATTCCTTTGCTTTTTCCGGATCATACGGATAGTCTTCTACTGCATCGTTATAGCCTGCTACTACAGGAGGCATCGGGTTAATGGCTGGATCAGCTGCTCCAGCATAGAACGCGTCGATTAAAGCCTTCTTGTCAACTGCATGGTTAAGTGCTTGGCGGACAAGCTTATCCTGAAGCGGACCGCGTGTATTTGTTAAGCCCAAGTACGCAACATTCAATGTCGGACGTTCGAAAACTTGTAAATCCGGATTTCCTTCGATTGTCGCTACATCACTAAAATTCACTCCATCAATTAAATCAACCTCGCCTGAAGCTAACGCATTTAGACGAGCAGAGTTTTCTGGAATGGAACGGAAAATCACTTGATCTAGCTTCGGAAGACCCTCTTGCCAATAATCAGCAAATTTTTCAATTGTAATGCGGTCATTTCGCTTCCACTCTTTAAATACGAATGGACCTGTTCCTACTGGATTCTCAATAAACTTATCACCATGCTTCTCAATCGCCGCAGGACTTGCAATACCGAACGGCGACATCGCTAAGTTTTTAAAGAATGGGGCAATTGGCTTATTTAAATTAAATTCAACCGTATACTCATCAACCGCTACGACACTCTCAATTTTGTCGCCAAATTGAGAGTTATAGTAGTAGAATTGCTCTGCATTCCCTGCTTTCCAGCGGTCAAAGTTATAGACGACAGCTTCTGCATTAAAATCTGTTCCATCATGGAATTTAACGCCTTCACGAAGCTTTAATGTATGCTTTAAACCATCTTCACTTGTCTTCCATTCAGTCGCAAGACCTGCTTCAATTTCAGTATCTTGCTCTCCAAAGTTAATTAATGTTTCAAATAAATTAACAGTAACTTTAAATGCTTCCCCTTCAGTTGTCACAGCTGGATCAAGAGAAGTAGAATCTCCGCCGCGGCCAAAAACTAATGTATTGTTACCTGCTGCCTCTTCTGTTTCTTTTGTCCCTTCTTCTGTCCCTGTATCCTTATCTTCTTCTTCCTTCGTACCCCCAGTGGAGCTGTTGCCGCTGCAGCCAACCAATGCAAGAGATAGAAGCAAAGCAAACACTAGAAATAAAATCCCGCGCTTTTTCATTGTTTTCCCCCTTTTTTCTTCAAAGACTTACAGACTTCTAGCTTTTGACATCTATCATTCATGCAGCATTTCCAAATGTGCCAAATCAATTATTTTTATACAAATGGCATGCCGCAAAATGACCCGGTTCAATTTCCTCTAATTGAGGTCTTTCTGTTTTACAAATGTCCATGCACTCTTTGCATCGCGTGTGAAATGCACAACCAGATGGCGGATTTGAAGGACTTGGGATATCGCCCGTTAAAAGCTCCCTCTCCTTTTTCAAAGTAGGATCTGGAACTGGAACAGCACCTAATAAGGCATTCGTATATGGGTGCAGCGGTTTCTCGTATAGTTGCTCGGCTGTAGTAATTTCTACTAATCTTCCAAGATACATCACACCTACTCGATCGCTAATATGCTTTACAACCCCTAAATCATGGGCAATAAATATATATGTGAGCTGGAATTCTTCTTGGAGATCTTCAAGAAGATTTAATACTTGAGACTGAATAGAAACATCTAATGCGGAAACTGGCTCATCGGCAATAATGAGCTTCGGCTTCGTCATTAACGCTCTCGCTATCCCAATCCGCTGCCTTTGGCCGCCGCTGAATTGATGCGGATAGCGTTTGGCATGATAGCTGCTTAGGCCAACAACCTCGAGCATTTCTTTTACTCTTTTTTTCCGCTCCGCTTTATCTCCAATCCCATGAACGATGAGCGGTTCTTCTAAAATCTTTTCTACTGTATGGCGAGGATTTAAGGAGGCAAAGGGATCTTGGAAAACCATTTGCATTTCCTTGCGCATTTTTCGCATATCCCCATCAGATAGATTCGTTAACTCTTTTCCTTCAAAGAGAACGTTTCCTTCAGTTGGCTCAATCAAACGCATTAACATTCGCCCTGTCGTTGATTTGCCGCAGCCCGACTCGCCAACAAGGCCCAGCGTTTCTCCTTTATTTACGAAGAAGCTAATATCGTCAACTGCCTTTACTTCCCCAACCTTTTTACCGAATATTCCCCCGGTTATTGGAAAGTACTTCTTTAATTGATTGACTTCTAACAGGACCTCAGCCACTTGCCGCACCTCCTGATTCATGCAGGAAACATCTAACTGTATGCTGATCGGCACCTTCTACCTTGTACAATGGAGGGGTGTCTGAAAGACAGCGTTCATGAACAAATTCACATCTAGCTGCAAAGCGGCAGCCCTTCCTAATCGATCCCGGCTTTGGAACATTGCCGGGAATGGAATAGAGACGCTCTTTCTTTTCACGGACATCCGGCACCGACTGCAGCAATCCATGCGTATACGGATGCTTCGGATTTTTAAAAATCTCCATGACTGGTGCCTCTTCCACAACTTTTCCTGCATACATCACAATCACTCGTTCACACACTTCCGCTACTACCCCTAAATCATGGGTAATTAAGACGATCGCTGTGTCCAGCTTTTCATTCAGATCCTTCATTAAAGCTAGAATTTGTGCTTGAATAGTTACATCTAATGCCGTTGTAGGCTCATCTGCAATCAGCAGCTTCGGATGGCAGGATAACGCCATCGCAATCATGACTCTTTGCCTCATTCCTCCAGAGAGCTGATGAGGATATTCATGCATAATTTGTTCTGCCCTAGGCAAACCGACAAGCTTCAGCATTTCAACTGCTCGCTCAAAGGCTTCTTTCTTTCCAGCTTTTGTATGTATTTTAATGCCTTCCATCAGCTGATTGCCAATTGTGAACAGCGGGTTTAATGAAGTCATTGGTTCCTGGAAAATCATCGCTACTTCATTTCCCCTAATTTCACGCATTCTTTTTTCAGAGGAATGGACAATATTCTCCCCATTGAGCAAAATTTCTCCACCGACAATTTTCCCTGGCGGCTGAGGGATTAGCTTCATGATTGATAATGAAGTGACACTTTTTCCACAGCCAGACTCCCCTACAATTCCTAGAATTTCCCCCTTATTTACCGAAAAGCTCACTTCATCAACTGCAGGTATTTCTCCATCCGCTGAAAAAAATGATGTCTTCAACTGCTTTACATCTAATACTGGAGCTTGTGTCACAGTGATACTCCTTTCTAGGTGTCCACCCTTTGATTTCCGAGAATAGCGCATGCGCCTTGATCATCGCCGTACAAACTGGAGAGCCTCGACTTATCGTAGGGAGGGGACCTGAAGTTTGTTAGGCGATCGGCGCTGTAGCTAGACAATTTCGGAATTCTCTATCGCTTGCTTTTTATTCTATTAAAAAAATTTCTTTAAGTCTACTGATTTATTTAAATTATATGAATATATCAATAATTTTATATTTTCCGACAAAATTGCGTAAAATTAGACATGTCCACCTCATTAATCTTTACTATCATATGTATGAGTTAGGCAATAATGACTATTCGTTTTACTAAAAAGACAAAAAGAAAGCTGACCCTTTGGGGTCAGCTTATCGTTTAATGGTCTAGTTGCTGCACTTGGAAAAGTTTATAATAATTTCCTTGTTTATTCATTAATTCATCATGACTGCCAATTTCTACAATTTCTCCGTGCTCAATGAGAATGATGCGATCTGCATGTGTGATCGTTGATAGGCGATGAGCAACGATAAAGGTTGTTCGATCCTTCGCTAATTGCTCAAGCGCCTCCTGAATCAAATGCTCACTTTCTAAATCTAGTGCAGATGTCGCTTCATCCAAAATTAAGATAGGCGGATTCTTTAAAAAGATTCTCGCAATTGCGACCCGCTGCTTTTGGCCGCCCGATAGTTTCACACCACGTTCTCCTACTTTCGTCTCATAGCCATCTGGCAAATTCATAATAAATTCGTGCGCATTGGCCGCCTTTGCTGCTTCAATCACTTCTTCATCCGTTGCATCCGGTTTGCCTAATAAAATATTCGTTTTCACCGATTCACTAAATAAAATATTATCCTGCAGTACCATTCCGATTTTATCTCTTAAGGAACGAACCTTAAACGAACGAATATCTTGTCCGTCGAGAAGAATTCTTCCTTTAGAAACATCATAAAATCGAGGAATAAGTCCGACAAGGGAGGATTTCCCCCCTCCACTCATACCGACAAGAGCGATTGTCTCTCCCTTTTGTACATGGAGAGATATATTTTTCAAAACAGATTCTTCCTTTTCACTGTAGGAAAAACTGACCTGTTCAAAATCGATATCTCCCTTTACATTTTTACATTCAATTGCCTTTGGAGAATCATCAATATCATATTTCTCATCGATTAAATCGAAAACTCTGTCCATTGATGCAATGGCCTGGGTCATCGTAGTTGAAGAATTCACTAGCCTTCTAAGCGGATTGTATAACCGGTCGATATAAGCAATAAACGCCATCATCGTCCCAATTGTAAGATGCCCTTGTATTACTTGGTATCCTGAATAACCGATGACGATTAATGGGGCAATATCTGTAATCGTATTCACGACAGCAAAAGCTTTCGCATTCCATTTTGTATGGTCAATTGCTTTTGTTAAAAAATTACTATTTTGCTTATCAAATTGTGTTTGTTCATAATCCTCGATCGCAAAGCTTTTAATCACAGCCATCCCTTGTACTCGTTCATGGAGATAGCCTTGTACCTCTGCAAGTGCCTGTGATCTTCTTCTTGTCAGCTTTCTTAAATTGCCGAAGAAATATTTCACTGAAAATCCGTAGAATGGGAATAAAATTAAAGAAACAATCGTTAAAGTGACATCCATTTGCAGCATGATGACCACTGCGATAATAATTGTTGCGATATCCAGCCACAGGTTCATTAATCCAGTGATGACAAAAGTCTTCGTTTGCTCGACATCATTAATGACTCTTGAAATAACTTCCCCTGCTCTTGTATTTGAATAATATTTAAAGCTAAGCTTCTGAATATGGGTAAACAGCTTATCTCTAATATCGTATAAAATTTTGCTTGCTACCCATTGTGCAAAGTACTGGCGGTAATATTCAATCGGCGGTCTGACAACAACAAATATAATTATCATCATTCCCATAATCAAAAACAGCTTGCTCGTTTGTTCTGCACTGCTTAAAGCCGTATTACCTGCGATATCATCAATCACATATTTGATTAAAAGCGGAATCATAAGCGGGATGGCAAACTTAATAATCCCAATGATGATGGTTACTATGATTTGAAGTCGATATGGTTTAACAAACTGCATGTATCGCTTGATGCTATCCAACTTTTTCCTCCTCTTATCCATAACTGGCCCCATAGAATAATGGATGTGCATTGTTCATTATTTTTCCACATAAAAGCCTGTTGATCTAAGACTCAACAGGCGTTACGTTTGGCACATTCATCAGCGTCTGTATGTTAAATATCTTTCATACCACATATCAATAAAATCTGGAGCAAATGGACCTTTTCTCTGTCTAATCCAATGAATTAATTGATCAACATTATGCTTCAGAATCCGGTCGATCGGCTCTGGATAATTCATTTCCTGACGATGACGCTCATATTCATCCTCATCCAGCAAATTGAAGGTCATGTCTGGAAACACTTTAATATCAAGATCATAATCAATATACTTTACGGCCTCTCCATCAAAAATAAATGGAGAGCTAAGATTGCAATAATAATAAATGCCATCTTCACGAATCATGCCAATTACATTAAACCAATATTGTGAATGAAAATAACAAATAGCTGGCTCCCTAGTCACCCATGTTCTTCCATCTGATTCTGTAACAATCGTCCGATCGTTTCCACCAATAACTAGATTTTGCGTTCCTTTTAATATGGTTGTTTCATCCCAGACGCGATGGATGTGCCCATTATGTTTATAACTATGAATTTGTATCGGTTCTCCTTCTATGGGTACGGCCATTCTTTTTCCCCTACTTTCATATACCCGGGCTTTGAAACCTAGCTGAAATGCGTATACGCCTTCGAAACGAGCAGAAACCACTTGTTTCTGCGAAGTCTATCTTCTAAATAGCTTTCCTTAGAGCCCAAGAGATTTCAAACATAAGACATGCTGGCAGAAAGGTTGTCCTTTTACCCTTTTTGTCGGATTGGCTTATGAATCGGCCCCTAGGTGCAAAAGCTAGACACCGTCTAATTCATCGCTATACGAATTCCAAATTTCTCACTATATTACTAAATCAATTAAAGGCAACAAAGTACGAATCCTTTTTCTATTTATTATAACGGTTTCAGTAGAAATTTAAAACAAAGAGCCATTAGAAAATCCCCAATGGCTAATAGAAAAAATATAATTAGTTTTTAAAACCAACTTTTATACTGAAACTTTCACCTCTTGATAAGAACGAATGACTTCCTCCGTTTGGCATTCAAATACTCGATGGATCTCTCTTAACTCTTTTTTCATATTAGCTATTTCCATTTGTAGACTTTCCAGCTCTGTCTCCTGCTGGAGCAATTTTAGCTCTTCTTCGATTTCTTCACAACGCTCCAGCTCACTTTGCAAATATAATAGTTTTTCCATTGTTTGCATTTGTTCTGTCACTAAAAGGTCAAAGCTTTTCATCATTCAAGTATCACCGTCCTGTTTGTTTTATCTGTATTATGTATTCTCTCACTTATGCACGATTCCTTTGACTACTTCTGTTGAGCCAAAGGAAGTTTTGTCGAAAGGAATGTGGATTTTTCACATACTCATTATTGCCCTAATCGATAAAACTAAACGAATAAATAAAAAAAGGCACCCTTCCGAATGAAGAGCGCCTTTTTGGTATTACTGACCTTGACGGCCTGAATTTTTCGCTTTACGAGCTTCTGCTTGTTGGTTTTGTTGTCTTACCTCTTGTGCATTTGTTTCGCTAGCAAATTCTGTTCCGAATTGACCAGCGCCAGCTCCTGCACCTGCTGATTGAGCATTTTGTTGTCTTACTTCTTGAATGTTCGTTCCAGCTTGAGTTTGGTTTGGTTGTTTTGCCATTGTTATCACCTCCACGCCTATTAATTTGTCCAAGCGCAGAGGAAATATCCACAAATTTTTAAAAATTAATTTCGAGTTAACAGTGCAAATTCCTGCAAGCATCCGTATTTCTCATGAATGTATAAAGCCTGCTCTGCTGCCGGTTTAAGTTCGAATTCGGTTGCTGCTGATGCCAGCTTGACTCGTTCAGACTTGATTCCTCTTAAGTCCGCGAGAGACTAATTAAACAAGCAATGATATTCCCCCGTCAACAATAATAGTTTGGCCGCGAATCATGCTTGACTCATCTGCTAAGAGGAACATAACGGCATTGACCATATCATCAATTTCAACCATTCTTCCTGCTGGCGTTTTCTCTCTTGCCTCAGCCAGCAATTCTTCACGGTTAGGAAAATGCTTTAATGCTTCTGTATCAACTGCTCCACCTGAAACAGCATTCACCGTAATGTTTTTAGAGGCTAATTCGACTGCTAAATATCTCGTTAACGCTTCTAACGCTGCCTTTGATACCCCAACAACTGTATAATTTTCTAAATATCTGATTGAACCTAAAGAGCTGATGCTGACAATTTTTCCGCCATTATTTTTTTCCATTAGTTTTGCCGCTTCCTGCGCACAAAACAAAAGTGCTTTGCTATTAATATTCATTGTCCAATTCCAGTGAGATTCTTCAAGCTCCATCACAGGCCTTTGAACGCCTGATGCTGCATTATTAACAAATACATCCAGTCTGCCAAACTCACGCTCAATTTCCTCGAATAGGAATTTAATTTTTTCCACATCACCCACATTCGCTTTTACTGGTAACGCTTTTCTGCCAAGTGCTTCAATTTCCGCAGCTGTTTCTAACGCTGCCGTTTTGCTTCGCGCATAATTTATAACGATATCATACCCTTCTTTTGCCAGCCTTAATGCCGTGGCCTTTCCAATACCTCTGCTGCTGCCTGTTACTAAAGCTACTTTTTGTGTCATGTAAAAAATCCTTTCTATCGCGATCTCATTATTTAAACTCTCTTTTGCCCATTTTATCTTTTCCATGTATACCAAGCAATCCAGTTCATAACAATAAGAGTAACATTGTTTTGAAAGGAAGTTGCTTATGTATAATGGGCGAGATATGACTGAATTATCGATGATGGCAAAGGCGGATTGGAATAATGATGAGCTTGCTTTCTTTCATCATTCTTTCCAGCAAATTGTCCCCTATTTGAATGCGGAAGGTCAAGCCATTCAAAAAGAAATCGTTGAAGAAATTCAAAATCGGGGTGGATTAAAAAATCTTAAGAACGAATGAAAAGGGGGTAACACCCTTTTCATTCTGCTTCACTTTCAAGAAACTGCTGAAGGATTTTTTGATGGGATACCGAAAACGTGAATTCCTTCATTTCTTCCGCAGTAACTAACCTTAAATCCTCTGCTTCCTTTTTCATAAAATGAACTTTTCCTTTGTAAGCATTAATATTCCAAGTCAAATGTGAAAATACATGCTCAATTTGTCCAATCATTTCACTAATCTGTATGTCCGTTTTGTATAATTCCTTTACTGCATCCTGTAATTGTTCTTTTTCATTCATATGTGGCAGGAGCACCTCTATATTGGGAAACTCCCAAAGGTTTGCTAGCAGCCCTTCACTCGGTCTTTTATGAATTAGAAATTTTCCTTCGCTATTTGTCAGCACCGCAGCTACAATCTGAACATGCCGATGTTTTTTTGTTCTCGTCTTCACAGGCAGTTCGTTTTCTGTTCCTTCATGAAAAGCATGGCAATGCTCTCGAACCGGGCATAACAAACAGCTAGGGGATGTGGGTGTACAAATTAAGGCACCCAACTCCATTAGTGCCTGATTAAAAAAGGATGGATTGCTGCGGGAAATTAGCTTTCTTACTGCCTCTTCAAAAACCTTTCTTGAGGAGGCTTTAGCAATATCCTCCCAAATAGATAAAATTCTTGAAAGAACACGCATCACATTTCCATCAACAGCTGGTTCAGGAATGCCGTATGCAATGCTTAAAATAGCACCGGCTGTATAGGGTCCTACACCTTTTAAAGATGAAATCTCTTTAGGATTATTTGGCACTTTCCCATCGTATTTTTCATGAACCTCTTTTACCGCTGATTGGAGGTTTCTGACCCTTGAATAATAGCCAAGTCCTTCCCATGCCTTTAAAACCTTCTCTTCATCTGCATTCGCAAGGGCCTCAATCGTTGGAAATTGTTCAATAAAATTGAGAAAATAGGGTATAACAGTATCAACACGTGTTTGCTGCAGCATGATTTCAGATACCCATACTTTATAGGGATCCCGGTCCTTTCTCCATGGAAGATCCCTTTGTTCAGCTTCAAACCAGCCGATTAAGTCTTGCTGAAATCCTGCTATATCTATCTTGTTCAACTGGCTTATTTCGTTTTTTATCAAAATTTTGCTCCTCCATCTTTCTTTGGATATCAATTTAAAAATTACTCTTTTCTTCACTAGTGTTTCATGAGAAACACAGCTAAAATTATAAATAAGAGTTGAAAAGTAATTTTTCGGTCCCTTTTAGTACATCCTTTAAATGAAGGAGGTCATTCCCCTTGGACACAGGTACACATATTGTTATGGGACTTGCACTAGCGGGCATTTCGACATTAGATCCGGTTGTTGCAGAAAGTACTGCCGCAACAACTAGCGTCATGATTGGAACGATTATCGGTTCACAAATACCTGATATTGATACAATTTTAAAATTAAAAAATAATGCTGTTTATATTCGAAATCATCGTGGGATCACCCACTCTATACCAGCTGTTCTCCTTTGGCCGATAGCCTTAACAGCAGCCATATATCCATTTTTCCCTGAGACAAATTTACTCCATCTTTGGATATGGACCTTTATTGCTGTTTTTCTTCATGTGTTTGTTGATATCTTTAATGCGTATGGCACACAAGCATTGCGGCCATTTTCTTCAAAATGGGTCGCACTAGGTGTCATTAACACATTTGACCCGTATATTTTCGGGATTCATATTATCGGCCTGCTCATATGGGCACTTGGCGCAAATCCAGGATATACCTTTATTTCGATTTACGCCATTTTATTTATCTATTATATCTTACGTTTTATCGCACAGCGTAAAGTTTTGAAGGAAGTTAAAAAAATGATTCCTGACGCAACTGAAATAATCATTGCGCCGACAATGAAATTTAAACAGTGGCGTATTGCAGTGATGAATAAACATCAATTTTTTGTCGGACGTGCGATCGATAGCAAGGTTTGTATTTTAGATCAGTTCAATCGTGTTCCCGTACCAGAAACACCTGTATTAGAAGCCGCAAAAAAAGATAAAAACTTATCCGCCTTTTTATCATTTTCACCAGTCTATCGCTGGGAAATTGACGAATATGATGACTATTATGAAGTTCGATTCATTGATCTTCGCTACCGAAGCAATGATTACTATCCATTCGTTGCGGTCGTCCAATTAGATCATCAATTAGAAATATTAACGTCGTATACTGGATGGATTTTTAGTGAAGAAAAGCTGCGGAAAAAACTAGAAATCATTCCGGGTTAAATAGAGCAGGCTGTCTCGCTTGAGACAGCCGGTTTTAATGCATCAGAAAGTATAACTTTGAAGTTAGAGAATTGTCTAGCACAAACGTCCTATCGCCTATCAAACTTCAGGCTCCCTCCGCAACGATTGCGTCAACATCGGTTCGCTCTCGCTCACCGTGTTTCCTTTATCGAAAGAACCGGTCCTTCCAGTTTGCACGGCGATGACCAAGGCGCCTCCGCTTTTCTCAATGCAGCTTGCTTTGATCCTCTGTAAGCAAATGCTTATACTTCGGATTTTGAGCCACAAATTCATGAAGCTTATCCCCATAATACTCAATCCATTGCCTTACTACCTTTTCAGTCATCTCGCTCCCTTTATACTCCCTGCCCGCTTTTGCATGCGTCGCCTCAAAATCTTCCCATAAAAGCTCCACCCATGTTTGTGCTTGATTCGCTGAAAGCTGATCGTTTAATTCAAGCAAACGTTCGAATAATCTCTTCTGATACTCATTCATTGCTTCCACCTCATTTCCATTAACTATCTATCATACCTTTATAAGAACAGCAAATACTATATTTACGTGAGATGCATGAATGCTTTCACGGTTTTAAAGAAGGTCTAGGAGGTGCGTATATGCGAAACAAAGCAAAGAACTTCCCAAACCAAAACAATAATAAATTTGAGGGCGAGCCCCGTGCAAAGGCAGAATACAATTCCCTGCGGGCAAATGGGACCATTAATACCCATCCACAGGAAAGAATGCGGGCTTCAAACAACCGCGACAGCGATACACCTGATTTTTAACCATTCGTCTGTAGCACACAGAAGGTTCTTTTAAAATTGAGGAGGAATGATGATGGGAAAATTTACGAATTATTTGGATAAAAGTAAATTCACCTCTCCGCATTTCAACCCAAAGCATTCGAATTCACAGGCTAATGGCGAAACGACACAAACGCAAAACCTGATTATTTTAAAACGGCAAATAAGAAAGAATTCTTAGTGAGATAAGGGGATGGCTCCAGTCATCCTCTTTCTTATTATTTTTTTAGCATCGAGATCGGAATCGCCTCTTCCGCTTTATCTCCATTTAAGCGGAACCCCCACGCAAATACTCCGTTCATATAGTCGATCTTAAAGTATGCGCCTGGATCACCTTCAATTTCATAAAGCTCTCCTGGTTTATAATCATCTGGATCTAATAAATAGGATTTTGCCATCACTGCCTTTCTTTCCATAACAGCAAACTCATTTACCATCCCCATTTGTTCGGCTTTTCTTGCCTTTTCGTTTAAACGGGCTATCTCCTGCTGCAGCTCATATTTTGACATTTCACTATATCTCTTTTCAGACATGACTCATCACCCTTTCCATCTTTTCCTTATAGGTGTAACATTAAAATTGTAAATATACTTTTCATGAACATATTAAGTATATTGAATTGTGAGCGCTTAGAAAAGCCTTAAGTTATTACATAAAGGAGCAAACAAATGAAATCAATTATCATCACAGGTGCAGGGTCTGGTTTAGGAAAAGAGCTGGCATTAAGATACAGCAGACAAGGATACCATCTTCTATTAATAGGAAGAACATTAGAAAAATTAAAGGATGTGCAAAAACAAATCCAAGCTGAAAATGGACAGGCTGATTCCTTTACAGTGGATGTTAGCAGCCCTTCTGAAATTCAAGCATTTATTAGCAATGCAGCAGAAGAATTCAGCCTTTACGGTGTAATCAACAATGCAGGAATCGGGCATTTTGGACCATTGGAAAAAATGTCCCATGCGGAAATAGAGGAAATGCTGCACATAAATGTACTAGGTACGATTTACATGTCGCAAGCAGTCTTGCCATACCTTGTTAAAAATAATGAAGGATTAGTAATGAATATTGTTTCGACTGCTGGTCTTCGCGGAAAAATAAATGAATCCGCTTATGCTGCTAGTAAGTTTGCTGTTCGAGGATTTACGGAAAGCTTACAGATCGAGTATGCGCATACAGGTATTCATGTAAAAGCGGTCTACATGGGGGGAATGGATACGCCATTTTGGGATCATAATAATTTCATTAAGGATAAATCCGGGCTTCGTTCCCCAGCTGAAATTGCCGATAAGATTTTGGCGAATATTGAAAAGGATGCCATTATCATTGAATCGGATAAGTAGTTTTTAGAAATATAAAATCACATGGCGCAACCATGTGATTTTATATTTCTTTAAATTCGGTTAAAACCTGTTCAATTAATTCAAATGCAAAACCTTTTCGGAACAGCGTTTGTTTCATCTTCTGCTCATATTCGAAGCCTTCCAGGCTAGCATATTTACGATGGGCTTTTTCTGCATGTTTGCGCAAAGCTGCCATTTCTTCATCCTCAGCTTTTTCCATCTCCATTTCTGATAGAGCAGTCTGAATGGTACTTAAAGAAAATCCCTTTCGAAAAAGCATTTGTTCAAGCTTTTGTTTCATAACGCGTGAAGAATCGCGTGTATTTTTTTGGACAAACTTCTCGCAAAGCTTAATCGCTGTTTCTAACTCTTGTTCAAAAGGATACTCCTTTAAAGCACGTTCGATTAGATTTTCCGTTATTCCCTTCTCTCTTAATTCCCTTCGAATTAAGTCTGTCCCTTTATCTGTCGTATTCATCGCTGTTCTTACAAAGGCAATCGCAAATTCTTCATCATTTAAAAAGCAGTACTCATACAATTTATGAATCACCTCTTGAATGATGCTTTCATCTACCTCTTTATCCTTTAGCGCTTTTCTAACCTCTGCTTCAGACCGCATTCTTCTCGCTAAATACTGAATCGCTAAGTTGTATGATTTTCTAATATCATCTTGATAGGAAATTTCAGAAAGTGAAAAGTCATCCAGCTCCATCCCTTTTTTGAGCTGATGCTTAATCAGCACATCCTCATCCACACTAAATGCATATTTTTCGTCTAAAAAAACATTGTAACGGTCCGTCTTTTTCTGCTGAACTGTAATTTTGGTTATCGTAGGCATTTTCTTCACCTCCTCTTTAATGTATCACATTTGAAAAAGGGTTTCTGACTTAACCTATCGAAAGTATATAAACAAATTAGTCAGAGCTGTAAGGAGGAATAGAAATGAAAATAGCAGTGACCGGTGGTACAGGTTTTGTCGGTCGTGCGTTAACGAAGGATTTTATCCGGAATGGACACGAGGTATATATTTTAACGAGAAAAATAAATGCAAATGAAAATAAAAAACAGTTAACCTATGTTCAGTGGCTTAATGAAGGGGACCGGCCGTGGGAAGTTCTAGAAGGTGTAGATGTGTTCATCAATCTTGCGGGCGAATCGATCAATAGTGGCAGATGGTCAGAGAATCGAAAGAAAAGAATTTTGGAAAGCAGGATTTCAGCAACAAATGAAGTTGAAAAAATACTTAGCAGGCTCAAAAAAAAGCCTGACGTATTCATACAGGCGAGTGCTGTCGGCTTTTACGGCATATCAGATTCGGAAATTTTCACCGAATACTCAAGCGAAGCAGGCGATGATTTTCTTGCAAGAACGGTTCAAAAATGGGAAGCAACCGCTTGGAAAGTTGAAGATTTAGGCATTCGAACCGTTTATTGCCGATTTGGCATTATTCTCGATAATTTAGACGGTGCCTTGCCACGAATAGCCCTGCCTTATAAAGCTTTTATTGGCGGCACGGTCGGAACCGGGAATCAATGGGTTTCATGGATTCATCTGAAGGATGTTGTAAATGGAATGATGTTTGCTGTTTCAAATAAACAAGTGAAAGGCCCTGTTAACTTTACGGCACCAAATCCAGTGAAGATGAAAGAATTTGGACGGACACTAGGAAAGGTTTTACATCGACCTCATTGGATGCCAGCACCTCGTTTGGCATTAAAAATTGCACTGGGGGAAATGAGTATTCTCGTATCCGAAGGACAAAAGGTGCTGCCTCAAAAGCTTTTAGCAAATGGATACTCATTTTTATACGAAGACTTAAAACATGCATTAGAGGATATTTATTAGTTCGAAAAATTTCAATTGGCTGTATCAATCCTATTTAATAAGGGAAAAATAAGGAAGATGTGAAAAAAACCTTATTTAGAAAGGATGATCGCAGTGGATAAAAAAACAAAAAATAAAAAGAAACGCACATTATCAAGCATGCAAGAGGTCCTCTATGAACGCGAATTTCAACGTGCCGACCGTGCAGGCGGGTATGTCGACAATAAAGCAAAACATTAATTGCCAATCATAAAGTCCCTTTTTACGGAAAAAATAAACGTACGGAATCAATAAGCATTCCGTACGTTTATCTTTGAAAGGGGTTTTTATGAATGGGTCGTTCACGTGGACAAAGATCTCGGGATAAAAACAAAGCATCGCTTCCACAAGTTCCACAAAATATGAAATCTGATGGAATTGACGAAGAATACTCAGCCGAGTTAGCCGATCAAGCCGATCTAGAAGCGCAAGCTCGCGCCAATGCTGCCAATCAAAGAGTAAAAGGAAAGCAAAGAAGAAGTTGAGTGCTGAAATAAAAAAAGAAGCAAGTTCCCTTTGCCAGGAGCTTGCTTCTTATCTATTAGTGATTATGTGCAATTTCTTTATTCCCTTTTTTTCCAATAAGGTTCTTCACATATGGGATAGCAAAGCGGTCAACACCCCAGAAATATGCTCCGCTGCCTGTAAAGAGTAGGATAATTGCTGCTGTATAAAGGATTGGATTAGTGCTGACAGTTCCTGCTAATAAGAAGTTAAGGTTCATAAATGCGCCTGCAATTAAAGCAGGGATTGTTGCTGCTCCAAGAATTAAACCGAGTCCTACTAAAACTTCACCGTATGCAACTAATGTGCTAAATAAATCTGCATTTGGTAATGCAATGTTTTCTAGAAATCCAGCATACCATCCTTGCACTGCGGGATTTTCACCAGCTGCTTTTGCAATCGCGCCTTGCATAAATCCACTGGCATCAAAACCGTCAACAACCTTATGCCATCCTCCTTGAATCCATTGAATCCCTAGCCAAATTCGCAAAATTGTCCATGCTACCGCTGCTTGAGGAGTTTTCCACCATTTCATATTAATCATCTCCTGTTTTTGTGAATTATTTCACAATTCAACTTAAAAATTTTTACCCCAACTTAGGGTTCAAGCCGGCCAGCTTCTTTTGTAGAAAGCTTTTAAAAACCTTCGCCTATTTGTGAAGCATTTCACTTTCTTTCTACACTTTTAATATACGCTATTCTTACTCAATTGACAATCTACTTCACCAATTCTTCACAAAAGGTTATGAGAATTTGAATAACTTGTGAACAGGCATGTGTCCACAATCATGTGGATACATGCAAAAATAGTCTAATTTATCTTTTATTGTTAATAAGTTTGTGGGTAAACCAATACAACCTGTGAAAATGAACAATTTCACAGGTTTTTTATCTTTTATCGAGATGCTTTTCATTTAGCGGGCAGCTATTACAAATTTATCGAGCATTTGCATCGATTTATCTTGCATTTCGATCGATTTATCTAGCATTTACATCGGTTTATCTTGCATTCTAGCTTTTATCTAGCAGTTCGATCAGTTTATCTTGCATTCTAACTATTTTATCTAACAGTTCAATCAGTTTATCTAGCTTTTACATCGGTTTATCTTGCATTCTAACTTTTATCTAGCAGTTCGATCAGTTTATCTAGCATTCTAACTATTTTATCTAGCAATTCATTAAATTTATCGAACAATCTAATCATTATCTTGCAGCTCGATCAGTTTAATTTGCATTCTTCGTTTATATCCCTGATGTATATGCCTTTCCATGCAATTGATAGTAAAATCCTTTTTTCTCTAGTAAGGTAACATGATTGCCTTCTTCAATAATCCTTCCTTCGTCTAGGATAAATATCCGATCTGCATTTTGGATTGTGTTTAATCGATGGGCAATGACAAAGCTTGTTCTTCCCTTCATTAATTTCTGCAAAGCGGCTTGTATCTTCAATTCTGTGACCGTGTCAATACTGCTCGTTGCTTCATCTAAAATTAAGATTGAAGGATTGGCAAGAAAGGCTCTTGCGATGGATAGCAGCTGCTTTTGCCCTTGGCTGATGCTGCTTCCCTCCTGGCTCAAAACAGTGTCGTAGCCATCTGGAAGCCTCACAATAAAGGAATGGGCATTGGCCAGCTTGGCTGCTTCGACAACTTCCTCATCGCTCGCATCCAGTCTTCCATAGCGTATATTCTCGCGAACCGTTCCCTGAAACATAAACGAATCCTGCAAAACAAAGCCCATATGTTTACGCAGGCTTTCTTTTTTCACTTTTGAAAGATCATGCCCATCAATATAAATACTCCCGCTGTCCACATCATAGAAGCGTGAAAGCAGATTGATCATCGTTGTTTTTCCTGCACCTGTAGGTCCGACAAATGCGGCGGTTTCACCCGGATACACATGGAGGTCGATATTCTTAACTGTTTTGCTTTTCTCTTCATAGGAAAAGGTCACATTCCTAAATTCTACTTCTCCTTTTATTTGCGGGAGCTCCTGTAGCAAGCCTTCATTTTTGAATTCTTCCTCTTCATCTAAGATCTCAAATACTCGTTCTGCACCTGCTATAGCGGATAAAAGGGTATTAAATTGATTCGCAAGATCATTTAAAGGACGGGTAAATTGACGCGAATACTCAACAAAAATAACAATCACACCGATTGAAATCATCTCATTTAAAGCGAGGATTCCTCCAATCCCTGCAATAATGGCAAAGCTCAAATTATTTAAGACATTCATTAGCTTTGGAATATAGCCAGAATAGGTTTGTGCCCAAAAGCCTGCCGATTTTAATCGTTCACTCTTTTCCAAAAATTCAACGGTGACCTTCTTCTCTTGTGAAAACGTCTTAATAATTCGCTGTCCTGAAATCGTTTCTTCAATAAATCCATTCAATTCACCCAGATTTCGCTGCTGTTCTTTAAACAATGGGCCCGTCCGTTTCGTAATCCACTTCATGCCGAAAAACATGAGAGGAACAATCATCAAGGTTAATAAGGTCAGCAGCGGGCTTAGCCAAAGCATGACAGCCACTGTTCCAATAAGGGTAAGTAGGCTTGAAAAAATTTGAATAACAGAGCTATTCAGTGTGGAACTGACATTCTCAATATCATTTGTAATCCTGCTCATCAATTCGCCATGCTGACGTTTATCAAAAAAAGGAATCGGCAGCTTATGCAAATGCTGAAATAGCCGCATCCTCATTGTATAGACGGTATGCTGTGCGATCCCAATCATCCAGTAGTTTTGAAACCAGATGGATAGGGAGTAGAAAACATAAATCACTCCGAGACTAACTAGTAAAGTAAGGAACCCATCCATCTTTCTCGTAACAATATAATCGTCAATCGCCATGCCAACTAAATATGGGCCAAGCAATCCTAAGGCAGAACTAATGAAAACCATAAATAAAACAAGAAATAATAGCCCTCTATTCGAAGAAAGAAACTGCCAGATTCTTTTTAAAGTAGCTAAGTAATTCTTTGACTTTTGTTTTTTACTTTGTGTTCCCTTGACGTTCAAATGACTAATCTTTTTATATTGAAAAGGTCTGATTATCTCTTTAAGCATGGTTTCTGCTCTCCTCTCTCGATTGGGAGCTGAAAATTGCATGATAAAGTTTTGAGGTTTCAAGCAAAGAGTCATGTGTCCCTTTAGCTAATAATCTTCCACTCTCTAAAAGGAGAATCTGATCCGCTTCCATTGCCGTACTAATTTTCTGTGTGATGATTAGTGTTGTGCATGTATAAGCTTTTAACGCCTGAAGCAATTTTGCCTCTGTTCTTTGATCTAATGCACTCGTGCTGTCATCCAGCAGAAGTATTTTAGGCTGTCTAACCAGCGCCCGCGCGATAGAAAGCCGCTGCTTCTGCCCGCCTGAAAGGTTAACCCCTTTTTGTCCTAGATTAGTTTCAAACTGATTCGGTAATTTCATAATCGTGTCATATATTTGTGCATCTTTTGCTGCTTCCACAATATCTTCCATAGAAGCATCCTCTTTGCCCCACTCGATGTTTTCCTTTACACTCCCGGAAAATAACAAAGCTTCCTGCGGGACAAATCCGATTTGCTTTCGCAAATTCTCCATCTTCATCTCGCGAACATCTATGCCATCGATTAATACTTGTCCGCTACTCACATCATATAGCCGCGGGATAAGCTGAAAAAGCGAGGTTTTCCCTGATCCAGTCGCACCAAGAATTGCGACCGTTTGGCCCGGCTGAACAGTAAAGCTCAATTCATCAATCGCAGCCGTTTCGGTTCCAGGATATTGAAACATCACATTCTTAAACTCAATTTTTCCTTCCTTCACAGCTAACGCATGATCAGCATCCTTTCGATCAAGAAGATCAACCGGCGTTTCCATTACCTCCACTATTCGGTTGGCAGAAGCCCTAGCACGTGAAAAAGCCATAATGATAAAAGAAAAGATGGAGAAGGCAGCCGTCATCCGAGTAGCATAATTAACAATCGCAACTACTTCCCCTACCTTTACCTCGCCTGTGTTCAGCTGCATATTCCCAAACCAAAGAACGCCGATAATGCTTATATTCATAATCAATAACAATACTGGCATCGTTACTTCCATAATTCTTAGTGCTGTAGCCGTCCGATCCTTTAAATCTTTGTTTGCCTTCGCAAAACGGCTCACTTCATATTTCCGCCTGATAAAAGCCTTTATGAGACGAATGCCTGTCAGCGTTTCCCTCATCACACCATTCACTGAGTCTAATTTTTCCTGAACATTTTTAAATAATGCTCCCCCTTTATTCATCACCCAGATTAGAAAAACAAATAAAAAGGGAATCACTGCAGATAAAATCAATGCAAGCTTCACATTCACAATGAACGCCATCAGCAACCCACCAATAATTAGCAAAGGTGCGCGAAGCATAATCCTTAAACTCATAAAAACGGTGTTTTGAATTTGCGTAATATCATTGGTCATTCTTGTAATTAAGGAGGATGCCGGGAAGTGATTAAAGTTCGCAAAAGAAAAGGATTGAACTTTGTCAAATAACGCCTTCCTGACATCAAATCCAAAGCTTTGACTTACATGGGCTGCATAAAAGGAGTTCATCACCCCTGCTGCAAAAGAGAGAAATGAGAACCCTACCATTAAACCGCCCCATTTCATTACAGCGGACAAATCGTTCACTAGGATGCCGTCATCAATTATCTTTGCCATAAAAAGCGGCTGAACGAGCTCTACCCCAAGCTCTGTCAGCATTAATATAAGTGCAGTGATGACCGCAATCCGATATGGTTTTAGATAGGTAATGACCTTTAACATTTGTTATCCTCCAAGCTGTTTTTCCTTCGAATCCCTAAATAAATGATTAGTATTATCATATCCCTTTTTACGGAATTTTTAAATAATTTATTTAAAGACAGGTGAAAATAAGAAGGGCTGCTTATTTCCAAATAACCTGCTCGCCTATTTGATTCATATTTTTCTTTACATTTATAGCATAAGAAGTCGCTGGGACAAAAGGTTTTCAGCAAATGAAAAAACCGAACTATTATTTGAAACTCTATTTTAGAGCTTCAGAGTAGTTCGGTTTTTATTGTTTTTTACGTGTTTAGTAAATTATTCGGATTTACAAGTGGATCATTTAGTTTTGTCCCAACCCCTATACACACACCTATTATTAACCAGACTTCTTCCCCAGATATGCTTCCATAATCCGTGGATCATTCAGCAATTCTTGCGCTTTTCCATCTGCAACAATTTTTCCGATTTCCAATACATAACCGTAATCCGATATTTTTAACGCTTGTCTTGCATTTTGTTCAACAAGCAGGACCGTTGTGCCTGTTTCATTAATTTCTTTAATAATTTTAAAAATATCGGCGACAATGAGCGGTGCGAGTCCCATGGATGGCTCATCAAGCAGCAACAGTTTCGGCCGGCTTAGGATGGCTCTCGCAATCGCCAGCATTTGCTGCTGACCGCCTGATAATGTTCCTCCGAGCTGTTTTTCTCTTTCTTTTAAAATTGGAAATCTCTCTAGTACTTTTTCTAGGTCTTGGCCAATCTCGTTATCCTTCCGGTGGTAAGCACCCATTTCCAGATTTTCCATGACTGTCATGCCTGCCAATATTTGCCGGCCTTCTGGGACAAGGGCAATGCCTTTCCGTAAAAGCTGATCCGGTCTTAATCCAGTTACATCTTCCCCAAGAAATTCAATCTTTCCTTGCTGTGGTTTTAATAGTCCAGCAACAGTCTTCATCGTCGTTGTTTTCCCTGCACCATTCGCTCCAAGAATGGTCACAATGCTTCCCTCTTCCACTTGCAGGTCAATATTTTTTAATACCTGGATATTTCCGTAATAGGCATGAATGCCGCTTACTTTAAGCATATAGCTCATCCTCCTCACTGCCGAGGTATGCTTCAATTACCGCAGGATTATTCTGAATTTCAGCAGGCGTTCCTTCTGCGATTTTCTTTCCAAAATTGAGAACAGCAATCCGGTCGCATAGCTTCATCACAAGCGGCATATCATGTTCAATAAGCAGCACCGTAATCCCCTTGGATTGAATTTTTTTGATAAGCTGGAATAAATCACTTGTTTCCGTTTCATTCATCCCTGCAGCAGGCTCATCAAGGAGAAGCAGCTGTGGATCGCTTGCCATCGCTCTAGCAATCTCCAATCTTCTTTGCTGCCCGTATGCCAAATTTTCAGCGGCCACATTCCCGTAATCCATCAAGCCAACAAATTCGAGCAGTTCATTCGCTTTCGTACGAATTTTCGCTTCTTCCTTCCGCTGAAATTTCGTCCCAAAAACGCTGCTGAATACACCTGATTTTGTCCGGCAATGCTCCCCTACCATGACATTTTCTTTGGCTGTCATTTGTGGGAACAGCCTTATATTTTGGAATGTCCGGCATATTCCCTTTTTCGTGATTTGATGAGATTTAAGCCCCTTAATATTTTCACCTAAAAAAATAATATCACCTGAAGTTAATGGAAACATGGATGTAATTAAGTTAAACATCGTCGTTTTCCCCGCACCGTTCGGTCCAATGAGCCCAAATATTTCTCCCTTTTTGATTGAAAACGAGACATCAGACACCGCACTAAGACCGCCGAAGTTTTTACATACTTTTTGTATTTCCAGTACCATGCTTTTGCCCCCTTTTCCTGCCTTTTGACTTTACCCAATTAAGAATATTTACATCGATTAATCCTTGTGGGCGAACAGCCATCAAAATGATTATAATTAGACCGTAAATCATATAGCGATACTCGCTAATAAATCGCAGAACCTCAGGCATTAACGTTAAAAAGAACGCGCCAAATATTGGTCCCCAAATCACTTCACTGCCCCCAAAAACAACAAAGATCAAAATTTCAACAGCCCTATGGTAAGCAAAATCAGCAGGGCTTATGTAAGCAAGAACATGTGCATATAGTGCACCCGCAAATCCTGAAAGCAATGCGCCTTGCGCAAAAGCAAGGACCTTATAATACGTAATATTAATTCCCATCGATTCTGCCGCTTTTTCGTCAAGCTTAATTGCTGCAAAGGCACGTCCTACACGTGATCGATGCTGTCTCCTAAAGAACCAAATAACGCCAATTGTGATGATGAATAAAAGGAGAAAAATCGATAAAAAAATAAATTGGTTATTTTGCAAACCAAGTACCTTTGGGTCAAACCCAAAGCCTTTTAACACTCTTAATATTTCCCGACCAATATGTGGAATGCCTGATATCCCTACTGATCCTTTCGTTAATGATTCCCAATTGATAAAGACCACTCGGATGACCTCTCCAAATCCAAGGGTCACAATTGCCAAATAGACACCTTGCAGTCTTAACGTTGGGATGCCGATTAATATCCCTAATAATGCCGCCACCAGTGCCCCGGCAATAATTCCTAATACAATGGGCAAATCAAAATGAATGGTTAAAAGAGCCGATGTGTACGCCCCTATTCCCATAAACCCTGCATTTGCAAGTGATAGCTGTCCAGTTGATAAAGTGATATAAACACTGATTCCTAGAATGATATTGATCAAAATAAAGGAAGCAACTTGAAAATGATATGGATTAATTAGTTCTGCTAGCATTGGCTCACCTTCTTACGTTGAAATTTTTTGGCCAAATAATCCTTGAGGCCGAATCAGGAGAATGACGATTATGGCCAAGAAGGCAATGGCATCTCGGTAGCCAGAATCTCCGTAAACAACGATGAAGGTTTCTGCCAAGCCAAGGATCAGTCCTCCTGCCATCGCTCCTTTCACATTGCCCATGCCGCCAAGGATGATGATCGCAAGTCCCTTTAATCCCATTGATAATCCCATTTGCGGGGTAACAGAATTAAAGGCCATCCCCACAAGAATACCGGCAATTCCACCCATTGCTGATGCAATGATGACGGTCATTGTAATAATTCTTTTCGTATCTACACCAAGAAGGCTTGCTGTTTCAAGATTTTCTGCTGTCGCTCGTAAAGCTTTGCCTGCTTTCGTTTTTCCTAGCCAGAAAGAAAGAGACATCATCAAAATGACTGAAATAACAAAGATAACAATTTGAACTAAGTAGATCGTAATGGACCCAATTTGAAAATTGATTTCAGCGAATGACGCACGAAAAGGATGATTTCCTGCACCAAATAGATGGTGGGAGAGATTTTCCAGTAAAATAGAGACCCCGATTGTACTTATCAAAGGTGCCAGATGCGAAACCCCTTGCTTGTGTCGAAGCGGTCTTAAAGCAAAGCGCTCCAGCATATAGCCCATGACAGCTGTGATCAGAATGGCTGCTAAAAATCCCAGCCAAAGCGGCAATTGCAGAGAGGTTGTAACAAGGACACCGATAAACGCACCAAACATAAAGATTTCGCCATGTGCCATATTTATAATGCCAAGTACTCCGAAAACAAGGGTAAAGCCTAAGGCAACGATCGCATAAATACTGCCTAGCGTTATGCCATTGATTAATTGTTCTATTAGCATGCTGTCTCACCTTCTTACACTTTTTTTATCCATCACTCGAATATGGAAAAATGACCATCAGCGAAGACTTTATTAAGACTCGCTGATGGTTTTCTTAAGAGAAATGACTACTCGAAAATTTTAAATGCACCATCTTCAATTACTAATACAGTAGGCTCCATCACGACATCTCCATCTTTATCAAAGGAGATCATGCCTAGAATTCCATTGAAGTTTTTCACCTCTGCTAATGCATCACGAAGAGCATCCCGATCAGCTTCACCTGCATTTTTTAACGCCTCAGCCATAATATAGAGCGCATCATAAGCTTGTGCAGCGAACTGGTCAGGCTTTTTGCCATATTCTTTTTCGAAATTGCTGACAAATTCTTTTACTTTCGGATCATCCTTTTCTCCATACCATGGTGTGGCAACGATTAATCCATCTGCCGCATCCCCTGCAATTTTGATGACCTCTGGAGAGTTAAAACCATTCCCGCCAACAAATGGTACATCAATGCCCATTTTTCGGGCTTGATCCATAATTACAGCTCCTTCGTTGTAAAGAGCTGAACAAAGAATCATATCTGGATTTAAGCCTTTAATTTTCGTTAATTGGGCATTATAGTCAGATTGGCCTTTTTGGAACGTTTCGATTGTTAAAACTTCAAGTCCCATATCTTCTGCCGCTTTTTTCATCGTGTCAAAGCCCGACTTTGTAAATACATCATCATTCCCATATAAAATAGCTACCTTTTTCGCATCATATTTCTCAACAGCTTTCTTCATGGATGCTGGAATCGCCAATGCTTCTGGAATCGAATTACGGAAGACATAATCACCAATTTGCGGAATTCCATCTGCTGTTGTTGATGTACCCATAATGGGCACGCCGCTTAAATCCGCCTCCGGTCCGACCACATTCATTTCCGTGCTCAGGGTAGGTCCGATAATTGCCGTAACATTTTCAGAGTTCATTAGCTTTTGCGCTGCAGTTAATGCTTGATCCTGCTTGCCGGCAGAATCCTCAATGATTAGATTAATATCCACTTCTCCCTTGGCATTGATCTCCTCCTGTGCTAGTTTCAATCCGCCTGTTATGGCCTCCCCATATGCTGCACCAGGGCCGCTGATATAAGAAACTACACCAATGTCAGCTTTAATCGCTCCACCGCTTCCGCCTTTTCCCTCTTTCTCACCTGCTGTCTGTTCTCCCCCGCCGCTGCATGCTGACAAAACGAGCATGCTGGACAATACAGAGAACTGGAACCATTTCTTCATCTTCATTGTCAAACCCCCTAGTTTCGCAAATAGTATAAATTTTCAAAATCATATAACTATTAAAGTACAAAACTAGTAAAAAGTAAACAAATTATTCTATCACTTATTGAAAGTAAACCTTCAATTGCGGTGTAAAAAGGAAAAGAAGGATATTCTTTAGACGAACTTTTTCAATTTATCGGGGACGTGCAAACGGAATTGTATGTGGATGGCCCTATTTCAATGTCTCCTGCAGCTTTGGAGCATAAAGGGGTTGTTGCCAATTTAATAGGAGAGATGGGCTCTGCCCTAAAAGAATGCCGGGCTATTAACGAGAGAATGGCCTATAAGCCTAGCATTTTCAGTGTAAAAATAACTTGTTGGTCTGATTAATTGATCAAGCCTTTATAACCAGCATAGCGAAATTAAACAGACCAACATTTACATACTTGGTTTTGAGCAGTGGCTCATGAATGTTTATTGCTGTTTAACGTATCCGATTTCCTCAACAATCTGCTGCCCCTGCGGACCAGTCATCCACTCAAGAAAGGGGGAAATCATCGGATTAGGATTATCCTTTAAGGTGATGGCATACAGAGAAGCAGTGAATGGGTATTTTCCACTTGAAATATTTTCGGGACTTGGCTCGATGCCATTGATGGCAAGCAGTTTAATGTCAGGATTGGGATTCATTCCAGTTGCAAAAAAGCGGAAGGAAAACCCAATCGCATTATCATAATTCCGATAATCAGCCACCTGCTCCAGTATTCCACCCATCCCTGCAGGAACTTCTTCTTTTAACGGCTTCATTATGGCTTTATCACCCATTATCTTTTCCAAAAGGGTTTGACTCCCAGAGTTTTTAGGCCGTTGAAACGCGATGATTCTTTCTTTTTTCCCTTTCAATTCTGACCAATTCTTAATTTCCCCAGCATAAATACCTTGAATCTCAGTCACACTTAAATTGTCTATTTTATTATCGGGGTTAACAAAGAACACAAACGCTTCTTTTCCAATCGGTGTCATGACTAGTTCCTTTCCTGCCCTTTCAGCCATTTTCAGCTGCTCCGCAGATGGCTCCGCACCGAAGTATATATCTACCTCCTTTGATAGCAGTCGTTCATATGCATAGATCGTATTTGTAAAGGTGACTTTTTCTCCGCTTACATTGCTATTACTGATATTTTCATAGGCAGCATTTGCAAATGCGGAGTAAACAGGAAAGGCAGCTTCAGCACCATCTAAAACCGGCATATCCTTTTGATTCTTTATCGTAAACGTAGAAGCGGAATCGAGTTGTGGCAATCTATTATTTGGGTTTGTTACTTCATATGGCGTTAAATCTGTACTTGAATATCCCCCGCCATAGTCAAAGCCATAGGATGGCAAAACCGTTTGACTTCGCTTCCATTGAATGGCTCCACCCGTTCCGAAGCCTAGGAATAAGATGACAACAATTACCAATAATTGCTTTTTATTAAATACTGGACGTTCTTTTCTTAAAATAGCAGCCAAAAGGGCTCCTAATAAAAATGACAGCTCATATGCTAATGGTGCCCAAATAAATAAACCGCCTATCCCCATAAAAGAGGCCATAAAATAGATGGGAGCAAAAGCGATGTGGGAAATCGCAAAAATAAACCAAGCATCCGCTCCATAAAAACCACTGCTGATCACCATAAAAATAGCCCATAGTATAGCTGTATAGGCAATGGGAATAAAAAATAAGTTTATTCCTGCCCCTAGATGATCCCTTTGTTTTTGTTTATTTATAACTAGATAACCGATAACCCCTCCGCCAATCACAAGAGGTAAAATGGATGTGAGCATTACCTCATCCAGCCCCACGCTCATTAATGCAAATGTTAAAAACGATAATCCAAATGGGATGAAGCCAAAATACGCAAGCAAAAACCAAGCTTTTTTCATCAAACCAGACTTCCTCTCCTTCGACTAATTTAGTGTAATATTACACTAAATAAACGTTAATTACAATATATAATGGATATTGATCCAACAAAAGGGAAATTCTTGAACAAAAAAATTGCCACAGATGAGATCTGTGACATTTTCTTAATTTATTGAAATTATAGTAAGTTTTTCCTTAATTCCTCTGCTGATTTTGGCGACAAGTAAACAGGAGGAACTTCAAACACAGATTTCGCACCAACCTGTCCTTCTTTATTTAAACGATACGCCGCACGTGCATAAGCAACGAGCACACTTGAAGTAAATTCAGGATTGCTGTCTAGATTTAATGAGAATTCAATTATTTGCTTGTTTCCTTCTCCAGATTGCCCTCCGCGAATAACAAACCCGCCATGTGGAAGCTTAGAATGCTTGTCTTTTAATTCCTCTTCAGAAATAAAATTCACTTCTGTCTCATAATCAGCAAAGTAGTTTGGCATGGTTTTAATCTCTTTTTCAATCTCTGCTTGATCATAGCCTTCTTCAGTTACTACATAGCAAACACGAAGATGCTTTTCCGCTGTGGATAGTTCAGGGTTCATCCCGCTTCTAACTTTTTCAACAGCTTCTTTAATAGGCACGGTGTATTGCACAGCACCCTTTACGCCTTCAATTCTGCGAATGGCATCCGAGTGGCCTTGACTAACTCCATTTCCCCAGAAAGTATATGTTTCACCCACTGGCAGAATAGCTTCAGCCATTAAGCGATTAATCGAGAATAGGCCTGGATCCCAGCCGACAGAAATAATGCTTGTCTTTCCATTTTCTCGTGCTTCTTTATCAACCGAATCGAAATATTCAGGAATTTTCGCATGCGTATCAAAACTATCCACCGTGTTGAAATCCCTCGCAAATTGTGGACCCTGCTCTGGCAGATCTGTAGCTGACCCGCCGCATAAAATCATGACATCAATCTCGTCCTTATACGCCTCTGCTTGGGAAATATGCAAAACTTTCAAATTAGGATTATTAACAGAGATACTTTCTGGTGATCTTCTAGTAAATATACCTTCTACGATCATGTCGCTGCTTTGTTCTATTGATGAAACTACGCCTTTCCCAAGGTTTCCATAGCCAACAATCCCTATTTTTATTTGTTTATTCATTGTTTTCCCCCCGTATCTCGATTCATTCTAGGATACTTGTTTCCTATTTTTCTATGTTACCTTTTTTTAATACGTTACTCAACAAAAGAAATTCGAAATTCTCAGCAAAATTTATTATATTTCTATTATTTAGTTACAAAAAACTTTCATAAGCATCTACTCACAGCCAAGTATGTAAATGCTGGTCTGCCTCATTTCACTACGCTGGTTATTGCTTCGTACACAAAGGCTCAGACCGACAAATTCCTTTATACATAGAAAAAGAGTCTGCCTATTGCCATACATTTTTGTATAGCATAGACAGACAATGGGATCTACAATAGCAGGTAAGCAATTGGAGTAACTATTATAAGTGTCAGTATAACTCGCTGTACCCAAATAATAATCAGCTGCGAAATCGTAAGTGGTATTTCTGTTGACACGATACATGGGACAACAGCTGAGAAGAAAATAATACTAGAAACAGAAACAACTGCGATAACGAACTTCACTACTAATACTGATTCTGTTACGAGCATCGCTGGCAAGAACATTTCTGCAATTCCAAGTGAGCTTGCTTTTGCTACAAGCATCGGATCTGGTAGCTGTAGCACCCAAGTAAATGGATAGAAAATATAGCCAATCCAATCAAAGACCGGGGTAAATTCTGCAAGCACTAGCCCTAATAGCCCAATCGATAATATTGAGGGAAGAATAGCCATTGCCATTAGAAGCCCGTCTTTACTATTCAGCCACATATTATCAATTAATTTTGGCGCATCAGCAACGGTTTCCTTTGCTTCCTTCCAGGCTGCGATCAACAGATTTCCTTTCACTTTCTCCTCTGGCTGCGGAGTGGAGCCTTCGTAATATTCATTTTTAATTTTAGATAAAGGCCAGATTCTGACGGTTACTGCAGTTACAAGGAATGTCACAATCAATGTAATCCAAAAATAAGTATTCCAAATATCCATTAATCCTAAGGTTTTTGCAACAACGACCATAAAGGTAGCCGAAACGGTAGAAAAACCAGTGGCTATAATAGCCGCTTCTTTCGCAGTATACTTTCCCTCTTTGTAAATACGATTTGTAATAAGCAAGCCCAAGGAATAACTGCCAACAAATGAAGCAACGGCATCAATAGCCGACCGTCCCGGTGTTTTCCAAACTGGTTTCATAATCGGTCTCATTAAGACACCGATAAATTCTAGCAATCCATATCCGACCAGTAATGCGAGGAAAATTGCCCCAATTGGCACGAGCAAGCCCACAGGAATAACGAGCTTATTAAATAAAAACGGTCCCATATCTGGATCAAACAGCCATGCTGGGCCGAAATTAAAAACCAGCATGATCCCAACAATTAATCCAATTGCTTTAAAAATAGAAAATACAATATCAATTGCTGACTTTTTCCACTTTCCCGATAAAAATGGGTAAACCGCACCTGCTGCAATCACAGCCAATGCATAGTATGGAACAGTAGATGCCGCATTTTCCTGAATATAGGAAACGATATGATCAAGCATTATGGAATTTTTCCCACTAATCGTTACAGGTACGAAAAACATAAATGCACCGATAAAACTATAAATAAAAAATTTCCACGTCCCTATAGATTGCTGGGTACTTATCTTTGCATCAGACTGAATCTCAGGCTTATTTTCTATTCCCATTTCATTATCCTCCCCTTTAATTACTCGTAATTACTATCTATATATTCATTTTATATAAAAAATTCAGAAAATAAATTATAGAATATTGATATTCTTATAAATATCAATCAATTAAATTCACTCATCATTAAAAATTATAGATTGTTTCAATAAAAACACATAAAAATATACCACCTTCACCTATTTCTGACATAAACATAAGACTATCGCTTTATTTTAATCTTTTAAAATGAATTCCTGATCAAAACCATGTATAATAGGAAACTGCAAGATACTAGATTCAAGTAAGGAAGTGTCATAAACAGATGGGTTGGATGTTAGGTATTATATTTGTGGCAGCTATCGTTCTGCTAATATTGTCGTTTCTTCAAACAAAGCAATCCGAAGCAAAATTAGAGCAGCATATAGATCAGGTTTCCTTTTCATTAATGAACGAAGTGAATCAGCTGCAGGAGCAAATTCGCAATGTGGAGTTTGATACAGAAATTATTGTTCATGAAACAGGAATTTTAGCGGATTCTCCTGAGCATCGAACGTTATTGAAAGAGATGCTTGATCTACATAAGCGCGGATATTCATTTGAGAGTATCGCAACAGAAAAGCAGCGAACGATTGAAGAGGTAGAGAACTTCCTTTCTCCTTATATAAAAACAAAGGATGAAAGGAGCACTGATGTAAATGAAGGCTGAGAAAATGCGCAGCTTAGCAGCAGGTTTAATAATCGCAGCAAGTCTGTGCGGGGCTGTTTATTACTTGGGATCAAATGAAACAGCAAGCAAGACTGTTACTGAAAAAATGACAGAAGACGAAATGAAAAGCTCATTAGCATCAAAAGGGTATGTCGTTCATACAGAAGAGGAATGGAATAAGCAGCTTGCTGCTGCTAAACCAGCCGAACAAAAACCAAATGAAGAAAAAATAGTTTACCGGACCATGCTGACAGTCACTTTAGGGATGACAAGTATCGATGTTGGCAAAGCGCTTGAAAAAGCTCATATCATTAAAAGTGCCAAGGATTTTTTCAATGAAGTTGAGAAGCGCGGCGTATCAACCAAATTACGACCTGGGACCTATGATTTAGAAAGTGGAATGACGACAGATGAAATAATAAAAGCTATATTTAAATAAAAATGCAGCGGAAATTCAGCTGCATTTTTTTTTATGGGTTTATATATTATTACTTGGCTAGAATTAATCGAATGGGAAAAATTAATAAATATGCTGCACCTATGCTGCACCGTGAAATGGAGGATTACTTAGTGGAAGTATCTTGGATAGCCTTTATGATGATTGTCTTAGCCAGTTATCGATTAACACACTTAATTGTTTTTGATAAAATTGCTGAGCCTTTGAGAGATATTTTTTTAAAGAAAACAGAAACGGAAGCGCATGAGATTAAAAAGATTCCTACCTCAATGGTTGGATATTTATTAACTTGCTACTGGTGTACGGGGGTTTGGTCTGCCATTCTTCTCGGCTTAATGTACTTATTGTTTCCTACCGTTGCTAAATACGTTATTTTTATTCTTGCGATAGCAGGTGGTCAAGCAATAATAGAAACATTTGTTGGAGTGAATATAAAGAAAACAGAAATGTATAATGAAAAAATTAAACAAAGCAAGAAATAGTATTTGCATATATTTCCATTTTGGTCTATGCAAATGACAGAATATTCATTATAATTATTCGAATACCGGAATTTGGAAAGAGCACGAAAGTATGACTACTACATGAAGCTGTAGAATAGGAAAGGCTGGTGACTGAGAGAAAGCATGTTGAAAGGAAATTGGAACTTTCGTTCTACAACAAATGGGAAGACATTGTTAATGGTTGGGATTATCTTTATTGCTTTTACTTTGAGACCTGCTATTACTGCCGTTGGTCCTTTAGTAGGCTCCATTCGTGCGGATACTGGCATATCGAATGGGTTGGCTGGTTTACTTACCACACTCCCGCTAATTGCTTTTGCAATCATGTCGCTTTTTACTCCTAAGTTTGCCGAGAAAATCGGCAACGAATGGTGTGTACTTATTGGTTTAATGACTCTAGGTACTGGCATGATCATGCGCTCCATTGGCATACTTGTCTTTTTATTTACTGGAACTGTTTTAATCGGATTAGGCATCGCTATATGCAATGTTCTTTTACCTGGTATTGTTAAACTGAGCTTCCCTCAAAAGGTGGGATTATTAACAGGAATCTATACACTCTCTATGGGATTATGGGCAGGAATGGCTCCTGGACTCAGTACACCGCTTGCTGAAGGAATGAACTTAGGATGGCAAGTGTCACTTGGCGTTTGGACTATTCTCGTGTTCATTGCTATTATTATTTGGCTTCCACAATTAAAAAACAAAAGGATTTCTGCAACTCTTCCTCCCTTAGAATCAGCAAATTCATCCATTTGGCTCTCACCTATAGCCTGGCAGGTCACTTTTTTCATGGGTCTTCAATCAATGGTCTATTTCAGCTTCACCGCTTGGCTGCCTGAAATTCTTCACAGTGAAGGCATGAGTATTTCTACAGCCGGCTGGATGGTCACACTTCTTCAATTTTCTGGCTTACCTGCAAACTTTATTATTCCTGTTCTTGCTGACCGGCTTCCTAACCAAAAAGGGATCGCACTTGGAATTGGTGCCTTTTGTCTCATCGGCTTGGCTGGTCTTGTTTCAAGCGGGAATATAATCATTTCTACCATTAGTATCATTTTTCTGGGGATTGCCCTTGGTGCTGCCATTAGTCATTCCTTAACCCTTATTGGTCTTCGGGCAGCAAATGCGAAACAGGCTGCTGACCTATCAGGTATGGCCCAAAGTATTGGTTATTTGCTTGCCGCCCTTGGTCCATTTGTCATTGGCTTCCTATTCGACTTATTCCATTCATGGACGATTCCTTTATTCCTATTGGGCGCTGTATCCTTATTAATGACCATTGCTGGTTTTGGCGCAGGCCGTGATCAATACGTTCTTCAGCAAAAAAGCAAAGAAGCCTCGACAACGATCGCTTAGTCAAGGCTTCTTTGCTGTGTAAAAGGTGGTTAAATGATTATTAATATATGTTTTTTACATGCATTCAATAATCGTTTTTGCTGTCTTTTCGCCATTCTCAATACAGTCAGGAATGCCAACACCATAGTAAGAACAGCCTGCAAGGGCAATTCCAGGATAAGCAGCTTCCAAGTTCTTCTCTAAAGCTTCAACGCTTTGACGATGAGTGATCAAATAGTTCGGCATTTGATCGGACCAATTTGTCACTAGACTAGAAACGGGCACCGCATCAATCTGCAAACTTTTTCTAATATCTTCTAGCGCCACTTGAAGCAATTCCTCTTCATTCAGATCCTTTAACGAGTCAAAGGCAGGGTGAACACTTTTATAAAATAGTCTGACTAAGAGATTGCCATTTTCCGAAGTATGCCCCCACTTCCTGCTTGTCCATGTACAGGCATTACACGTAAGTTCATGATCATCCGCAGCAATAAAACCTGTTCCATCCTCTGGAAGAACATGATCAGGTACATCAAACCCAACATACACACTAATAAGCGAACTATTCTCTAATGTGGAAAATTCTCTTTTGATCGCTTCATCATCAATCAAGTTTTCTGCAGCTGAATGCGGAATAGCCAGTACAATATGGTCAGCTTCAATGATCTCTTGATTGCTAAAGGTTACTTGGTAACGATTGTTGGCCTTTTCAATCTTTTTTGCTTCCATCCCTTTAAGGATTTCAGCTTGTTCAATTTTTTGTTCAAACGCATCGATAAGTACGCCTAAGCCATTTCTAAATGAAATAAATTTTTGTCCGCCACCGCTTTGGAATTTCTTTTTATTCGCTTCAAAGCCTTTCATAATGCTTCCGTATTCTTCCTTATAATCAAACACATACGGGAGAGTAGAGGCAATCGTTAAATCGCTGAGTTTCCCGGAATAAACACCCGAAAGCACTGGAGCAATCTGCTTTTGAACGATTTCCTTTCCAAGGAAATACTCCAGAAATTCACCTATTGAATCATTCTTCGTAAATGTTTCATTTTTCGTGTAAAGATCCTTTAATGCTTCCACTTTTCCTTCTGCAGAAATAAGCGTGCTTTTTGCTAAAGATTCTATACTGGCCGGAATGCCAAAAACGGCATCCGAAGGGATCGGCTTTATTTCTCCATCCGTATAGATGAACGAACGGCCGGAAGCATTATAAACGATTTCGTTTTCTAAACCAAGTTCTTCTATGAATGACATCATCTTTGCTTTTCGGGTAACGATTGAGTCTGCTCCCGCTTCCATAAGAAAGCCATGTTCATTCACTGTACGTATTTTTCCGCCAAGGTCACTTGAGGCTTCTGTAAGAATCAGTCTTACATCTGATTGGTTAGCCTTTTTCCACTTATGCAATTCATACATCGCGGATAAACCAGTTACACCTCCGCCGATGACTAAGACTGTTTTCATTTATGCACACCTCTATTTATATACTGAGTTCAACCGCTTCATTATACCATAAGATGCTGGATACCCTTCGTGGACATTTTTTGACGATTTCCTTTCGAGCACCATAAGAAATCCAGTATTGTTTGTCCCAGTTCATGCATACAGTTGTAAGAAGGAGGGATGTACTTGAATACCGCATTATCAGCGATTCATTTCATTCGCTATTCGGTGGCATATGTGTTTATTACTTCCGGGGTGATGAAATTAGTTAGTGATGAGCTAGGCAATTATTTTAATAGTTTAGGGCTGCCTTTTCCCCTTTTTCTAATGTATTCCGTCTCACTTATTGAAATTATCTGCGGCATTCTTATCTTGGCAAATAAACAAGTGAAACATGCGACCGTTCCTTTAATCACCATTATGATTGCAGCACTGCTATTAACTAAGATTCCAATTCTGCACACCGGATTCATGTCATTTGCTTTTAATGCCAGGCTGGATATCATTATGCTCGTCTTACTATTCATCCTTTACAAACGTCCATAAAAATGTCCACGGCCGGTGCCTGGCACCGGCCGTGGACATTTCCTCCTATTGTGTTTGTTTGGAGTGGACACTTTGTATCCCTCAAGCATTCACATTTGTTGCGCGGTCTTTTTGTTGATGCTATCAAATAGCTGCTTCTCGCCTTCATTAACGACAAAAAAGACTCAGTTCTATAACTGAGCCTTTCTCATATTTGTCCTAATTAAATATAGGCAACGTAACAATCACCATCATAACAAATAAGATTGTTATATAATTAACCGAATAAAGGAAGTTCACCTGTGCCCACTTCATATCATCTTTTGTAAAAAATCCGCTGATACTCACAGCAAGCCAGCCGAGATTAATTAATGTCGCAATTACCATGAACACTGTTCCAAGGGAAGCAAGGAAAAATGGCAATGGGAGCAAGCAGGCAATATAAATAACCATTTGCCTTTTTGTCATTTCAAACCCATAAACAACAGGAAGCATGGCAACCTTAGCTGCCTCGTATTCTTTATGCTTCTTCATGGCGATAGCAAACGTATGCGGCATCTGAAAAATGAAAAGGATAAGAAATAATACGATTGGAACTAAATGATATCCAGAATCGATAGCAGTCCAGCCGATCAGGGGCGTAACCGCTCCTGAAACACTGCCGATAACCGTATTTAATGTGTATTTTCTTTTTGACCACATTGTATATAATACAATATAAACAAACCAGCCAATAAACGCATAAATGACCGCTTCAATCGTTGTAAAAAGCAAACAGATAAAACCAATTATCGAGAAAGTAATCCCCATGGTCAAAACTACTTTTAAAGGAATATTCCCCGTCACTGTAGGCCGATGTTTTGTTCTGTCCATAATGGTGTCAATATCCACATCATACCAATTATTAATAATGAGGGCACCAGCCATAACTAATGTACTTCCGATCATCGTTAACAAAAATAATTGCCAATAATCTATAAAAGAAACACCCGTAAAATAAAGCGCTAGCCAAAACCCGCTAAAAACTGGGAGAACATTAGCAATTAAAACGGGCGCTTTAAAAAGTGCTCTTAGATCAGCAAGCATCGAAGATGTATGTTGATGATTTGATAGTGCAGCCTTCTGTGGAGATGGTGCAATTTCTTTATTCATCTATATCCTCCCCAAAGAATTTGTTTTAAAAGTCCATATACAATGTTACTTCATTTTCAATGAAAAGTCATTTCTATTCGGCTAAAATGTTGTTTTTTCCATGTGTTTTTTCATTCATTACAACTCTGATGCCATTCACTAATAAAAAAAGTGGGTTAATCGCCCACTTTCTTCATTATTATAAGTTGTAAGCATCTTCAAGTGAACAAACAAATGTTCCTTCAAAGTTCACTTTTTTCACACATTCTTCTACTTGTTTTTTTAAAACCTGGCATTTGGGATTAACAATTACCAGCTTTTTAAACTTTGCTCGTATATAGATATTTAAGACTGCAACAATATCCGCCAATACATTCTTATCAACCGCTTCTTGTTCGCGTGCATCCACGATTAATTTATAGCACGATGGATCTATCGTATTTACCATTGTTTGAAACTCACTTAAGTATACCTTGGCATCCTCTTCTTTAAAGAAACCACGCGCTTTTACATATAACGTATCTTTCTCATCCTCTAAAGTAATATCATACAATTTACCCAAGTTTTTTCCTCCAAAGATCACGCTTTTTGAAATAATTAATATTATTATACATAAAACTGCAAGTTTCGACAAATTCCCCTAAGCAAAAAAGACCCATCAGCTAATGACGAGTCTTTCTAAAATAGTTATTCCGTCCCAAGTGTAACTCCAAGTTTTTTTAGGTATTGACGATAAGCAATACTCATTCGATCACATTTCAAAGATAACTCCACTTGCAAATCTAGCGGCAAGTCCTCCGGTTTCTGATTTTCAACAATCGGCTTATCCTGAGCAAAAATCATATCTTGAAAATCAATAATTTCTTGATCAGTCGTACCTGTTTCATAGTTAAATGACATAATTCCATAGGCGATTGATTTTCCTTCTGCAACCGGAAGGATCGTAAGTAAAATCGTCATTTTATTGTCCGTATCAGGATCCCTTTTTGTGAAACGAACAGTTAATGGACGAACAATTTCATATGTGTAGTAAACATCCTTCGATTGCCCTGTTCCATCTGGATCCGGCTGAAATACAGCAATTTCATCGGAGAAAATCCGATCTTCGGCTACATTTACATTGTAGTCACTAATTACCGGATGCTCTTGTACACCTAAAAATCCTTCATGTATAAAAGATAAATGACCAACATCAAGAAAGTTTTCAACAATTCTTGGCGGATTGGCATTTACCTCCTGAGGTCCCCAAAGTACATTTCGATAGCTTTCATCCGAAAATTCTGGATATGAAAAGAATGTTGGCTGATTATTATTAAAATTTACCCAAACAAATCCATAAGCCTCTTTGCAAGAATATTTAATTGCCTTTGCCTTTAATGGAATCGATCTTCCCTCTGGCAGCTGAGGAATTTTTGTACATGTTCCTTCAGAATTATACTCCCATCCATGATAGGGACATACTAGATTTCCATCTTTTACACATCCAAGCGAGAGTGCAGCTCCTCTGTGAATACATAAATCTTTGAAAACATGAATTCCTTCATCATTTCGAAAAATGACCATTCGTTCTCCCATTAATATAACCTGCACAGGCTCGTCTTTAATATCTGATGATTTACAAGCAACAATCCAATCATTGCGCAAAGCATTATCTTCTAAAATCATATTTTCCTTCCCTCCGTTACTATCATTATCTCTATTGTATGAAGGGCAACTTCCAAAGTCAACAAAAACACGAACGTTAAAATATTTTTTAAAATAAATGTACGTAAATTATATTTACATTTTTAAATTCCTTATTTATAATTCAATTATGATTTTCAACATACAAACAGTGTTTACTTTTCGAACATAAGGTAATCCGCTGTTATTCAAGGAATTCTACAACTTTACTACATTTTGTTATTCTTTATTCTTTTCATATATTAACCAAGACTAGTAATGGAGGAGATTCATACAGTGGAACAAAACACAAAAAACACGAACAATTTAATCGGAGTAGATGAAAAAATCAGTTGGGGAAAAGCATTTCTGCTTGGCATGCAGCATGTACTTGCGATGGATTTATATATTGCACCTATTATCATTGCTGGTTTACTCGCATTAGATTCAATGAATACCACTTTTTTCATTCAAATGTGTTTCCTTGCAGCAGGACTAGCTACACTTATTCAAACCATTGGAGGTCTTCGCCTGCCCGTAGTCCAAGGTCCATCCTATGTCCCGATTGGGGCTTTAGCTGCGATTGGCGGCAAGCTCGGCCTCGGCGCAGTATTTGGAAGTCTGCTCCCAGGAGCATTGATTATCGCAATCCTCGGATACCCGCTAAAATGGTTCGCAAAAGCTGTACAGAAAATAATTCCACCTCTAGTGGGCGGAACAGTCATTGTTATTGTCGGAATCTCCTTAATGCCTAGTGCATTTAACAGTATCTATAGTGCACCAGGAAATATCGGACACAATGTGTTAATTGCATTTGTTTCTGCAGCAGTGTTAATCATTTGTATTCTTCTTGGCCGTAAGAAAAAAGGATATGGCACATTCTTCCGCCTAGTATCCGTTATCCTTGCTATTATTGCTGGAACAATTACAGCTTCCATTTTCGGCTCAGTCGATTTCTCTTCTGTTAAAGAAGCAGCTTGGTTTTCACTCCCTAGCTTCTTCCCATTCGGGAAACCAGTATTTAATTTGCAAGCAATCTTAACGATGGTATTTATTTATTTAGTTATTTTAATTGAAACAACCGGAACATGGTTTGTAGTCTCAACTGTAACCGACAGTAAATTAGATGACAAAAGATTGAATCGTGCATCTTTCGGAGAGGGAATTGGCTGTTTTGTAGGTTCACTTTTCGGAGGAACACCGATGACTGGCTATTCCTCTAATGCTGGAATTATCGCTATCACTGGTGTGGCAAGCAGAATGGCAATTATCAGTGCCGGGATTATTCTTGTGGCATTAGGCTTAATTCCAAAATTATCCGCTGTGATTACATGTGTTCCAGAGCCAGTCATCAACGGTATATTCGGTGTTGTTTGTGTGGCCATTGTTATGAATGGATTAAAGGTCATTCAGAATGTAGTTATCGATGACCGTAATATGATGGTGATCGGCGTTCCGATCCTACTAACAATTGGCACAATTGTTCTTCCGAAGGAGCTTTTAAATAGCGTACCAGACTTTGCAAATTATATTTTATCTTCAGGAACTGCAGTTGGTGCAATTGCTACCGTCATCCTTAATCTAATCATTCCAAAAGAACGTGAAAAAACAGTTGCATCAGGTGAAATACATTAGTATCAACTATATAAGAAAAGGGTCATTCAAAAGTCAGAAAAAGACTTTTGAATGACCCTTTTTATTTCATCTTACATCTAGATCCAAATCTGTTAGGATCATAACATTCGGGTGCTGCAAAATACTTGTTACTGGTATGTCTTCAGTTATTTCCCCTTTTAATAAAGCTTCCATCGCATATCTTTTTTTCTCGCCAGTGGCTATTAGCAGAATACACTCTGCGCGCAGAATAGTGGAGATGCCCATCGTAATAGCCATTTTTGGTACCTCTTCAATTGAATCGAAAAATCGTGCATTCGCTTCTCTAGTTGATGCAGCCAGTTCAACAACATGTGTTTCACTATTAAACGGTGTTCCCGGTTCGTTAAAACCAATATGGCCATTTTCACCAACACCAATGATTTGCAGGTTAACTGTTAACGTTTTTAGTAATTCTTCATAATCATTTGCTTCTTTGTGTATATCCTTCGCTTCCCCGTTAGGTATATTAATCACTTTAAACGGTTTCGCATGAAAAAGCTGTCTATTCATATAAGAATGATAGCTTTCAGGATGCTCCTTCGGAATGCCAACATATTCGTCCAAATTAACGCTTTGGCAAGTAGAAAAATCTAAATCACTATTCCTTAAACGTTCATAAAGGGGAAGCATGGTTCCTCCAGTTGCTAATCCGAAAGTCTTTGCCCCATTCTTTAAAGAATTCGAAATAATGTCAACTGCCCGATTGAACAGTTCCCCTTGATTTTGAATGATTTCTAGTTTTATAGCCACCCTTCTCCTTCCATTATCTTGAAATAATTCATAATAGTGCTGCATATGATTCCATACTAATACAATAAAAAGGATTGAGCAATCAAACATGTGCTCAACCCCCTTGCTCATCAATCATCAATTTTTACAAAACGAAATGATTCCCACGGTTGGATTTGATCTAGTAAATCATGTTCTTCAGGCACTACTTTTGCTACAACATTTGTACAGCCAGCATTAGGCATGGCTTTTAAAGCAATTTGCAGTTCCCCTTTATAACGGATGTCTAAATCATTATCGATCGTAACATCTCCTCGTTCTATATTTCCTGTATCATGGGCAGGAAAAGAGTCGTTCTTATATTTTACTCGAGGCTGTGTGCTCCGAATGACATATTCAGATACATCGCCACGATTAAAATGATGTTCCTCAAATATTACCTTTTCTTCCATAGAACTTGTCAGGGATGAAGTTTTAACTCGTAACTCCAACTTATTGCGATTCAAGCTGCCCAATGCCTCAAGCTCTTCTTTAGAAGCATACATATTCCCAATAATTAAATCATCAATTAAGCCTGTATGCCATAAATCCTTTGCTTGAACGACGATTGGCAGATGACGATGCTCCTCTAATGTTGGCAAGCCAAATGGTGTTTCTTCCCAAGGTCCAAATTTCGCAGCCTGTGATGAAATCATTGCAGCCGTCCGAATATGATTCTTCTTAAAAAGCATTGAACTGCTCATAAAATGACTGCGTGAAAGTCCTGTATACTTCCTTGGATAAAAGTTATGACAGCCAACAATATTCTCTAAATTCGGCTTATAGGACAAAACATTTTCCACATATTTTGTTCCATTGCTACTATTTAATTCGATTTTCATATTTGAAGCATCCAATGACATGAATGCTTCCTCCTGCCCTGAAAACCCCATGTCTAACCGCAATCCATCAAGATGATACGATTCCTTCAGCTGAGAAATTTCTCGAAAGCTTAATCCTAATTCCTCTAAAACAGGAGGAGCAACATCTGCATAAATGTCAAATCCAAGTGTATGCGCAAATTGATTTAGCTGCTGAAGCTTTTCTCTCTCCTCATCATTTTTTAAAGACATTAAGCAGGTAAATATTCGATCAAAACCATTCGCATGCGCCAGCTTGATATAATCCTTTATCTCATTTAACGTCCCATGTTGAGAATAAATAGAAATTCCTAGTCTCCTCATCCTATACCCTCACGTTCGTTGACGTGTCAGCATGGCTGCCTTTTGTTTTCCCTGTTTTGGCTGCTTTATTTGCCATTGCAACAAACGGCGATGGCCTTGCGTGAAGGCCTTCCGGTGCAGTAATTTTAAATCTTTTTTCCATGATAAAACCTCTCCCTATTTCATTATTCAAAGTTAATACGGTCTTTATATTGATCAATTAGGGCAATATTAGCAGTTTGGTTGGTCGAGACATTAGCACTCTGAAAAACTGGCAATCTATCCATATCAAGGGATTCTATCACTTGGCTAAATAAGGCATGCAAGATTGCAGAACCAATCACAGTTGAAGCCGGCCCATATTGAACACCATGAAGGTTTAATATTCCATCGCCAACTGGTATATGTGTATTTAATACGAGGTCTGCCACTTCTTCCAGTCTATGCCCGCTTTCGTGTCTCGTCTGCTGCTCCTGATACTCTAATGACTGGAGGGATATAACGGTTATTCCGGCTTTTTTCCCTAATAGGGCAACATCGATTGGTACAGGATTACACCCGGAGGTTGATATAACGATAAGAACGTCTCCTTGCTCGAACTCAAAGTTCTCCAAATGATTTTTTATAAATGAGGGATCCTTTTCATTTTTCGAAGAAGTTAGCGCACCTGCATGAAGCATTAATGGTTCGATTGTGATTGGGCGAATTGGAACAAGTCCTCCTGCCCGATAATAAGCATCCTGCGCCAAAAGATGGGAATGGCCACAGCCAAATATTTGGAGAATTCCCCCGTTTTGAATACACGCTGCAATGATCTTTGAAGCGCTTTCAATTTGTCCTTGCTCCTGCTCGAATACTTTATTCAAGAGGCGTTGAATCTCTACGAAATATGACTGCATGCTCCTCACCTCTTAATTTCACTTATAAATTTATATCGATCTGCACGATACGTGCTGCGTACCAATTCAAAAGGAACACCGTCTGTTAGAAAACTAATCCTTTTAATAATAAGCACAGCTTGTGAAGTACTAATTTGCAAATATTTGCTGTCTTCCTTTGTAACAATTGCTGCCTCCATTTGCTGAATTGCATTTCCAATTTTTTGATGAGATTGTGCTTCAATTAATGCATAAAGGGAACCCATCATTTTCTTCTCATCTAATTCTGGGAAAATCTTTACAGGAATATAGGTTCTTTCAATAGCCATCGGCTTTAAATCTGCATTCCGGATACGAATGACATGAAAAACGAGTTCATCCTGTTCTAGCTGAAGTTCTCTTGCGATATCAACAGGCGGAATCATTTTCTCAAAGTTGATTAATTTACTGCTAGGTTCCATTCCTCTTGCCCTCATATCCTCCGTAAAACTGGTTAATCCATTTAAAGGCTGCTCTAGCTTTGGGTTAGCAACATACGTGCCTTTTCCCTTTTCCCGATATAAAAGTCCATTGTTCACAAGGTTTGTTATGGATTGCCTCACAGTCATACGACTCACTTTTAACTGTTCAGATAACTCACGCTCTGAAGGGATATTTTCGCCAATTTTATATTCTTCTAGATAAATACGCTGCTTCAGCAACTCTTCAATTTGGAGATAGATGGGCACACGAGATTCTTTATCTATCAAGCCTTTCTCATTCCTTTCCATTACCAATTATTTCTCAAAAACAATACGACCGCGGCAGATGGTTTTTTGTACATTCAACGACTTATCCAATATAACTAAGTCAGCATCAAAGCCTTCTGCAATATATCCTTTATTTGGAAGGCAAAGCTGTTTAGCTGCGTTAGCAGATGACATGGCGACCAGTTCCTGTAATGTGCAATTTGTAGCCTTTTTCATGTTGCGAACCGCTTGATCCATTGATAGCACACTCCCGGCTAAAGCTCCATTTGCGAGATGGGCACCACTTTCTGTTACCGTTACCGATTGTCCTCCTAAATCATATGAGCCATATGGCAGCCCTTTTGCACGCATAGCATCTGTTATTAAGATAATCCCTTCTGCCCCTTTTAGACGAAAAGAAAGGTTTAAAGCATCTGTGTGACTATGCAAAAAATCAGCAATCACCTCTGTCTTTACCCTTTTCTCAAGCAGCACTGCCCCAACAACACCTGGATCACGATGATGAAAAGGGCGCATCCCATTAAATAAATGTGTTGCTTGTCTTGCTCCTAATTCAACTGCCCTTTCCACTTCTTCTGCTGTTGCATCTGAGTGGCCGATCGATGCAAGTACCCCCTTCTTACTGCACGCTTTAATAAATTCAAATCCTTTCCTAATCTCTGGTGCAATCGTAACTTGCTTGATCCGATGCCTGCTAAGCTTTTGCCATTGGTTAAATAGTTCAATGGATGGTTCAATAATATGCTCCACAGGCTGGGCACCAGCCCATCTTCTTGATATAAAAGGCCCCTCAACATGTACACCTAACAGCTCTGCTCCATCCATATCGCTCTCGTAATGACTGATACTTACTAATGCATCCTCTATCGCATGAATCGATTGTGTCATCGTCGTTGCTAGAAAGCCAGTCGTTCCTTCCTTCACTAAGGAATGAGCCATTCCACGGATTGCCTCATCTGTCGCGTCCATCGCGTCAAAGCCTTCTGAGCCATGAATATGCATATCAATAAAACCAGGAAACACTACCCATCCTTTCGACGTCCCGTCTAGATGTTCATTTGCATCAACTTGTAAGTCTTTACCTATTTTTTCGATTTTGCCATCCTTAAGAAATATACTGCCAATACATTCTGCTTGATCATAGTTAACAATTGTGACATTGGAAATGAGAATCTTTCTTTCCATTTAAACAGCTCCTAAAAGGCCCAAATAGATAATGAAAATTTTTTTCCCTTAGATGTTTCAACTTTCCTTAAATTAAATTAATTGGTATAGTTGTCTATACCAATTATAGAGTACGTATAATAAAAAGAAAAGTCTAAATTTTTAATTATTTAATCTTTTTTTTATAAAATTTATATTGGATTTGCCGCTTAATGGTTATAATGAGTGTTGTACGATAATGATGATTTTAGAGGAGTGGTGATGTTGGCAGTAGAAGTTTACTTAACTTTTAATGGAAATTGCCGTGAAGCTGTAGAATATTATGCAGATGTTTTCGGTACTGAAAAACCGCAAATTATGGCATTTGGTGATTCACCGCCAAACCCAGAATTTCCGCTTCCAGAGGAAGCAAAAAATTTAGTTATGCATGCCCGCCTAACTATAAGCGGGAGTACCGTTATGTTTTCTGACACTTTTCCTGGATCGCCTTTCACCCAAGGAAATAACATTACCCTTGCCATTGTCAGCAAGGACATCGACGAAATTAAATCTTTATTTAATAAATTGAAAGAAGGCGGGACTGTCGGCATGGAGCTTCAAGAAACCTTCTGGAGCAAATGCTATGGTCAAGTAACTGATAAATTTGGCATTGGCTGGCAATTAAGCCATGACAGTGGACAAACAGGCATGTAATCTTAGAAAAGCGCAAGCGCCTTGGCCATCTTTCCGTGCAAACTGGAAGAACCGCGACTGGGATAAAGAAAACACGGTGAGCGAGAACGAACCGATGTTGACGCAATCGTTGCGGAGTGGGCCTGAAGTTTAATAGGCGAGGACGCTTACGCTAAACAATTCTCTCATTCTAATGTTACACTTTCTGATAATCAAAAAAGGAAATAGGTTCTCTCATCGAGAACCTATTTCCTCTTTTTATTATATGTTTTTGCTTATCCTGCTATTTGAATTCTTCACCTGAAGCAATCCCTTTATAGATGGCCATATGCCGATAAACAGAAAAAGGATTCCTGCAAGAAGCGAGAGCAGTGTCCAGAATGTCATGCCAAAACCAATTAATTCATGTGCCCCTTCATAATAAGTGACCTCTGGCGTATTAATATAGGCAGACATTAAGGCAGCAGTTATATGTTTCGCCACATACAAAAAAGCAGCAATTGCGATAAAAAAACATCCGAGAGCAGCCATCCCCTTTTTCACCTGAATTCACCTCGACTAAAATTCCATTTTCAAATGTAAAGTAATTATACAGGAAGAAAAAAGAAAAAAGTCGACTCTTTAAGTTTTTAGTTCTTTTTCCTTATACGGTTTCCACTCTTTGCTTTGGCTCTTTCCCATCGGAAAGTTCTGGATGTACCTTTCTAACGATAGCTGGTCTGGCAAGTATAAGGACTACGCCGATTAAAAGGATGGCTGTAATGATTAATATCCACTGTGCCGGCAACACATCGTATAAGAAACCATACAATACCATTCCAAGAGGCATGAGGGCCATTGCTGCTGTTTCAAATAAAGAAAAAACGCGACCTTTGTAGTCGTCATCTATTTGTTTTTGCATCATTACTTGCAATGGTGTGTTAACAATCATAAGAATGATACCGAAACCGAACATAAGTACAATATAATAAGCAAAAATAGCATTCGGTGATAGTGAAATCATTAGCGGGATTGAAATCCCTGCAATCATTGCTCCCATTCCTATTATCCCCCTTTTTGAGACCAGGAGTGGGAATTTCACTTCTTTCCTTACTGAAAAATAAAGCGACATTACTAGCATACCTACTGCAAATGAACCTTGTGTAAGCCCGAAATGCTGTGAAGTCATTTTTAACTTTTCAATAAGAATATAGGAATAACCCACTTCAAATGCGCCGAAGAGGAAATTAATAAGAAGGGCAACCCAGATGACGATGATTAATAATGGCTGCAATTTTAAATAATTTAATCCAGCTTTCATGCTTTGCCACATCGTTTCTTTTTTCTCTCCTTCAATTTTTTCCTTCCTTTTCGCAAACAGCTTGAAGTTCATCGTTGACTCAAGAATGATGGCTATACTGGAGGCAAACATATAGATAATAAGGAATACCGGCATAGAAACAGCACCGTAGAGAAGCCCCCCTACCGCCGGACTACCAATGGAGGCCAAGGAAATAGACATCTGGTTTAAAGACATTGCTTTCTGGATCCGCGCTTCATCAACAAGGCCAGTAATCGATGACGAAAATGTAACGCCAGAAAACGTGGACGTGATAGACAAAATACAAGTGGTTGTATAAATAGCAATAAGAGAAAGACCTATGTTTAAACTTACGATCAGAAGACCTCCAATTGCCATCGTTGTTGCAATCTGTGAACAAATGACAATGGCTTTCCGTGAATAATTATCTGCCACATAGCCAACAAATGGTGCCGCAAGCGTTCGAGGCAAAATACTGCAAATCAGATTCGCTGCAAAGTTTGTTGCAGATCCTGTCATTTGTAAAATATAGAAGCTAATTGCAAATGAATATACATTTGCCCCAAATGTAGAAATAAGTTTACTTATCGTAAATGTCCATAAATGATAGGTTGCCTTTTTCAGCTTCAATGCATCTTCCAAAATAACACACCCTTCAAAATGTTTAATTTAATTAAACAAATCATATCACCTTTCCTCTTTCTTTACAAGCGAAAGTTTAATATAATTAAACTAAAGTGAAATTAGGAGTGTATATAAGCCATGTTAGGAGAACGCATACGTAAATTACGAAAACAAAAGAAAATGACATTAGAAGCGTTAGCAGGTGACGCACTCACAAAAGGGATGCTTAGTCTCATTGAAAATAATAAGGCCAAGCCTTCGATGGAAAGCCTAACATATATTGCACAGCAATTAGGTGTAGAGGTAACTGATTTATTAGAAGAAATCAGTTCACAGGAACTTCGGGAGATTCTTGAAAAGGCGGAAAAGATATATAATCAAGAACCAGAAGAAGCAAATGACCAATATAAGCAGCTCATTTCCCTCATTGAACCTTATGCAGGCAGGCTTGCCAATGGATACGAATCAGCCCGCTTGTTAGATATATACAGCCGCTCCCTTTACTATGAAAAAAAGGATGGCTGGCACGAATTAGTAAATAAAGCTGCACAAATCTATGATCAGATGAACCTTACTTCACGCAGGGCATCACTTGGTGTTTTCCGTTCAGTAGACAAATTTTTCGCCCATGACTATACCGAATCATTGAACATCCATTTAAGTGAACGCCGGAAAATTGAAGCAACTCACGCTTACATCGATCCAATGACAAGGCTGTCATTAGATTATCATGAAGCGGCCTTATACTTTGCCGTCGGTGATACCGATTCTGCCACACGCGTAATGAATGAGGCACTAAACTTTTCAAAAGAGAATCGAATATTTTACTTAATAGATGATTTATATCGGCTTGCTGCCGGATATGCGATGATGTCAAAAAATATTGAAAAGAAAGCATATTATATGAAGAAGCTAAAGCAATATGAGGAGTTTGCTGATGATATGAACTCTAAATGGTTTTGCGAGCTGATCCATATTGATTCACTCATTTCAGAGAAACATGAATATGCTAAAGCCATTAAATGGACTGATAAAATCCTTGAGAGTGATGAAAAGCCAGGAAGCTATCAAGCGTATTTCTTGATTGAAAAGGGACGAGCCTTATATAACCTTGGTCATTTTTCTGAAGCTCTTCATTGCCTTGAGCAAGTCAGCATCCCTTCTTATATACATCATCCGTTCGATTTATCCATATTTTATATTGCAGATTCCTATAAGGCCCTTTGTTATTTGGAACAAAACGATTTAAAAGCAGCTATTCAATTTGCAGAAATGGCGATTAAAAACTTCGAATCGCTTCCAGATACTTCCTTTAAAGAGTTCTGCCTTGCCACCTATCAAAAAGTAAAATTGAAAAGGCAAGCAGAAGAGTAACTCTCTTCTGCTTGCCCCACTTATGTTTCCAACTGCTTTGTATTTTTATGAAGCGGGAGAGAAACGGTAACCTGTGTCCCTTTATTGATCTCTGAATCCACAATGATCTCCCCTTTATGCAACTCGGCAATTTGCATCGCAATGCTCATCCCTAATCCAGAGCCCTCCACCCGTTCATCTGTATTCGTTCCTCGATAGTAGCGATTAAATAGGTATTTTCTTGTCTCCTCATCCATCCCTATTCCATTATCTTTAATCATGATTTTGAGCAGTCCGCTTATTCTATCTTCTTCCATTATAATTTTAATAGCCGTTCCAGACGGGTTATGAATAATTGCATTATAAATTAAGTTATCCATCATTCTTTCAAACCACCTTTTGGCAATTTGAAGAGATACGCGATGATTTAATGGACTAAACGATAGCTGATAGCCTGCCAACGTCCGATCCTCATTGAACTTACTTACAATGCTTAATAGCAGTTGATTTACTTCAATCAGCTGAAAATCAACAAGCGAAGCATTATTCTTTAATCGGAAGCTTAAAGAGAAGTCCTCAATTAGTGTTAACATATAGGCACTTTTTTCGCCAATTGTTCTCCCTATATCCTCAAGTTCTTGTTTAGACCAATCATACTGGCCGCTTTCTAATAGCGATCCGTATCCTTGCATCGTTGTCAATGGGGTACGAAGGTCATGAGAAATGCCGGTCATCCATTCCTCCCTAGTTTTCTCAAGCTGTTCCCTCTCCTTCGTTGATGCAGCTAATTTTTCTGCCATTGCATAAAATGCTTGAAAAACCTCCGCATATAAGCGGTATTTTAGCCGAACCTTCCCGTTTTTCCGGAAAATAAGCTTCTTTTCCTTTTCCGTTAATACCTCATTGTAATTGCCCGTTCCCATCCGGCTAAGCCAGCTAGTAAAAATAAAAAGCGGATTCCCATAGCGGAAGCCATTCCAAAAAGAGATGATAATGGTAATCACAAGAACGATTACACCAGATGCAGCAAACGCAATAATAATGTCTTTCATTGAATCGAGCTTGATCTCCTGCTTATTTTCATTTGGTGTATAGAGAACCCATAAAGCTTGCGTTTGCGGATCCTTCACTATCGTTGTTTTTGTCGAATAAATATCAGGTGCCATCTTTCGGACAAATATATCTAGCGGAAGCTCTTCATCAATATCTAGCGCGCTGCCAAATGACTGGACTAAATTTTCATTTGCGTCATAAATTTTTAAATATCCATCAATGGATAAGAGTCTATCCTCCACCTGTTTCAAATGTGCTTTCGGAACCATGCCATCTTTTCCAAACTCAGCAGCAATTTGCTGCAGCAATTTACGCGCTTCATCTTCATATCCTAAAACGAATAAATAAGGCTCATCATACAGAGTTTCTAGAAAGAAGGTCAGGGAATAGCCTTGGAGCTCGTTTGTTTCCTGCATTTTATGTAAATCATGCTCGCTATATTGATTCGGAATCGTATCTGGAACATTGCCTGATTCAATGACTTCCCCGTTATGATTAATAATCTGCACCCAGATCCCGTCCCTAGCAAAATCCTTATCCCATCCATCTACCATAGAAATTTCTTTCAATGAATTGCCTGTATTCATCGAAATACTTTCAACTTTCGTCTGATAATAGTTGTACTTAGATTCATCCTTCGTTATCCACAGGACTGCAATGAGTAAAATAAAAAGGAATAGAATAATTATTGCAACTGCCAGTGAAATAAATTGTAAGGAGAAATGGAGGAATAGCCGCCTTCTTAAACGATTCATAATGGTCTTCCTTTTACAAGCTTATAACCAAGCCCTCTGACCGTAAGTAAAAATTTAGGATTGCTCGGGTCTTCCTCAATCCGCTCTCTAATTCTTCGAATATGGACAGAAACTGTATTGTCATCGACAAAGTGTTCAAATCCCCAAACTGCTTCTAGCAGGGTCGCTTTAGAAAGCACGATATTCGGATGTTTACAAAAGTACAGCAGCAGTAAATATACTTGTGTAGGACATGGGACTTGTTTTCCATTAACGATTAATTCTCCAGCACTTTCGTCTAAAATAAATCTTCCAAAATCATGTAATTTAGTAGCAGTAGAAATTGGTTGACTCTTGGCAGCAGGGATCCTCCTTAGATACGCTTTTATTCTCGCAGCGATCTCAAGCGGATTAAATGGTTTCGTAACATAATCATCCCCGCCTGTTGCAAACCCCGTCAGGACATCAAGATCAGAAACCTTGGCAGTTAAAAATAAAATATATGCATTTGTTTTCTCACGGATTTTTGGACAAAGCTCAAATCCGCTGCAATCTGGAAGCATGACATCAAGAATAATAATATCAATGCTTGCCTTCTCTACTATTTCAAGGGCCTCACTGCCTGAATGGGCCGTATAAATATACTGAAACCCTTCCTTTTTCAACATTAGCTCCAGCATTTTCACGATTGCTTTTTCATCATCTACAATTAAGATGTTCTTTGTTTCCATGAGCATCCACCTCCCTCATATCGTAGCATAGTAACTTTACGAACAGTTGAACGAAATGGAAAAAATTAATCCAATAGTAAAGTTTTGTTCATTCCCATGAAAGCTGAAAGAAGTAGAGTAGGAGTATGCTGATATGAATAAAGGAGAAGATAAAATGAAACAAAGGTTAGGAATTATTGATGGGATTAGAGGGTTTAGTTTAATCGGTATTTTAATGGCAAATTTGCTTATTTTTCAATACGGCATGTGGGGAAAAGATGAGCTTAAGCACTTCAAATTATTTACAGGCGATGAAGCGGCGAATATTTGGCTAAAGGTATTCGTGGAAGGCAGCTTTATGCCCATCTTTATGTTTCTATTCGGATATTCGATGATCAAAATGAAGGATAAGCTTGAAGAGAATGGCGGAAAGGTAAAACGGCATTTCGCCCGTCGTTTTTTCCTGTTGATCGTTCTTGGTTTGCTGCATTCCACTTTTGTGTGGGAAGGCGATATTCTTTTTTCATATGGCTGTTTAGGCCTACTTATGATGATTTTCTTAAACCGCAAGCCAAAAACAATCTTTATTTGGGCGGTTACTTTGCTCATTTTAACATCATTTATTGGGTTTGGAACGATGACAGCTACACCAGAAGAAGCTGAACGAATAGACTCGTATGTTCAAAAAGCAAATCTTATTTATGCAGATGGCAGCTATTCTGAGATTAAAGAATTTCGGAACAGCGGGGAAGAACCGCTTGCCCTCACACCTGGCGCCTATCTGTTTATCATTCTATTTACACCTTTAATGCTTTGTCCATTATTTTTACTAGGAATGTATGCGGCAAAAATACGCTGGTTTACCCAGCCAAAGGAAGAGCAGAAGCTGTATGTACGGTGGGCAAGTTTACTCGTCCCAATTGGCTTACTTCTAAAGAGCATTCCATATTTACTGCCGAATACTTCTTGGGCAGGGGTGGCACAAATGTTGGGAGCGCCATTATTAGCTATTGGTTATATATTTGCTTTTGCCCTTCTTTATGCAAAAGGAGTTAACCCCGTTTTTCTAAAGCTCTTTGAAAATGTTGGCCGTCTCTCCATGACCAACTATTTACTTCAAAGTATTATTTGTACAACCATCTTCTATGGGTATGGATTCGGGCTATTTGGACAAATCGGCGTTATTAACGGCATATTATTAGCCATTGCCATTTATGGGATTCAAGTCATCACCAGCCACTTCTATTTAAAGGTTTGGAAAGTAGGACCTTTTGAAAAATTGATGCGAATCGGTACGTATTTAAAATGGAGCGGAAACACGAAAAAGAAGACGGAAGAATCAGGAAGTGTTCAACCCGTTCAAATAGAAAAGCAGGCCTAACATTGGAGAAGATATCCTATTAGAGTTTGGGGGTATCTTCTCTTTTCATTAAGCCTTCTTCCTTATGATTTCCCGGGATATTGTTCATTCTTATGAATCATTACTTGATGAGGGTATGGAATATCAATGCCATTTGCATCAAAAGCAGCTTTGATCGCCTTGCGAATTTCACGTTCAACTGCCCATTGTTCGCCATTCTCCGTTTTGGCAATCACCCGCAGCACGACATCTGATGCACCTAATGCTTGAACACCAATGACATTTGGACCTTCTACAATAACAGGATTCTCTGCAGCTATTTGATCACAAACAGCTTGAGTTACTTCAATTGCATGATCAATATCTTCATCATACGCAATCCCAATATCGACAAGTGCGCGCATGCTTCCTCGAGAATGATTTCTTACCGTTAAAATATCCCGATTTGGGATATAGTTTAATGTTCCATCAAAGCTCCTAAGCTGGGTAGTGCGTAAACCTACTGCCTCTACAACCCCATCGATATTGCCAATTGTTACGTAATCATTTACATCCAGTTGTTTCTCTAACAATAGGAAAAAACCTGTAACTACATCACTCACAAGTCCTTGTGCTCCGAAGCCGATCGCTAATCCAACCACTCCTGCCCCTGCAATTAAGCTTGCAACAGGTAATCCAAGTGCATTAAACAATGAAGCTGCAAGGATGAAGATTAGACTGTACGATAAAATATTTTCAGCTAGCCTATGAAGTGTAAGTGCCCTGCCTTCTGAGATATTTTTTCGCTTACTAATATTTAGAAACGTTCGATCTAAAATCTTTCGCCCAATTTTTTTTACAATTATATATGCAATGAATATCCCAATAACCTCTAAGACCTTTTCCCCTGAATCTATTAGCAACTTTTCCCAATCAAAAGTCTTAAATTTAAACAAACTGATTCATCCTTTCTTTTAATGCATTTTCACATTGTTTATCTTAATTGGTTTGCCCTTTTCATTCAATGATTTTCTATTAAGAAGGAACAATCTCTTAAATTTAAAGCCATTTTCTATTCTACTTAACTAAAATGTAGTATTAATTATGAAACCCATTCGTGTAGTATAGAAAATGTAGAGTTTATTTTGATAGACTTTTTACGATCTTCCCAAAAAAATATAAAGGAAATTATTCAGAGAATGATGAAACCAATCAATAAAAATAAATGGATCGCAATTATTATCCTTTTTGTTATTTTCATTACAACTTTTCGCTTTAGCTGGATGACCTTCTTATCCACGCTTGATTATGATGACAATCCAACAGCTGAACACGGCGTACTTGATTTACGCGGAATAAAGTTTACATCTACTCAAACACTTACACTGAATGGGGAGTGGGATTTTTACCCTTCCACATTTCTAACACCTGGTCAATCGAATGATGAAATGGATGAAAAAAAGAAAATATTTCAACATGTCCCTGAAAACTGGAACGATGCATTCCCTAAGGATCATCATTCTTCTTTTTACCATGGTACATATAAATTACGGATATTGCTTGATGACAATCAATACCAAGTTTATGGGCTCAAGTTAGACAATCTCTATAATGCATCCGCCGTTTACGTAAATGGCCAATTAATCGGACAAACTGGAAAGCCAGCAACAAATCTAGAAGATCATTATGGCAATAACATGCCCTACATCGGTACATTTAAACCAGTTGATAATGAAATAGACGTAGTTATCCATGTTTCTAGCAACGCAAAAAAGGGCGGTATCATTAAATCTATACGCATAGGGACAATTGAAGCCATTAATCTCAGAACCTATCTTTCAATCGGATTGCAGCTGTTGCTATGTGTTGTTTTTCTATTACATAGTGTCTATGCAATCATAGCTAATTTTATCGGTTCCAAGCTAAACAAAGGATTGGTTTACTTCTCCATCTTGCTCTTATTTGCTATTCTCAGTGTGTTAGTATCTGATGATAAATTACTATTTAAATTGTTTTCAATTGAATACGAATGGTCATTAAAGATCATTTATTTTGCCTATATTGGTGTGAGTGCATTTATTCCATTGGTTATTAACAGCCTCTACCCTTTAAAAAACAAAAATTGGATCGTACTTGGCTATTCCTGTTTTTGTATACTTTATTCCTTTTTTATTCTATTAGCAGAACCTGAGTACATTATTATGACTTCTAAAGTTTTGCTTAGATTAACTTTAATTCTCTCAATCTTCGTTTCAATTGTAACAATTATGCTGCAAAAGACACAAAAGAATTACGAAGAACTCATTTTTTTGCTGCTTGGATGTATAAGCGTTGGTGTAAATATTTGTTGGACCATTTCAACACCAATCAGTCTGCATTATCCTTTTGATCTTATTTTTGCCGTTCTCGCATTTACTGCCTTTTGGTTTAAGCGTTATTTCTTGGTAACGACCAAAGCTGAGCGGCTGGCTAAAAAGCTGCAGCTTGAAGATAAAAGGAAGGACGAGTTTTTAGTTAATACCTCCCATGAACTGAGAAATCCATTACACGGGATAACAAATATCATCCAAATAATCTTGGAAGATCAAGGTACCCCCATAAGCAAAGAGCATAAAAAACGCTTAGAAATATTGATGGTTGTCAGTAAACGGATGTCATTGATGCTGAACGATTTACTTGATGTGACAAGACTGAAAGAAAAGACACTTCAATTAAATGTTGAAAAAATTAATATTCATGCCATTGTAACTGGTGTTCTCGATATGACAAAACTGATGGCAGATGGGAAACCTATTCAGTTTCATGTGGACATCCCTCATTCTTTTCCTGTTATTAGAGCAGATGAGAATCGGTTAATTCAAATTCTATTTAATTTAATTCACAATGCAATCAAGTATACGGATGAAGGATCTATCTCTATTCGGGCTGAAATAAGCGATGGCTTAGCTTATATTCATGTAGAAGATACCGGCATTGGGATAGCTGAGCATGCTTTGCCAAAAATCTTCTATCCTTATGAACAAGCAGCAGTAAATTCTTCAAGGGCTAGCGGCGGTTTCGGACTTGGGTTAAGCATTTGTAAGGAATTAGTAGAGTTACAAGGAGGGACATTAACTGTTCGTTCAAAACTAGGGGAAGGATCTATATTTACTTTCACCCTTCCAATCATAGATGATTTGTTTTTCGAAGAAGAAATGAATCATTTCTCTTATACGAATAATCCATTAGATTTGACTGCTGCAACAATCGAGCCACTTGATCCTGTTCAGCCATATTTTCAAAAGACAAATGCATCAAAAATAAAAGCAAAAATTTTGGTTGTCGATGATGATCCGATTAATCTAAATGTCATCAAGCAAATTCTTGAAGCAGAAGATTATGAGATAACTGCAGCAACAAGTGCTTATCAGGTTATGGCTGAACTTAAAAACAAGCTTTACGATCTCGTGATCTCTGACGTAATGATGCCACAAATCTCAGGTTATGAATTAACACGTATGATCAGGGAAAGATTTTCTATCTCAGAACTGCCTGTCCTGCTATTAACGGCACGCGTCCGTTCTGAGGATATATTAGCAGGTTTCCAGTCGGGAGCAAACGACTATGTAATGAAACCTGTTGATGCTTCCGAACTAAAAGCACGAGTAAGAGCATTAACGGAATTAAAATTATCCATTGGAGAGCAGCTGCGTATAGAAGGTGCTTGGCTGCAATCGCAAATCCAGCCGCATTTTCTCTTTAACACCCTTAATTCAATCGCAGCTCTCAGCATGATCGATCTCTCTAAAATGCAGGAGCTTCTAGAGGAATTCAGCAATTATCTGCGTTTAAGTTTTGATTTTGAAAACACGAATCCGTTGGTCTCCCTAGATCATGAACTGTCTCTTGTTCAATCCTACTTATTTATTGAAAATGCACGGTTTGGCGAACGGCTAAATGTACAATGGGAAGTCGATACAACGCTTGATATCTATTTACCCCCTTTAACGATACAGCCGCTTGTTGAAAACGCCGTAAAACATGGGATTTTGCAACGAACTAATGGCGGGACAATTACTATTCGAATAAAAAAACAACGGAGTTATGTTGAAATATCCATTGAAGACGATGGAATAGGTATGAGCGAAGAGAAACTAGAACAGCTTTTCACAAAAGATGCTGGGTCACAGAAAAGAATTGGTGTGGGAATACGCAATACCGATCGCCGATTAAGAAAGCTTTTTGGAGAAGGTTTACGAATTCACAGCACACTTGATCACGGAACAATCATTACCTTTCATGTACCACATAAATAAGGAATGAACCCGTTTTTGGTTCATTCCTTATTTTTATTCTTCCAGTTCATATACCATTCCGTAATCGCAGGACTTGGCTCTACATTCAATTCTTCCATTAATACTGTTTTTAAACGATGAAAATGATAATGAACCGACGAGTGGTTATTTTCATTTTCAGCATAGATCTTCATAAGTGAAAAATATGCTTCTTCCACTAATGGGTACCGATTACAAATATCCAAGCCAAGGATGAGTGCTTTTTCTAAATCATTGTTCGTATGATACCAAGATAACATCTTTAATGAGGTACCTACCCACAGGTGCTGCAGCCTTTGGCGTTCACCTTCTGCCCATAAATAGTCATAGCCTTCCAAGTAGTCCCCTTTAAACAAACTCATTTCTCGTTCAAAAACTTCTATTGTTTTATTAGATATGGTAAGACCTGACTGAATAAAATCATTAAACCTGTCAACATCTACTGTGACATTCTTTAATGTCATGACATAGCCTTCTGAAGAATTTCTGATGATAAAATAGTTTCCAAATGACTCAAGTGTTTTGCGAACATGATAGATAGAGGTATACAATTGAGCATAAGCTTTTTTCGGTTCGTATTCCCGCCACAGTAATTCGATTAACTCTGACTTACTGACAATCTTGCCTCTAAAATGAACTAAGTACAAAAATAATTGCTGAACCTTAGTCGTTCGCCAATGAAGCGGGATATGCTGCTGATTTTGAAAAATAGAGACCTGCTGCAATAAATTCATTTCAAGTACAGCCAACTCTTGTATATTGCCATCAGATTTAATATCTATTCGATGTTTAATCCGATTCATCGTATTCAATAACCGTTCTTTACGCACTGGCTTTAAAATATAGTCTAAGGCATTCAGTTCAAATGCTTTAATGGCAAAATTATCATACGCAGTCACAAAAACAATTTGTAAATTAGGTTGTCCTTCCAAAAGGAATTCAGCTAATTCGATTCCGCTTATCCCCGGGATATGTATGTCTAGAAATACAATATCTACTTCTTTCTTTTCAATCGCTTCTTTTGCAAGCATCGGATCTGTATATTTACCAATCACTTTTACATCTGTAATAGCTAATAGTTGATGCTCTAAATAATTTAACGCTAAAAGTTCATCGTCAATTAATATAGCTTTCATGTTTATACCTACCCTTTTGGAATACAAACTGACTATATGAAACATACTTTTGTTCCATAGCTATTGTACGAGCAATTCTAGCTTTCCTTTATCTGCTAGTAGCTATATATATATCATATCATTTATTTTTATATAGCCCTATAATGAAATGCTCTAGGTATTACATCTGTATTTGAAAGCAGTTGATATTTTCTCCACTTAATTAACGGCTAAACCTTCAAACTTTTTCACTGTTTCAGTAAAATCCTCCTGCGAATTTGCAACTGTTTTTTGTAAGCGATCCGTTATCTCATTAACCTGTACTACTTCTTTTGCTATCGTTTCTACATGTCTATTTATCTCGTTAATTGCCGCATCCACACTGCCTGCCAGCCTTCTCACTTCATCAGCGACCACTTTAAACCCTCTGCCATGCTCTCCGGCACGTGCTGCCTCAATTGCCGCATTCAAAGCAAGCATATTTGTTTGTGCAGAAATTTTATGAATTAAATTAGTCACTTCGCGAATAGATAATGTCTGAACCTTTAATTCTTCAAGAACCTGTATATTTTCTTTGATATTTTCTCTGACATCATCAACAAGATTCACAGGTACATTCTTTAATTCAGTTATCAAATTCATCGTTTCATTTTCGCGCTTCGTAATATTCGTAGCTATTTTTAGAACAGCATTTACCTCTCCTTCTTCAGATAGGATTGGCATATAGGTAGCCTCGAGGAGAATGATCTCTCCACTTTTACTTACTCTCCGGATTTTATCTTGGAACTTTTCTCCCTTGCGAAGGTTATCCCATAATTCGGCATATTCCTTGCTTGTTCTATATTCAAGTGTACATAACTGTTTGTGTTTCATGCGAATCATTTCGTGTACATGGTAGCCTAATGTTCGGGCAAAGTTTTCATTCACCCAAATAACTTCCCCATCAGGTTTAAATACAATCATCGCTAGATTTGTTTCCAGTGCAGATAATAGATCTTTTGGCACCAATACATGTGTTATTTTATTCATAGGAATCACGTTCACTCTCATTACCCTCTTTTATATATTCAAGTTTGTACAAACATATTATCTTTGACCCATTCATCAATCTCTTCACTACTCATTGGCTTCCCATAGTAATATCCTTGCATGACATTACAGCCTAATTGTGTTAACGACTCTATATGCTCCAGATTTTCTACTCCTTCTGCAATAACATCCAATTGCAGGTTTTCTGCCATCAAAAGAATCGCATGAATAATCGCGCGTTTACTTTCAGTTTCTAAATCGTTTGTAAACAGCCGATCAAGTTTCAAAGCATCTAGCGGCATTCGATCTAATAATCCTATCGAGGAATAACCTGTACCAAAGTCATCCATCGAAATTTTCACTCCAAGTGAACGAATCCCCTGGAGTTGACGAATAATTTCATTTATATCAAACAATACCATGGATTCTGTAATTTCCAGCTCTAGCAAATGGGAATCTAATCCTGTCCTAATTAATGCTCCTTGGACATATTCAAGCAAACTATCCGTTTGAAAAAGCCTGATAGATATATTTACAGAAACCGGTTGTGTATTCCCTTGCAATTGCCATGCCCTGCATTGACGACAAGCCTCTTCTAAAGTCCATTTTGTAAGAGAAACAATGATCCCGGTCTCCTCTGCAATTGGAATAAATTCGCCCGGAGAAATGATTCCTAACCGAGGATGCTTCCAGCGTAATAACGCCTCAAATCCTACTAAATTATTCGTTTTCACATTCCATTTCGGCTGATATTCAATATAAAACTGATTGTCCTCCAATGCCCATTGCAAATCCTTCTCCAATTCCATTTTTCGGACTTCTTTCGTACCCATAAGCTCGTTATATACACAGTATTGGTTCTTTCCCAACCCTTTTGCCTTATACATGGCCGTGTCTGCCGTCTTAAGAAGCATCGACCGAGCTGAGTCTTTGATAGAGCTTATACTTATCCCAATACTCCCAGTGATGTACAGCTCATTTCCTCCAATTAGATATACATTTTTTATGCTTTGCAAAATTTCTTCTGCTAGTTGTTCCGCTTGTCCCTGCGTGCAGTTTTTCACAATAAATAGAAATTCATCTCCGCCAATTCTAAACGCTTGCTGTCCCTTGCGGATAAATTGACGCAGTCGAAGTCCAACCTCTCTAATGAGTAAATCTCCCGTGTCATGGCCTAGTGTGTCATTTATTACTTTAAATTGGTCCAAATCAATAAATAATACACCGATAGTCTCATTCCCTGTATGCATATCAAAGAACCGATTCATTTCATTGCGGTTCGGCAATCCTGTAATCGTATCTTGATACGCTAATTTTTCTAATACATGACGGTCAAAATAAACCGCTCCCCATGAAATGAATAAAATGATAAATATGGTAACAGTTACCCCATATAATAAGAAAAAGTTCGTCGTTGTATCAGAAGTCCCCATCGCCATCCCTGGATGGTGGTGAAATTTTGTAGCTTTCATTCCTGTATAATGCATTCCGCATATAGCAAATCCCATAACAATTGCCGATAGCCACTTTAGCCAGCTGAAAGATTGCTCATTTCGAAAGCGCAGGAATAAAAATAAGGCAGCATACGATGCAACGAATGCAATAACAGCAGATAAGACCCATAAAGTCTGATCATAAGACATTTCAACAGGCATAATCATTGCTTCCATTCCTATGTAGTGCATCGTGACAATCCCACTGCCCATGATGAATCCGCCAATCGCTAGTTTAATTACATGTATATCCTTTTCCTTCGTGATATAGAAAGCAATAAATGAAGAAATTAAACTGGCTGCCATAGAAAGAAAGGTTAGTCCCCAATCATACTTCACTGGCATTTGAAAATGAACTGCCAGCATTCCTACAAAATGCATGGACCATACACCGCTCCCCATGACAAAAGAACCTGCCAATAGCCAAAAGAAACGGTATTTTCCGCTTGCATATGATATTTTCGAAGTAATATTTAGTGCTGAATACGATGCTAATATCGCTATCATTACTGATAAGGCAACAATATAGTAGTTATACGTTCCTTCCATATACATCATTGATCTACCTGCCTTTAATAATTTTTTATTAAAGTCTTAAAAGAGCTATGCTTCTTTGTTCGTTTTTTAGCATTTCTAAAAAGCAATAATAGCAAAGTTATTACTTTGAGTATTTTGAATATATTATTATGCCATGCCCAACTATACATTTTCTCTACAAGTAATAGGATGCTTGAATAAAGATAAACAGCCACAGGCATCTAACCTGTGGCAAGAAAAATTTACTATTTTACTAATGTGAATGCGTATTCCTTTACCCCTTCAATTGCATTTACAACATTTTCATATCCTAGACTTTCCAGTTGTTTTGCAGCCTCCGAACTCTTCGTGCCAGTATTGCAATATAAGGCTATCGTCTTATCTTTCGGTAATTTAACAAGATTTTCTTCTACAGCATCGAATGGAACATTTATTGCCCCTTCCATCATCCCCTCTTCTTTCACTTGCTTTTCTGGTCTAACATCTACAAGAATAATATCTTTATCTTCATCAATTATTTTTTGGAATGCTGCTCCTCTAACATCTTTGTAATGGACTAAATCATATTCAAATTCTTTCACACCTTGCGCATTTGTTACATCCTTAAACCCATTGCTTGCTAGGATTTCTGCTGCCTTGCGACTCCTATTCCCTGTGTTGCAATAGAGAATGATTGGCTTATCCTTATAATCCTCTATTTCATCAAATCGTCCTTCCATTTCATCAATAAAAATATTGATGGCATGTGGAATATGACCAGCATTATATTCTTCTTCCGAGCGTACATCAATAATAAGGACCTGATCCTTTTCTGTTGCTGAATTTTGCTTAACAAGCTCTTTACCTGACATGGATTTTATTTCTGCTTCTCCTGATTCTGAACTAACAGGTTTTGCATTGTCCTTTGAACATCCTGCAATCAACATCATTGATAACGTTAAAAGGAATATGATAGACATAAATGCTAGCTTCCTATTTTCCACTTAGTTACCTCCCAAAAATTGTATTTCCCCCATATAAAAGCTAACATAGCCCATTATCCTTTTCAACGACTGCATTGGACTAAAAAAAATGAAAAAGAAAGAATAATTAGACAAAATATTCATTTTATAGTTAGATATTAATAATTGAACAAAAAGGGAGGCAATTGAAAATGTATACAAATATATTACGGCACCCAGGACCGACACCCATACCTAAAAAAGTTCAACTAGCAATGGCACATGATATATACAGTCACCGCAGCGGTGATTTCGTGGAGTTATACCGTGAGATAAACAAACGAGTGAAGCCATTGTTCGGGACGAAGCAAGACATTATACTTTTACCATCTGGCGGAACCGCAGCGCTAGAGGCAGCAGCAGTCAATACCGTATCACCGGGTGAAGATGTGGCCGTTATTACTATCGGGGCATTTGGTGACTATTTTGTAGGAATATGTGAAAAATATAACTTCAATGTACATAAACTAGCGATTGAATGGGGGGAGGCATGCACAGAAGAGATGCTTGCAGATTTCCTCAAGCCTTTAAATAATATTAAAGCTGTCTTTGCTACATACAACGAAACATCTACCGGTATTCTCAATCCGATAGACAAATTAGCAAAGGTTGTTCACGCGCATACTGATGCATTATTTATTGTAGACGGAGTCAGTTGTATTGGCGGTGCACCAGCAGAAATGGATGAGTGGGGTATTGATATTTTAGTGACTGGCTCACAAAAAGCAATGATGCTCCCTCCTGGTCTCTCCCTTGTTAGTGTCAGTGAAAAAGCATGGAGGGCGATTGAGGAAAATAAGACTCCTTCATATTATCTAAACCTATTAAGCTATCGCGATTGGGCAGAGAAAGGAATGACACCAAATACACCAGCTATTACGCTAATATATGGTCTAGCAGCTGTTTGTGACTTAATTGAGGAAGAAGGGTTTGACCAAACCATTGCCCGGCATGCTCTTATGAGAGATATGGTCCGAGCAGCTATGAGATCTTTAAACATCGGACTTCTTACTAGTGATGAATTCGCTTCACCAACCATTACAACGATACTTACTCCGGAAGGATTGGACCTTGACGATTTTCTAAGACACCTGAAAAAAGAATACCATCTGGATTTTGCTGGCGGACTCGGTCATTTACAAGGGAAAGTCTTCAGATTTGGACATATGGGCTATTGCTTCCCGAGCGATGTTCTTCAAGCCGTTTCATTAATAGAAGCCGGACTGCAGGACTTCAACTATTCGTTTGAACCAGGCGCAGGCATCAAAGCTGCCCAAAAAGTATTTTTAGAATGGGACAGGGGGACAGGTCCCTTGTCCCAATAAAAAATGAAATCCGAGCCTCGACCATGAGACTCGGATTTCAACTTTTAATTGTATTGGGTTGTTTTCAGCATCCAATGAATTGGTGTTTCTTTTAAAATGGGTTTGTTCCAATAAGCGTTGCATTCTTCACATAAATGCGCGGATGCAATTTTAATTGTGATACAACAAATTCAGCAATGTCTTCTGGCTGCATATATTTTTCTTCGTTTCCATTGATTAAATTGCTTTGGACAGCAAGTTCAGTAGCAACTGTGCTTGGAGCCAATGCCGTTACACGGATGTTATTTCTGCGCACTTCTTGTGCCAACGATTCAGTTAAACCAATCAGCCCAAATTTTGATGCACTATAGGCACTTGAAGTAGCTGCCCCATTTAACCCATTTGTAGAAGAAATATTAATGATGTCTCCACCATTTTTTTCAATTAATTGCGGAAGAACCGCACGTGTAACATAATAAGGACCCATTAAATTAACATCAATCGTTCTTTTCCACTCTTCTGGATCCATATCTAATAGGGATGCAAATTTCCCTGTTCCCGCATTATTTACAAGGATATCTGCTGTACCTAACTCGTTTGTCAATTCCTTAACTGCTTGTTCTACCTGTTCCATTGAAGAAACATCAACAGCAGCATATGCTGCCTTAACGCCTAATCCTTCAAATTCCGCAGCTGCCTCTTTTAATGCATCCTCACTTCTTGCAAGCAACCCTAGGTGAACTCCTTCTTTTGCTAATGCAGTTGCTATTGCTCGGCCGATTCCTCTGCCAGCTCCTGTTACAATCGCTACTTTTCCTTTTAATGATTGTGACAATATGAACATCCCCTTTACATATATATCTTGCTCTTCTATTTCAACATTCATTATAAAATATAAAAGAAGATTTATATATTTTATTCCTTTAATTGTATGTAATCAAGAATGTTGCTTTAGGGACACGGGACCTGTCCCTTTGTCCCGAAGTTACTTTGGGGACAAGGTTCCTGTCCCCTTGTCCCCTGTTATTGTACTGTATATCCTCCGTCTACTAGCAAGCTTGCTCCGGTTACGAATGAGGCATCGTCACTTGCTAGGAACAATACGGCTTTGGCAATTTCTTCAGGTTTGCCGAGTCTGCCAATTGGATGAAGGGAAGCAAGATATTCCTTCACCTTCGGATCAACCCCACTGATTAACGGTGTATCAATATAGCCCGGGCACACTGCATTTACACGAATCCCATGCTTTGAATAGGCAGCGCTCAGATTCTGCGTTAACAGCTTGACTCCACCCTTAGCAGCTGAATAGGCAGTAACATTCGGTAAACTCACGTGACTATGAATAGAGCCCGCGTTAACAATCGCACCGCCTGTCCCTTGTTTTAGCATTTGTTCAATCGCATATTTA
>NZ_JALDXW010000062.1:0-14877 GCF_032154635.1 Cytobacillus sp. | reverse complement strand
GCACCCTCAAATTCACCTTTCTCTTTATTTGAAGCTAGTTATGTCCCAGCCTCTTGGCATTTATTTTTGCATATACTCTTCTATATCCTCTACCGAACGAATGATATCTTTCGTAAGCACTTCATGGCCTTCTTCTGTTACCAATACATCGTCTTCAATTCGGATGCCGATTTCTTCGTCTGCAATATAAAGACCTGGCTCCACAGTAAGAACCATTCCAGGCTGTAGTACTAAATCTTTGTAACTTCCTACATCATGTGTGTCTAAACCAAGAAAATGGCTGACACCATGATAATAGTATTTACTAATCTCGGTTTCCTCTTTCATTAAGCCAACTTTCACACATTCTTCTGCAAGAACTTTCTTTGTCATTTCATTTAACTTTGCAAATGGCACGCCAGGTTTAATAAGAGCGGTTGTTTCTCTCAAAGCTTTTAAGACAATGTTATAATACACTTTTTGCTTATCAGTGAACTTTCCGTTAACTGGAAAAGTATAGCTAATATCGGCATTATAGTATTCGAACTGTGCCCCTAAATCAAGAAGAACGAGGCTGCCATCTTCGACAATCGCATTATTTTTCTCATAATGAAGGATGGTGCCATTTTTTCCACTGGCTACAATTGTTGGAAATGCATGCTCACTAACTCCTTCAGAATTTAAAATGAAGTCAAAGTGAGCTTCTAATTGATATTCCTTCATACCCGGTTTGGCATGCTTCATGACATTTCTAATGCCATTTTGGGTAATTTCAATCGCTTTTTTGATTTTTTCAATCTCTTCCGGTGTTTTATAAACGCGAAGCTCACTAATGACTGGATAAACATTATTAATTTGAACATATGGATAATTTGATTGAAGTTTGCTGGCAAATTGCTGTGCCTTTGTCGTCATAGCGTCTAACTCTCTTCGTTCTAGATCTAAATAGACTTGGAAAAACGTTTCTGAAACAAGTGTTTGAGATACTGTAGCTTCGAATTGCTCTAGATATAAAATGTTTTCGATTCCAGATATTTCCATCGCATCACTGATGGAAATGGACTTTCCAACCCACTTTTCTAAGACAGGATTAGATTTTTCGATAAAAAGGAATTCCTCGACTTTTTCTCCTTTTTTTCTAGCAGCAAAAATGATATTTGGTTCGTCGATTCCGGTTAAATAGTAAAAATGACGATTTGGTACAAACTTATAGTTTTCATCAGCAGACTTTTGCGGTGCTTTCCCCGCAAATAAAACAAGTAGAGCTTGATCTTTTAATTCTTCATATAAATGATTGCGATTAGTAATGAAAAAATTCTTGTGCATAAAATTCCCTCTTTTCAATAGATATGAAAATATAAATATATCATAGCATATCTGCTAATCAGCTTCTTAGTTAGAAACGTTATGATTCCCTTTTATTATCTACGCTTTGTAAAAATTTTTTAACTACGTTCAAATACTCATATTCTTCCTCTAAATAAGGCATGTGTGCACTGTTTTCAAAAACATGGAATTTCGCTCCAGGTGTCAGGCTGCAAAAATATTTCGTTGATTCTGGTGTGGCTTCATCATATCGGCCGCATGTATATAATGTTGGGATATGAATATCCTTTAATTTTGAGGTGCAATCAAAGTTTTTTAGATTTCCAGTAACATGAAACTCTGATGGTCCCCACATGATATTATATATATCAGGGTTTTTGTATTGTCCCCCTTGTTTTAAGAAGGCTGGCATTGGATCAAGACGGCAGACAAAGCGTTTATTAAATTCAGCGGTAGCATTTTTATACTCTTCAGAATCTGTTGTTCCGTTATCTTCACATGCTTTTAAGATAGCTTGCACCTCCACTGGTAATTGTCTCCGGTTTCGCGCCTGGTCTTCTGCCCAAAGCGGGGCACTTAAACAAGGGCTTGAAAAGATCACACTTGATATACCTGCTGGCTTAGCTAATATATAGGCAGCTGCTAATGTTGTGCCCCAAGAATGTCCCAGGATATGAACATTGTCTAAGGTAAGTTTTGTTCTAATTTGTTCTAATTCCTCTACAAATCTTTCAATCTTCCATAAAGATGGGTCTGCAGGTCGATCTGATTTTCCGCAGCCTAATTGATCATAAAAGATAACAGGACGATCTTCAGCAAGGACCTTTAAGCCTTGCAGCGAATAATGGGACGAACCTGGTCCACCATGCAAAATAATAACAGGTGTTTTACCTGTACCTTTATCGTGAATCTGATACCATACTTCCCCTCCTGTTACTTTTATGAATCCTTCCTTAACTGACATATGAATCTCTCCTATCGTCGATGACTACACTTTACATTTACATTATATATCAACACATTTCGACAATCTCGATTGATTTCCTTTATTTTTATCAGTAGCAAAATTTAAAATATCTTTACAAAGCAATTGATTAACTCCCAATATTTGAAATAATCTGATATAATTAAACCATTTAGATCATCTTTTAAAGGGTAATTAAAGTGGTAATCCCCTACTATTGCGTTTTTATCCCCCTCAGAGTTTTTTCACTTTTTAAAGCTGCTGATATGTCATTTACCGTCATAACCAAATCATCTATTTTAAGGAGGCAAGCCTATGTACGAAATTAAAGAAAAAGAAATGTTATTTATTTACACAGGTCCAGACGGATCAGGGAGGAAGACGATTGCTAAGATGGTCGCAACGATGTTTGATATGGAAACCATTCTCTCTTATACTACTAGACCCCCTCGTCATTATGAACAAGATGGTGAGGATTATCATTTTGTTGAAGAAGTAACTTTTAAAAAAATGGAGGAAAATCAAGAGTTTCTAGAAAGTGTGGAAATTGATGGATTCTATTATGGGATACGCGAAGAAGATATTATAAAGGCTTTTGAATCACATCCCCTCGTTTATTTAACTTTAAATCCAGAAGGAACAGAAAAGTTAAAAAAAATGTATGGAGAGCGTGTCATTCGATTTTTTATATACGCTGATCGAGACACGGTTATTGAAAGACACAAAGCAAGGGAGGATAAAGAGGAAGATATTAATCGTCATATGGCTCACTATACTGAAAACATGGGTTATAAGGCAAAGTGCGAATATGCTTTTGAAAATTATGATTCTCCGCAAGTCTCATTTCAAGTAAGTGAAGTTGTCGAAACTATATTAGATAGAGACATTATTATTACAGATTATTAATATAAAGAAACTGCCGCTCAAATGAACGGCAGTTTCTTTATACTTTATGCTTATTTTACTAACTCTAACTCAACTGGAATAAATTCATCAACTGTTTCGCCGCCAGCCACTTTTAAAGCTGTTGTTACCCCTTGCTGACCAATAATGGCAGGCTTTTGAGCAACAGTTGCCGCCATATTTCCACTTTCTACAGCCTTCACCGCATCATCAGTTGCATCAAAACCAACAACAATAACATCATTTAAGCCAGCTGCTTGAAGGGCTTCTAATGCACCTAAAGCCATTTCATCGTTATGAGCAAATACAGCTTGGATATCTTTATTACCTTGTAAAATATTTTCCATTACAGATAAGCCTTTTGCACGGTCAAAATCTGCCGCTTGTTTAGCAACTACTTCAACATCTGCGACACCGTCTACCGCTTTATGGAAACCTTCTCCACGTTCACGAGCTGCAGACGATCCAGGTATCCCTTCTAATTCAACGATTTTCCCTTTATTTCCTAACTTCTCTAAAATATATTCTCCAGCCATTTCGCCGCCAGCAACGTTATCAGAAGCAATATGTGCCACTACTTCTCCGCCTTCAGCACTACGGTCTACAGTAATTACAGGAATTTTTGCGTTGTTTGCTGATTCAATAGCAACTGCTACCGCAGCAGAATCTGTTGGGTTAACTAGTAATATATCAACACCTTGCTGAATTAAATCCTCGATATCACTTACTTGTTTAGCAGAATCATTTTGTGCATCAACTGTTACAATTTCAGCACCTTGAGCTTTTGCTTCATCTTCAGCACCTTGTTTTAAAGAAACGAAGAATGGATTGTTTAAAGTAGAAACAGAAAGACCAATTTTTACAGTATCGTCCTTTTTACCGCCAGTTTCTTTTTCTCTCTTATCAGATGATCCAGGAGCTTCTGTTGAACAGCCAGCCAATAAAACCATCATTAATGTCATAAACAAAAATCCTTTAAATGCTTTTTTCACGTAATTGACCTCCTAAAATATATTTAATTCAATAACATGTTCCTGCGGACAAATTGCTATAGCATTGAATTAAGCCGCTTTCTTTCTATCTAATAAGACTGCTAGAAGAATGACACCTCCTTTAACGACTTGTTGATAAAAGGAACTTACATTCATCAAATTTAATCCATTATTTAAAACCCCAATAATGAGGGCTCCAATCAATGTCCCAAAAATCCATCCTTTTCCGCCTGATAAGCTTGTGCCGCCTAATACAACGGCAGCAATTGCATCTAATTCATAGGAAGCCCCTGCAGTAGGCTGAGCAGAATTCAAACGAGAGGTTAAAATAATTCCTGCTAGTGCAGATAATGTTCCTGTAATGGAATAAATCCAAATTTTCACTTTGTCTACGCGAATTCCAGATAAAATAGATGCCTCTTCATTTCCGCCAATGGCGTAAACTTTACGACCAAACGTAGTCTTCTTTAAAATAAAGTAAAGGATACAATAAGAAATGAGCATCCAAATAACAGGAACTGGTATCCAGCCTAGGTACCCTCGCCCCATTAATTCAAAAAACTGACTATCTGATAAACCTGTAATTGGACGTCCTTCTGTATAAACAAGTGTTAAACCGCGAAAGATTGTCATTGTCGCTAGTGTGGCAATGAAAGGAGCTACTTTTCCTTTTGTAATAATGAAACCATTAATTGCCCCCATTACAGCACCTGCCAATAAGCCGATAAGGATAGCTAAAATTGGGTCCATTCCACTAGCTAACAAACCTGCAGTAACTGCCGAAGATAGGGCAAGGATAGAACCGACTGATAGATCAATTCCACCTGTTAAAATAACAAAAGTCATTCCGAATGCTATTAAAGCATTGATTGATACTTGACGCAGTACATTAAAGATATTATCCAATGTTAAAAAGCTTGGACTTACGATTGCTAATATGACCGTGATGATGACTAATCCTAGTAAAGGTCCTAATTTTTGCAGCTGTTTTGAAAATAAAGCTGAGGACTTCATTTTTTATTTCCCCCTGTCGCGGCTTGCATGATTATTTCTTGGTCAGCCTCGGACTTATTTAATATTGCGGATACTTTCCCTTCGTGAATCACAAGGATTCGATCGCTCATTCCCAAGATTTCTGGAAGTTCGGAAGAAACCATAATAATGGAAACGCCTAATTTTGTTAATTCATTCATGATTTGATAAATTTCTTTTTTTGCTCCAACATCGACACCGCGGGTAGGCTCATCTAATATTAAGATTTTCGGATTAATTCCCAGCCATTTCCCAATTACGATCTTTTGCTGATTTCCACCACTGAGTGATTTTACTAATTGTTCACTGCTGGACGTTTTTACATGTAGCTTTTTAATCATCTCATCTACAAAGCTTGCTTCCTGTTTTGCTGAAATGATATTCTTTTTAGAAATTTTTTTAAGGTTGGTCAGTGAGAAGTTTTCTCTTACGGATAAATCGAGTACTAGCCCTTCGCTTTTCCGATCTTCCGTAATAAAACCGATCCCGGCTTTTATCGCATCATATGGTGATTTGATTTTTATCTCTTTTCCATCAATAAATAGCTTCCCTTCTTGTACCTTCCGATAACCAAAAATTGCTTCCATAATTTCCGTACGGCCGGCGCCCATTAAACCGGCTACACCGAGAATTTCCCCTTGATGGATAGAAAAATCGACGTTTTCAAAGGAACCCTTACTTGAGAAATTTTCTACTTTTAACCTTTCAGAACCTATAGTTGTATCTCGATCTGGGAAGCGGTCACCAAGCTGCCGGCCAACCATCATTTTTACAATTTCATCAAAGTTCGTCTCTGGAATCGCTTTCACACCGATGAATTGTCCATCCCGTAAAACAGATATTCGATCGCAGATCTGAAATATTTCCTCCATGCGATGAGAAATGTACACAATTCCAACACCTTGTTCTTTGAGAGAATGGATCACTTTAAACAAGGCTTCAATTTCTCGATCAGTTAATGCAGCAGTAGGTTCGTCCATAATTAATACTTCCGTATTTGCTGCTACAGCACGAGCAATTTCAATCATTTGCTGTTGACCGACAGATAATTTGCCAGCCTCAACTGCGGGATCAATATCGATTCCCAGGCGGTTTAAGTATTCTTTCGTGTGTTGCTGCATTTCTTTATCTTTTGTTATTCCAAATTTTCCGAATGTCATCTCTTTTCCCAAGAACATATTCTCGGTAACTGTAAGGTAAGGTATGATATTTAGCTCTTGATGAATAACGGCAATTCCTGCCATTTCAGCTTCTTTCGCATTTTTGAAATGTACTTCATTTCCACGAACTGAAACAGTTCCGGCATCTCTTTCATAAATGCCTGTTAGAATCTTCATTAAGGTTGATTTGCCAGCTCCATTTTCTCCCATTAGGGCATGTACTTCACCAGGCATAATTTCAAAATCTACTTTTTCCAAAACGATATTACCGGAGAATGCTTTGGAAATGCCTTTCATCTGAATAATTGATTGGCTGTTCATATTAGAAAATCACTCCTGCATGTAAAATAATGTTTGCATATGGAGTTACTTCACCTGTTCGTATGACTGCTTTTGCTTTTTTCGTTTGTGCTTTAAATTCTTCGTGTGAGATATAATTTAATGGCACATCTTTAAGAATAGAGGTAACCTTCTCATTGATTGGTTTGTTTTGCTCCTTAATTTCTACAGCAAGTGTTGCTTTTTCAACTGCCATATCTTCAAGCAATGTCTCTAACGTCTCAATGAAACTTGGGTCCCCTTGTCTTAATGCTAAATCGATTCGAATCGTTTCGTCTGGTATAGGAAGACCACAATCAGCAATAACGATCGTATCGGTATGTCCAAGTCGTGATAGAACTTCAGATATATGACTGTTTAAGATCCCTAATTTTTTCATTTTCTTTTTTCCCCTCTTTGCTGCAGGAATTCCTCTACCTCCTGGAGGGTCGGCATTCCGCCTTGAGCACCAAATTTTGTTACAGATAGAGCAGCAGTTGCATTAGCGAATCGACAAGCCTCTTCAAGCTCATATCCGATGCTTAAGCAATAAGCTAGAGCGCCATTAAAGGTATCACCAGCCCCTGTCGTATCTACGACATCCACGTTGAAACTAGGGATTTTAAATTCATCCTCTTTCAAAATGGAAACGCCTTTTGAACCTTTAGTTACAATGCATTTCTTTATGATTTCTTTTCTTTCTTCATCTGCCCATTCAAAAGAAGTAAGAAGCATTTCTTGTTCATGCTCATTCGGTGTTATATAGTCAACTTTTGAAAGAAGCTCTTTTGATAATGGCTGAATCGGTGCAGGATTTAAAATGATGGTTGCTTTATGTCTCCGTGCGATTTCTACTGTTCTCTCAACAGTTTCTAACGGAATTTCCAATTGGAGCAATACAACATCACTTTCCGCAATTATCTTTTCTAATCCCTCGATATACTTGGGTGTTACATGGTAGTTTGCACCTGGTACAACGATGATATTGTTATCTCCATCATAAAGTGTGATGCTTGCAGTACCGGTTGATGTTTCTGTAACCGGTTCCACATTTTCCACATTTATTCCTTGCTGTTTCAAATGCTGTTTTAACTCTTTACCAAATAGATCATCACCGACACATCCAATTAATGTCACGTCTGCCCCTAATCTTGCAGCTGCAACCGCTTGATTTGCCCCTTTGCCACCGGGTATGGTGTGAAACGCTTTTCCTAAAACCGTTTCACCCATTTTTGGAAGGATATTTGTACTTGTTACAATATCCATATTAATACTGCCGATGACAGTGATTTTCTTTTTTGTCATCATTTTCACCTCAAGACCTTAGTTGATTGACCTATTTTTAAAGATACTTTAAATTCTTGCTGTGCAGGATTTACAGCTTTTCCCTCAATCATATCAAGTAAAAGTTTAGCTGCTGACTCCCCTAATTCATATATAGGCTGTGCCATCGTTGTAATTTCTGGACTTGTAAGTTCACAAAGCTGAATGCCATCAAAACCAATCAATGAAAGATCTTGTGGAATTCTAATTCCCATTTGTGTGGCTGCTTTCAATACACCTAAAGCCATATAATCATTCCCTGCAAAGATTCCATCAATATCACGGTGCTTGGATAATAGTACCATCGTCGCCTTTGCAGTCTCTAGTACGTTATAATTTCCATTTATAATAAATTCCTCATTAAACCAAGGCTCATTGCTTACTTCACTTAAATAACCTTTATAACGTTCGTCTGCGTTAATAACACTTACTGGACCTCGGACATGGGCAATTTTTTTGCATCCAATTGCTTTTAGATATTGAACCGCTTCCTTTGCGCCTTCATAATTGTTGACAGCAACAGATGGAATACTATTATGAATTGGACGGTCAAGCGAAACGATGGGGATATTATTTTTCTCAATATATTTCGGTGTAAGTGTACTTGTAACGATAATGACACCGTCTACATATTTTTGTTTCATGACATCAAAATATTTTTTTTCCTTATCCTCATGTTCGTCTGAATTGCAAAGGATTAAAGTATAATCATTGTTATTTAAAACATCCTCTATTGCTCTAGCTATTTCTGGAAAAAACGGGTTTTTAATATCCGGTACGATGAGAGCAATTGTTTTAGATTGTTTTTTAAAAAGGCTCCTAGCAACCGCATTCGGTTTATAGTCCAATTTTTCTATGGCCTTTAAAACTTTTTTTCGCGTATCCTCATTTACGTAGCCATTATTATTTAACACCCTTGAAACCGTAGCAACAGATACACTCGCTTCCTTTGCTACATCTTTAATTGTGCTCACTTCATACCCTCTTTCTTAACGAACATGTAACCGGTTACACATAAAAATAAAAAAATAGTTTTCTATAAATAATAAAGAAAAACTTCGTTTGATAAATTCCAACTTATAACTAGGTAATCGCTTTCATAAATAATGAAAAAAGTAATTACCTTCTTCGATTTTATTAGGTAACTTACTTGAATTTTAATTGCTAAAAACGCATTTGTCAATAGATTAATAGAGGAGTATAGAATAAAAATTCTTGTAATTCTCATTCTATACTCTATTAAAGCTTACATAAATAATTTCATTCACCCTAATAATCAATAAGGAATAGGATAGTTAAAAATGATTAAAGGATGGAGTAATATGCCTATTTCGTTGCCTTTAAGTATTAGAACAGAAAAAATAAGTGGTGGCAAGAAAAAAAATATTTATTATCCTCAAGTGTTTAAAATGAAGAATGTGAAATTAGAACAAGATATCAACCAAAATATTGTCCATCAAACGCAGCAGCTTGTTAATGAATTAGTTGGTGGAGATCCAGCATCTGTCGTTGAAATAATCGGTTCATATGAAATAAAAAATAACCAGCGGGAAGTTCTAAGCCTAACACTATCAAATTATACGTACCATTATCATGCAGCACATGGAATGACAATTATTAAATCTTTAACATTTGATTTAAAAAAGGAAAAGCTTATTACCCTTAAAGATTTATTTAAGCCAGGCAGCGATTATGAAAAAAGGCTAACTGATATGATAAAAAAGCAAATTAACCAACGAGATATCGAGCTTCTTAATCCGTTACCCGAAATTAAGCCAAATCAAGATTTCTATATTGCAGATAAAACACTTGTCATTTATTATCAGCTTTATGAAATCACACCTTATGTATTTGGTTTTCCTATGTTCCCAATATCCGTTTATGATCTGCAGGATATCATTGATGAAAATGGACCGCTTGGACGGATGGCAGAAAATAATTAATATGAAACATTTACGATCTTTTTTATAATTAGTAGCTTTTACTTTTTCACAACATTCCTAGGAATTTCTCCATTTAATACCCGGAGAAGATTATCTGCAGCAACTTCTGCCATTTTCAAACGTGTTGAGATACTAGCACTGCCTATATGGGGAAGTGTCACTACGTTTGGCAATGTAAGTAGTGGGTGATCTAATGCGACCGGTTCTTGTTCAAAAACGTCGAGACCAGCTGCCCAAATTTCCCCCTCCGCGAGCGCTTGATAAAGATCTTTTTCATTCACAATTCCCCCACGGGCAGTGTTTATCAAAATGGCAGTATTCTTCATTAATTGGAAGTGCTCCTTCCGAATCAAGTTGTGTGTTTCTGGTGTATAAGGAGTCATGATACAAACATAATCAGATTTTTTTAATAAATCCTCTAGTGATACATACTGTAATCCTAATTCTTCCTCTGCCTGTAGCTTTCTGCTTCGATTATGATAGATGATGTTCATATTGAATCCCTTTGCTCGCCTTGCTAGTGCTTCTCCAATTCTCCCTAATCCAATAATTCCTATTGTAGATTGATAGATATCTTGTCCTGTGAGCAGCATGGGTGACCATGTCTGCCATTGCCCCTCTCGTAAAAAGGAAGAAGCTTCTGTAATTCGTCTGGCAGTAGCCATTAGAAGAGCAAATGTAAGGTCAGCCGTTGTTTCAGTTAATACGCCAGGTGTATTCGTAACAGTAACCCCTTTTTTCGAGGCTGCTTCAATATCAATATTGTTATAACCTACTGCCATATTGCTTATTACTTTAAGCTTTGTTGCTTTCTTTAGTAGCTCTTCATTAATTGATTCAGTTATTAAGCAAAATAATCCGTCTGCCTCAGCAATATGTTCCTCTAATACTTCACGAGGTACTGGTGTATTTTCATAATTCCAAATGGAAACATCGCAACTTTTCTCTAGGTGACTTACGATATGAGTAGGAATTTTTCTAGTGATAAATATTTTTGGTTTCATTTACGAATTTCCTCCCTGCTATTTAGATGAAAAACCTTTAAGTAATCGCATAATTTGCTCTGCACACTCCATCGTCCACTTTGAAGAATTCTCCATTGCCGTTTCAAGTGTGCACGGAGCTGGAACGATTGAAAATGCACTTCTTATACCAAGTGCATGTATTTGCTTGCCATCTAATTGTAAGCTTCCGCATAGAGCAATAACTGGTATTTGCTCTTTTTTTGCGATTTTACTAACCCCTGTGATTACTTTACCTGAGAGTGTCTGTCTATCGAGTTTTCCCTCCCCTGTAATGATGAGATCTGCCCCTATTATTTTCTCTTCAAATTGAATAGCCTCCATTACAACTTCAATTCCAGATCGAATCGTCCCCTTTAAAAAGGCTACTAAGGATGCACCCGTTCCTCCAGCCGATCCCCCACCAATAATTTTGCAGAGATCGATATTTTTTTGCTTCTAAACAATTTTACTATAATGAAATAATGCATGATCTAGTTCAATGACATCATTTGCTGAAGCTCCCTTTTGCGGACCAAAAATAGCTGATGCCCCAGACGGTCCGCATAATGGATTGGTTACATCACTTGCAATCGAAAAAGACGACTCTAAAATGCGTGGATCTAATCCTGAATCATCAATAGATGCCAAGTTTATTAAAGCTGCCCCGCCTTCAGCCAGTTCATGTCCATTATTTGAATAAAATTTCACCCCTAATGCTTTCAACAAGCCTGTGCCTCCATCATTTGTTGCACTTCCACCGAGGCCAATAATAAACTTTCGATAATTTTTATCGAGTGCATGTTTGATAAGTTCACCTGTTCCATAACTAGTTGCAAGCTTTGGATTTCTTTCCTCATTTGATAAGAGTGTTAGACCAGATGCTTGAGCCATTTCAATAACCGCTGTTTCTTGATCACCTAATAAACCGATTGTTGCCAATACGGGTATTCCTACTGGCCCCTTAACCTCAAATTCTATAAAGGAACCTCCAGTAGAACAGACAAGATTCTCCATTGTCCCTTCTCCACCGTCAGCTAATGGAATCTCTATTACTTCAGCCTTTGGGAAAACACGATGCACTCCAGCTTTCACAGACGTACATATATCACGTGCCGAAATGGCCCCTTTAAAGGAATCTGGAGCAATGACTATTCTCACTAAATCACTCCCAATATTAAACTTGAACATTTAATCTCTGTTCTTAAAATATACCATAAACTACTATTATTAGTTGAACCCAAGAAAATAACAGTTTTTCTTCATCAGTGATAACTAGTAGCTGTATTCTGTAAAATACTAATAAGGCACAACAAGCAGATGTATATCGCTCGTTGTGCCTTATTGTCATCGTATATATCCATTTGCGGAATAAATATTTTATTTTATATATCCACTAATATAGGAACAATCATTGGCTCCTTTCTCGTCTGTTCTTTTATATATTGCGCTATAGACTTTTTTATCTGTTTTTTCATCACATTCCATGAATATCGATTTGCTTCATGTAATTCATTGATTGTGTCCATCGCAATTCGTTTCATTTCTTTTCGAAGTTCGGAAAAATTCTGATCGACAAATCCACGAGAAATAAACTCAGGATCGGATAGTAGTTTTTCTTCCTGTTTATTCATCGGAATTATAACTATGAGCATTCCTTCCTCTGAAATTTGTTTACGGTCACGTAATACAAATTCCATTTTCCCTATATCCACCCCGTCTACATATGTGTTCCCATTTTGGATTGTTCTAGTACTACGAGCTATCGTATTTTCTATATCTAAAACATCACCATTTCTTAAGAGAAATGTATTGTCTTTTTCTACACCTACAGACTCTGCTAGCATCCTATGATGATGCAGCATGCGATATTCCCCATGAATAGGGATAAAGTATTTCGGCTTCATAAGAGTAAGCATGAGCCTTAAATCTTCTTGATACCCATGACCCGAAACATGAATCCCAGAACTGCTTCCAGATCCATAAATAACATGAGCCCCAAGTTTATATAAGTTGTCGACAATATGGCTTACATTCCTCTCATTCCCAGGAATTGGACCTGCGGCAATGATAACCGTATCTTCTGCTAAAATCTCTACATCACGAAAGTTTCCTGTGGAAAGACGACTGAGGGCTGCCAGGGTCTCTCCTTGGCTCCCTGTACATAAAATAGTCACCCTTTCTGGAGGCAAGTGATTAACATCGCGAGCTTCAATTAGCATACCTTTTGGAATGGTTAAATAGCCGCGTTCCATCGCAACACCTACTACATTCACCATCGACCGACCAAGTAAAGCTAGTTTTCGTTTCGTTTTCTCCGCAGCATAGACAATCTGTTGAATTCGGCTAACATTTGAAGCAAAAGTTGATACAATTACTTTTCGTTTCGCCCTAATAAATAGCTGTTCCAAATTTCTACCAACCATTTGTTCGGAAGGTGTATAGCCAGTCCGTTCAGCATTGGTACTTTCCGATAATAGAAGGAGTACCCCGTTTTTCCCGATATCAGCCATTTTGTGAATTTCTGGCCGCTCATTATTCACGGGGGTCCAATCAAACTTGAAATCCCCAGTATGTACAATCGTTCCATCTGGAGTATTAATTACAATCCCTAAACAATCCGGAATACTATGATTCACTTTGAAAAAGCTAATATTCATATCTCCGATTTGAACGACTGAATCTGAATTAATTTCAATCCGTTCACTTTCTCGTAAAAATCGATGTTCCCTTAATTTGAGTTCAATTAGCCCCATTGTAAAACGTGTCGCATATACGGGCACATTTACTTCTTTCAAGACGAAAGGGACACCCCCAATATGATCCTCATGGCCATGTGTAACAATGAGGGCACGCACGCGTTCTTTATTTTCGATAATGTAAGAAAAATCAGGGATGATTAAATCAATTCCTAACAAACTTTCATCTGGAAACTTATTTCCACAATCGATAATGATCATATCATTTCCATATTCAATGACGTACATATTTTTTCCGATTTCATTTAAGCCACCGAGAGAAAATGCTGATATTACTTTCCCTTTTGTTCCCATATTAATTCCTCCTGGTATCAATATGTTTAGTATATCCTTGATTGCTTTAATTTATCTGCAGGGATAGTTGTAAGAGTGGATATTATGTTGTATCCATATGAGGACAGAGCTTTTATTGAAAAAATACGTGAACCGTTCCAACGTTTTTTAGTGACTATGGTTACTTATTGAATGAGCAAGTGATGTATGTCTGCGAATAGCTGCAACTAATTCAACAATAAAGTAAAATAAAATGATTGGCCAAAGGAAATTCCATATCACCTCTATTCCCTCATACGAGGTTAAAACGACAGGATGGATGATTTTAATACAGAAAAAAGACAGCACAGCCCAGCAAATTGAAAAAGATAGACAAATATGACCGTGCAGCTGCAGAGGAAGGCTTGAATAATCCCACCATTGTCTATTAAAGAACTTTTGCAGCAGCATCCCACTTACATATTCAACAAAAGTTGGGATTAGTAAGCATAGTAGGACAACAATCAACCAATTTGTTTCAGGTGTGATAAAATAAACCAACAGCAATGGAGCAAAACCATACATTGGTTTAAAAGGTCCAAAGAAAAAATTTGGTTTAAAAAATTTACGGTTAGTGACGAGGTTATAACAGTTTTCCAACAGCCAGCCTACTAGTGAATAGATCGTAAAAAAATATACAGGCAAACTTGCTTCTTTTATTATCATCATGCTAGTCATTTTAATAGCTACCTCCATATTTATCCTTCTCACTATAGGTTTTGCAGACTAAATAACATGTATACTACTATTTCGTTCTTTTACATTTTTTTAGAAGCATAAAAATAACCTAGTACAAAACTGTACTAGGTTATTTTTGCTACAATAAAATTCGTTTTTCCCCATTAATTGCCTGAATCGGGTCAAT
>NZ_JALDXW010000061.1:0-15271 GCF_032154635.1 Cytobacillus sp. | reverse complement strand
GATCGTCTTTAGTCAAAATATAGCCTCCTTAGGAAATTCCTTTACTCTTGTGTTTAATAAGAAACTGCTGGCTTATAGCGATTGTGCTCTACACAAAATTCTGGAAGATTCGCTCTCACTAGTGATTCTGCAAATGGAGGGGGAACAGCGTTCCCGCACCTAGCAACCTGTTGAGTCTTTGGGTATGGCTTTCCTTCAAAATCGCGATCAATGATGTAGTTAGAAGGAAATCCTTGAGCTGCATATAACTCATGTGGTTGTAACATCCTCATGCCGATATCAACAATTTGATAATCTTGACCCCTTATCGTTACCAAACCGAACCTATCTTTTGTTGTTATCGTGTGTAAAGGTTCTTCTATGTTTTGTCCGATATCAGACCCGTAATACTTTGTGAGAAACGCATTTACAAGTCCGAATCTATTTGCTGTAGGAATTGTAGCAATAGGTTCTTGTAATGTTTGACCTCTTACTCCATTTTTTGTTGTTTCAGTGTAATAGGTTGCTAGAAAAGGAGTTACTAATGCATGATGCCCACCAGTTGTTATTGTCTTGATCGGTTCGTCAAGCCTGCCTCCTGGATGTCCTGTTGTATTCACTAGAAGTGTAGGAGTTACTAAACAATGCTCTGCTTTTGTTGTAATAGTAGTTAATGGTTTATTAAGTTGATATTGAAGTCTATCTCCACCGAAACCGGTTTGACCGATGCGAACTATAAAAGGTGAAGGATTATTAACAACAAATCGTTCTATCCCCCGAGCAATCCTTCTCATGGTATTTTCAGCTAGTGGTTTTTTCCTAGAAAAGATAGAAGATGTACCTATAGTCCAATCTATAATTTCCGATGCTGGTCTCCAGGGTTTTAATTTCCCTTTTTTAACTGGCAAACTATTTGGATCTCCATGTGTTGGCTGCGGCCAAACAATCGGCTTTCCATCACAACGCGCAACCATGAAGAACCTTTTTCTAATTGTGGGAGCTCCATAATCACAAGCTCTTAATTCTTTAAATTCAACCTGGTACCCTAATGATTCAAGAGCCTTCACAAATGAACTAAAAGTCTTTCCCTTCTGTTTTTCATCCGGATAGCCTTCATCATTGAGTGGTCCCCAAGTCTTAAATTCTTCAACATTCTCAAGCATAATTACTCGCGGCCGTACAGCAATTGCCCACTTAACAGCAATCCAAGCTAGACCTCTTATTTTCTTTTCAACAGGCTTTCCGCCTTTTGCCTTACTAAAATGTTTGCAATCAGGGCTGAACCAAGCCAGCCCCACTTTCCGACCTTTCACTGCTTCTTTCGGATCAACATCCCAAACCGATTCGCAATAATGTTCTGTATCAGGATGATTTACCTTGTGCATAGCAATGGCAGCTGGATCGTGATTGATTGCTATGTCTACTGATAAGCCGGTAGCCATTTCAATTCCCGTACTGGCACCACCACCGCCTGCAAAGTTATCAACTATAATCTCACGGAATAAATCTAGCTGCTTCATGGTTTCCCTCCTAACCTATCAATCAGGATGACTACAACTTGCACAAACTTTATCGTCATTTAATATTTCAGCTTCCTCACACATTTTGCAGATTCCTAACATGGTTTCACCGCCTAGTAAACTGAATAATTCAAGAGTTGATTAACTTTTTTCGCAAATCATAAATGAATGACTGTATCTTAGGCTTGTTAAATTGATATAGCGTATCAACTGACCAATAAGGTGCCATAATGCCGATTCCCTTTTCCGAAATACATAGACTTCCATTAGCATCATATTTCCGGTCATAATACTCGTCATAATCTGAACCAACGCTATTTGCCTCTTTTGGTTCAATATTGGACCATGCTTCATTAGCTATTTCTTCAATATAAGTAGCAAACTCTTTAAAACCTTCTTTTGAAAATTCATAAGAGAATCGTTCTTCTTTCTCCTTTTTACCACTAGCATTTTCAAAGATAATGGCTGATTTTCGGTGTTTGATAACTAAACCATTTTCGAAAGTTTTAGTTTTTATCTCACGCACGTTCATTCCTCCTTATGTCAGCCTGGTTAGAATACTGTTTAAATCGTCTTTGATTGCATCCAAAGCTTCCAACAGTTCTTCTTTTTCATCTTCATCATCAAATCGCTCAACATAAGCAACTAAATTTTCCACTTCAACTTGAATATCACTTCTAAAAACTTCAACTTCTTCTAAAACTTCAACCGCACTTTCAATTGCTTCTTCTAAATCTCTATATTTTTTAAACATCTTTTCCCCTCCGATTTAATGAAACATAATACAAAAACTATTTAGTATATATTATATTTTCCACTTGTTCCTTACCTGTCTCACTTAATTCGTATATCGATATATTTGAATTCTTTTCTTTGCAATATGTTGTAAAGAACTCTCCTATTTCCTTTTTGAAGTTATCGCTATTTGCATCTGTTTTTATTATGAAAACAGTTTCCATGCTAAACACTCCTCATAATGAAAATCCATCCACTGCTTCGTCCATAATGTCCTGGTTAATCCCAATGTATCTCATGGTGACGGCCGGACTGGAATGATTAAATATCTGCTGTAAGACTGCCACATCTTTGTATTTTTGATAAAAATGGTACCCAAACGTCTTTCTAAGGGTATGAGTACCGATTTCTGATAAACCAACCTCTTTAGCTGCTGTATTCAATATCTTCCATGCCTGAACCCTGTGTATGCGATCCTGACCTCTTCTTGATTGGAAAAGATATGTTGCTTTATCTTTATTAATTGTGAATTTACTAATGTGCTGCTGGAGCTCGTTATTGATCTTAAACCGTTTCATCTTTCCCGTTTTCTGCTCAGTAATGACAATGTGCGATTTATTCCTCACATCTCCCACTTTTAAAGCGAGTAAATCACTAATGCGTAATCCGGTATTGATACCCAAAACGAATAGAAAATAGTTTCTGTAATGCTGTCGCATCAAGACCTCTTTCATTGCCGCAATCATCGCAACATCTCGAATTGGCTGAACGGTTTTCACGACACTCACTCCTTCAAGATATTAGTTTGCTGCTAATCCCTTAAACTCGTAAGCTCCAGCTGCTTGATATAAGACACCGTGCTTTTTGCTATATGGATTTTCTTTTCGAATATCTTGCTTAGATACGCCTTCTTCATAGATGACAATTACTTGAAGTAGTTCTCGATCAAGGCTGGCTGCATTTGTTTCGACAACTCTTCTTGCCAACTTCTACACCTCCACGAACTGGTTATTCTCATATTTCAAGAGAGTAATAGAATCCATGTATTTCATTTCAAAAAGTTTTCGCTTGATTGCAAATTCCTTGGTTATAGTGCCCTTGATATCAATAACCTGTGTACTACCATCAAGGTTGATAACCTCAAAATCAGCTTTATAATAAATGGGCCTGAAGTATTTTCCGTTCTTTTTAAATCCTTCCTGGAGCAAATACCTTGGTTGAAGCTTATATGACTTAATTTGTCTAGCGTTCTTAAGCCATTTCAACTGATTGTAGTAGATTGATTCTGCTTTAGAATCAAAGGTAATGCCATCCACCACCGTCTTTTTATTCCCGTACTTTGATTTAGAAGGTTGTTTCTTTTTGCGATACTCCTTGTAGCTCATTCTTTGCATTAATATCTAACTCCATCTTCAATTGATCTTCATCAGCTTTATCTTTTAGCTTTTCTAGCTTTCTTTCACAAACAGGACCTATTCCCTTTGATATACTTTTCGGGCTTTTTAATGGCCGATTGCATACTGGACAATTCAAATTAATCAACCTTTCTCAATTTAGCTATCCAGCAACTGCTGTGAGTGTTCTGGACAAATATTTTGCGGTTATATGAATCTCGTTTAAACTCCTTGCCATCATGTTCTAACTCAGTGAGTGGGTAGACTACTTCAAACCCTCTTGCTTCTAAATCCCTTATGGCTTGCTCTGCCTCATATTTCCTTTGCCTGCGTATCGTGACTGGAAACAAGATTCATCCTCCGTTCTAGTTTTGTAATTGCAGCTGTTTTAGATTCTGTGTGTCTCACTATGTAGTTCAGCTGGCATAAATCAGGTTCACTTGCCTGTTCCCCCCACAGTCAATAACTGAAGAGCTACTTCAATAAATTCTTTTGGTTCATCCGAACGTAAACCCTCTTTCAAGATATCGATAACATTAGCTTTTCGCTCACGTTCACACTGACGATATTTCAAGTAGTCTGCCATTTCTTCATTGGCCATTGCATCCCAGTCATAAACCATAGAATGATGTAATGGCTCATTATATTTTTTTAACCCAAAATCATCTTGCTTGTAGGTAACCTTCTTTAGCAGTTCCAATACTTTATTTGATACATCGTGTTTGGGTATATCTTCAAAGTTGATATTCATATTTGTACTTCACCTTCAATCTCACTCAATTATTGAAATACTCTTTGCCAAATATCTCCTTGATCTTTTCAGCAGTTTTGGGACCAATACCCGGTGTCTCTGAAAGTTTTTTAAATTTATCAGCTACAAAACATACCGTTTTTTGTCTTCCACGATTTTCACCATGCTCAAGACCCAATTGATAACCTTCTAGCTTTCCTCTTTCAAAAGCCTTTTGTATGACTGGATTCTTGCTCATGACGATTTGTATTTCTGTGCATAGCAACCCATGCACGGCCCTTCAACCACGTATCCATTTGGCTCACCACAGTCCTTGCAAAACTTTGAATAAGTTTTCCACTGGTTTTTACACTCTGGACACTCCATAGCAACAAGTTTCTTTTCTTTGCGGCGAACAACTCCATGAGTAAGGCATTTTGAGCAACGTGTCACCGGCTTTACATTTACTAAAGTCATGATTTGTCTCCTTTCTAGAACCACTTATTCTGGTCATTTTGAATATCTATTTTCTTAAACGAAGCCATTACCAACTCATATTTCAATTCATCGTAATCAAGTTCATAGACTGAGATTCCTTGCTGTGACTCTGTAATGCCTAAAGTTAGAAGATCCTCAAGAATAATATTCCGTTTTATTTCTTGGTGAACGTTTACTTTTTTCACAGAATCATAAGTTGCTCTCAATCAGCACACCTCTTTTACTAGTTTTAGCCGTTCAAGTTCTGCCTTTCTTGCTGTTACGTGATCATACACTGCCTTAATCCTTGCTTGCCATTTTTCTTCAGGCATTGGTTCGCAATTCGGGCAACCATGAATTGACGTATAGCAACTACCTTGGTCATGAACAATACCTGTTCCTTTGCATAAATTACACATTCGGCGCACCTACCAATCTATGATTTAATATTTTTCTGTCACCTTGGATTACAACTGTGAAGTCTTGGCACATTTGATAGATTCGCGTCCCAAGTGCTTCATCAACATCAACAAGTTCATCAACTGTCAGTTCAGATGATACTAAGATAGGCTTGTGATTTAAGTAACGGTAATTGATGACTGCATATGTTTGTTCCACTTGCCATTCAGTAGCCCTTGGTTTCCCCTTTACTGGTTTAAACAGGTCATCAATGAAGAGCACATCAACATTTTTCATTCGCTCAAGCTTTTCTTCCAGTTTGTTAAAGTCATCTTTCAAATCGTTAAACCCTTCAACATACGGAAAGTATAGAACTGGTACATTTAGCCGATTAATTAAGTTATTTGAAATAGCTGTTAACAGGTGTGTCTTACCTGCTCCTGGTTGTCCAAGTAAAGCGATACTGTTAGATCTTCCAGAACGTAAAGACTCAAACTCTTTGAAATATGTGAATGCACAATTGTATATGTCATGGACTATTTGGGGCTTCCCTTCGATCACGAAGTTTTTAAAACCTAAACTCCTAAATTCATCTGTAATCTCGCTAGCTTTCATAAGTTTTTGTACTCTTCGCCATTCAACACAATTACACCGGACCCATACTTCTACACCTTCACGGATTTCAATATATCCCGTCCTGTCCTGACACTTCGGGCACTGATAATTTCGCTTTTCCTCTTCGAAGCCAGCCTGTCTGTCCGCCTGTGATTGAGTCTGTTGAGCTCTTTTTTGCAGTTCGGACAGCACTTCGCTTATCGACCTGGTCATTTTCAGGAATCCTCCTTTTCGCAACTTTCATAGCTTCATCCTTGGCTTTAATAGCTTCATAGCGTTCAAGAATATATTTCTCACAGTAACTAAAAGCCTTTATGCTGCCTTTAGGATTTCGTTCGCTGTACTCCTCAAAGCACTGTTCTAGCAATTTGATTATTTGTACGGGCGGCACCGCACGGGCGATAATCTGGGCGATTGCTTCATAGTCCTTTGTGTTTGGATATACAACCTTGCCTTCTTGCATGGTTCGTAAGTCGATATATTTTTCTGCTACTAAATCTACAGGGTCAAATTCTTTAATAGTATTAGTAGTAGTATTGTTTATCTTTGTAATATCTTTATTAGAGTGGACATTTTTGTCCACATGACTGGACATTTCTGTCCACTCTGGATTGGACATTTTTGTCCTATCTCCATCAGACTGGACATTTTTGTCCACTCTCTCTTGATGGAACTTTTTAGAGTTTTTAACAGTAAGAATGTAACCATATGGGGCTCTAGTTACCTTGATATATTCGTGCTTCTCTAAGTCATCCAGCCACCGTTGTACAGTTCTTTCGCTGACTCCGAAAGGTTCTGCTAATTCCTGTCTCTTTAGTGGCTTATTTCCTAATACGATGCCCCACGTTATTCCATCACGTTCAATCTCTTTGGTTGTGGAGCTAACGCACCATAAGAAAAGCCACAAAGCTGATCCGATCTTTTTATAATGTTCTGGCTCAAGTAATCCTGAATAAGTTGGAAATGGATAACTTCCGGGCACCGTATCACATACCTTCTTTCACAAACAGCAAATTTCTTTTTAACTGATTTCACTACATAATCTGGATAACGCTGCATATACTCTAGTACAAGCTGTTTTAAATGCTCTTTATCCTTTGCCTGCTCGAATATCCAAGCAGGCAACAGGACCTTTGTTTTTTTACTGTACATCTTCAAATTCAATATCTAACGAGTCTTGAGCTGACATTTTTTCTTCTACTTTTTTATCTGTCTTTTTCTTAGGATCAGCATCAATTATTTCTGGTTCCACCGAAGGTTCATTATCAGAAGCTCCTAGAGGTAAATCCTCAATTTCTTCAACTTCATCTGTAATATCTTTAATTTCTCGTTCTTGTTCATCCTCAGAAAATGCCTTCTGCATTTCAACAGAAAGTATCCCCCATTTTCCTAACATATTTCTCAATACTGTTTTCATCGCCATTGCATCATAGTCTGATCGCCATACGTTGTTAAGGGATTTCTTATCCTTAGCTTTGTTATGTTTAATCCGATGCGCTTCAACTTCATCCCTGGTCCAATAAACAGTTTTTTCAAATCCGTTCACGAGTCTAAAATAACCGCAATAGCCGACTACCTTTTCACTAGACTTTGCTTCTAAATCAAGATCAATATCTTCTGTAAGTCTATTCCATTTAATAAGTTCACCATCATAAACAGGAATGACATTAATTGCCTTATACTGCCCACTTCTTAACGCCAGCTGAATGTAACCCTTATACCCAAGTTGAAATTGAGCAACTTTACAGCCTTTATTTTTATCGTAGAAAGCAACAATCCATGCATATCCTAGGTTTTTATCAACCGGAAGATCCAATGAAGCAGCAACCATTGCGCTGGATACTATAGACATTGGTTCTGCTTCTCTTAAGCTGACATCCCCGTTATAAAGATTGAGTAATGATGCCATGAATTGTGGAGCTTTCTTTGCAAGAACCTGTTCAAACTTTTTTTGCATTGTAGGTGTATTAAGTAACCCTTTTAATCCTAGTGAGTTGGCAGAAACTTGTTTTGCAGCAGTCTCTTGTTTATTAGCTAATTGATTTTTCAAAGCTGTGTTAGTTGCCATTATTTCAGCTCCTTAATTGCAAATTTTCTAAAGGAAGTCTCTTTTAAAACTTGCTTATAAATATCAGGAAATTTCTCTTTAAGCACCTTAGAATCGACCCTATTCTGAATCTGACTTTTCCAAGAAACCAGGTAGGAATCAGTAAGTCCGGTTTCTGCATCTTTCAATTCAGCTTTAAGTTTATTTTCAATTTCCGTTTTTGCTGTTTTGATTAATTTTTCATCATCTTTTATCTTTTCATATTGAATGATCATATCTTTGTAATTGCCAGGAAGGACTATTTCCTTATCCTTTTCAGCCTGTGCGTATTTCTCTTTCAAATATTGTTCAGCTGCACTTGATCCATCTAATTCAGGAGCATGTCCTTGTTGAACGTGATATTTCCAGAAATGAAATTCTGCATCGAATATCATTTTTATTAGTTCTTCATCTCGCACAACTTCTTTCCATACAAAACGATTTCCACCTATGAGGACTGCAATATAGCCTTTTTCTTTCCCAGTGACCCCTAGATAATGTTGCAGTTGAACAAGATAAGTAGCTGGAATTTCTTCACCCTCCCATTCCTTAGCAAGATAAGCACTAGCAGTCTTACATTCCAATACTGCAGACTCACCTACAATAAGTCGGTCAACATTAGCCTTAATGAATTCATGTTTTGGATGGCTATACATGAAGTTTGTTTTTCGTACTTTTTTTCCTGTCCGCTTTTCAAATTCCTTAGCTACGACGTTTTCCATTTCATTTCCCCAATAAATTGCTTCATTATCGATTTCAATGGGGTCAACTTGTCCTGTTTTTTCAAGCCACAACTCAAAGGCTGTCCGATATTTGTTTAATCCTAAGATTATTCCAGCATCGCTTCCGCCTATACCCTTTGCTCGTTCTTGTAGCCATTCATAACGGCTCATTGAAAGGGTCGATACTGCATTTTTTGCCATATTTATCCTCCCTTTACCACCAAAGATTGATATGCTACAATGACAGTAATTAATAGTTTTAGAAATGCTGACTCCTGCTGCTAACAGGAGTCTTTTTATTTTTCAATTTCTGTACCACAAATTTTGCAGAAATTATGATGATCCTCTATTTCTTCATTAGAACAAACTGGACATTCCATTTCTTCAGTATGATCTTCCTCAAGTTGATACTCTTTATCCATTGGATATGGATAACCAGTACGCTCTATTTGCTCAATTACTGGATGGTCACGCATCCCTTCAACCTCCTCTCTATGTACTTTTCAACAGATGCAAATTTTATTCGCATCGCGATAAGCCAAAACGATTGATAGAGGTGGAATGGTAGATTCGTTCTGACTTATCGCGACAGGAACAAAGGTTCTTGTCGTTTCATCCCATACGTGATAGAATGAATTTATACCGTAGTTCTGTGCAGTGAGCTTTCCCGAGCTTGCTGCTTTTTTATTTCTTCTCTTAACTTCCGCAATTCCTCATTCCGTTTAAATGCTCTATTTATTCCTATCCAAGTTCTGTCTAGATACTGTCGAGCATAGTCTCTTTCGTCTGAACCATTTGAAAGAATTCCAGATAAATCTGCAACAAATGCCCCCAATAAAGTCGCAATATTTACATCATGTTCTTTTGCAATTTCTTTTAACTCTTCATATTGCTCTTCATTAATATCAACATTTAATCGTTTCACCTTTTCTCCCTCCCATCTCGCATGAAGTCACCAACCATAATGCCAACTGTAAAAATAAAGAGTGTGCCGAAAATCATTGCAGCTATATATCCTAAATCCATCTAATTAAACCTCCCACTAACATTGATAAGTGCTGTGCAATCGTAGCAATGTCTACTCCACATAACATAGCTGCTAAAGCTTCTGGAGCTTGTGTTGCATTAAACCAACGGATTGCATCAGATAACTTTAACTCCATCTTGTTATTCTCAACTTTTGAAATTGTGCTTCTTGGCATAAACATTTTTTCTGCTAAAACTTCTTGAGATAATCCTGATAGTTTTCTAGCCTTTTTAAAAACAGATCCATATTGCATGATTTCCACCTCCCTCCTAATGTTCAGATTTAGAACATTTTCTATATGTTCTGGGGTTGAACAGTTTCATTACATTCTATGAATTAAAATTAATAGTAGAAGGAACTAGTTTAAGAGACTTTTCTAGGAATCCAATTTTCTATGTAGAGAAGAGCTGACTGAAGCTCTCTTCTCTTAACGTCCTTGTAACTAGCAACACCGAATCTATCTTTAATTTCTCGGTAAACTTCTCTAAAAAGCCTGGCAGCTTCTTGTTTATCTTGAGTAAACTCGTAGACTCGGTGTGCTACGCCTTTTTGTAGCCTACGCTGTTCACCAGAAGTCAGTGTGATTTGTTCATCAACCTTCTGCTCTAGTGAGATAATTTTGTTTTCGATTTGATCAACCTTTTCAGAAGTTTCAAGAGTCATTTTCATAGAAGCTAGTAACTGCTCTCTATCACTAAGAATTCTAGGAGCTTTGAGTTGAGACTCCATTCGCTCAAACTCTTCAATGTATGCTTCTTTAAATTTCATTGCTTCTTTGCCTGTGTAACCCATAGCAAGTAGAGTGAAGCCTTTTTTGCTCATTGAATACTTTGGCATTTCTTTGTTCTGAGTGTTTACATAAGTGGACTCGGCGAAATTGCCGACTCGGAATTCTTCGCTGCAACCGAGTTCCCGAATGTCTCTCATGACTCTTGCATGTTCCTTCTTGAACACTTCTGCAACAGTCAAACTGTCAGTAACTGCTTTGTTATTTTCGATAAAGACAAGTTGGATCATTACATAGCCTCCTAATTTATTAGTGTGTTGCTTGCTCTCGCAGCCACTGAATTAAAAATTTTTCTGTTTCCTTTGCAGGAAACAACCATTTACGACCAACTCTAAATTTTTGAAACCGTGGATCAAAGAAAAAATGTTCCTTTACAAATGGTTCACTCATGCAAGTTTGACGACAAAGTTCTTTCATATCCCAGAACACGGTTCGATTTTGGATTTCATCCAAATGCTTTTGCAGCTTTTCATGAAATTGTTGTTCAATTTGCTTTTGGTCAATTTGAACGCTTAACAAAAATTTCACCTCCTAGGGTTGTGTATTATCCAAAATCTCAACGACTTCCATTAGCTTTGCGATTACATCTTCGTTCGCGTACTCGTCATTTAGCATCATGGCTGATTCTAGGACTTTGAGTTTAAGTTCAGCCCAGATTACTTTGTTTGTGAGATTCATGGTGTTAACTCCTTAGTAGGAATTTAGTCTCCTTCTGTCGAACTATGACAATGTAAGGAGGTGGAATCATGGACTTTGAAAAGATCAAAAACGAAACTATCCAAGAACTGCAGTCAAAATATTCCGATGAAGGAGTTGGAAGTTTAGTTCAGCAATTCATTCGTATATCTGCTGCTACTACTGAGTTGATGTTAAAGAAATATCATGAAGAAGTTAAAAAGAATGAGTAGCTTTTTCCAACTTGTTTCCTAATTCATCAGCTACTTTTTCAACAAGAGAATCATTATATTGGGTACCAATGTATTCAGATATAAGTTGATTAGCTGCTGTTAGGAATGCAATTTCAGAACTGCTTAATTTTTGTTTCTCGTGTAATATTTTTGGAACAGCGTAAATTTTTATTTCAGCCGCCGTTGCCGCGGTGGCTTCTTTTTCATGAAGGTCCTTAATAAGGTCGATAGCTTTCAACAAATCAATATCAGTCATACCAAGTTCTTTAGCTAACTCAATAATTGATTTTGCATTTACTAAAGTGATCTTTATTTCTTTTCGTTTATTAGATTCATTCAATTAAATCAACTCCTTATGAAATCTGAATAACTTGCTGCTGGCACAGCTCGCTTAGTTCTTTTTCCAAGGCTTTAAGTACTTCTGGCACTTCTGCAAAAGTTACATTGTTAGTTGCTAGAGTTTGCAATAAATCAGTAATGAGTTTTTCTTTTTGTTTTGGGTTCATTGGTAGCTCCTTCAATTATTAAATTGCTGTTTTAGCAATTTTTTGTTTAAAAAAATCACTTATTTTACATTTTAAAACTTTTGATAAGACTGGAAGTTGATCCGCTTTAAATGCATATGAACCATTCTCATATTTTAAATATGTTGAAGCATTCTTAAAGCCAAGTTTTTCAGCCATTTCTTGAAGAGAAATATCTAATGATTGTCTTCTAGTTTTTATAAAATCGTGATTAAGACTTTGCATATTAAACCTCCTATTGAATTTCTGTTTTAGCAACCTGTTAACTATATATTAAATTGCTGTTTTAGAAATGTCAACACAAAAACAGAAAAAAATTTCTTATTTAGCAATAATGTGTATTTCCGCATTAGAAAAATGCTAAAATTATTTCTAATATGGAAAGATGGTGAAACAATGAAAATTGGTGAAAGAATTGTTTTGCTGAGGGAACGTAAGGGTTGGAAACAAAAAGATTTAGCTGATAAAGTAAATATTAATGTTAGTGTAATGAACCGAATCGAAAAAGGTACAAGACCCTTAACTGATAATGAAATAATCAAAATATCAGAGGCGCTAGAAGTTACAACAGATCATCTCTTAAAAGGTGCAGATTATCGTTCCCATGCAGAGGAAATATTTAATAATGCAAATACACAGATAGCAGCAAGAGACGGAGACATATCTGATGAAGAAGCAGTTGAATTATTAAAATTGCTTTTAGAAAGAGAAAAAGGTCGTAAGCCTGGAGATAAGCAAAATAGAAAGTAGTATGAAATGGTAAATCATTAAGATTAACTTTAGAATATTTCAATATTTAAAGCACGTTGATACGGGCTTTTCTTTTACAACCAAAATAGAACATATGTTTTTATAGAGGGTGATTTTTTGAGATATCAAATGACAACTTTAGAAAAAAATATTCACGACTTATATATTTTTCTTTCGATAGACTCACCTGATGATATTGAAATGTATTACATAGCTGAAAATTTGGATATTTGGATTCATTATTGGAATCGGGGAAGTAAGATGCAATGTGTAAATGGTTTATACAGTATAGTCCTTGATGAAAGAAAAGCAAATAGGGAACAATGGCAGGATTTTGGTCATGAGCTAGGTCATGTAATAAAGCATGTGGGAAGCCAACATAAACTTAGACAGATGTTTAGAGAGTTGCAGGAAAACCAAGCAAACAACTTTATGTACCACTTTTGTGTTCCAACTTTTATGTTATTAAAATATAACCTTACTAATTATATAAATGTAAATGATGGCGTGGATTTTGTTGCAGATACCTTTAATGTAACTAAAGAATTTGCAAAAAAGCGCTTAGTACACTATAGAAATCAGTGGGCACAAGCTAAATCCGATGCTGCCCACAGAAAATATATGGAATCTCGTTACCGCAAAGCTCCACCATACTCTGATGAAACTAATAAAATTCTTGCTCGTGCATTAGAGTTTAAATCTGCAAAGAGAAAGGAAGATCACCAATGCCAGTTCAATATTTAGATTATCAGTATGTAGATGGAGAATTATCACCTTTTTATTATGTTTTAAAGTTGTTTAAGGGTGAAGTGGATTGGGACAAGCATATTTTTTACTTTGATTTAATGGTACCGATTAAGTCAGTTGAATATAGCGAAATAGATGAAAACCTTATTAATTACGGTGTACATATATCTGAATTAATTATTAATAAAGATTATCCAAATAAACTTGGTATTAACCTCAGTGCCCTGAAAAGAAGATTGTCTTTTGATATTCATGACCCTAGTGTAATTGAGCAATTTCTTCTCTATGCTCCAGATGTTATGGCGATTATTGGTCATTTTCCACAGGTGAACCGAATGGAGTTTATTTTAACCACTTAAAGGAGTGTTTCTTATGAAGAAAATCATTTCAAAAGGTTTACTAGATGAAGAATTAGACAAGTGCAAAGATCAGAATGGTCAAATGGTTAGAATTCCTATCCTTTCCTCAATAAGGGTAGTAGATGGTGAAGTGTATTGCGAGGTTCAAGGATACGAGAAAGTAACTGATAACCTTTTGATTGATGAAGAATTAACACTACATTAAGGGGGAGGAGTAATGGCGACATATCGAAAGCGCGGGAATACTTGGGAGTATCGCGTCTATTATAAATGTAAACGTACTGGTGAAGGCAAACAACTTCCAGTTGGAGGGTTTAAATCAAAAACAGAAGCTCGCTTAGCAGCTACTGAAATGGAAGGGAAGATTCAACGAGGATTCGATCCAAGCGACGCCAATAAAACTTTAAACGAGTTTTTTGAATGGTGGTTTGAAACATATAAAAAAGGTGCTGTTTCAATTAATACAGAAAAAAATATAAAAAATGCTATTGAAATGGTAACTAGGAATATCGGATATGCAAAGTTATTAGAGTTAGATAGGCCAGAATATCAGAAGTTAATAAATAAAGTTGCACCTCAATATACTAAAAGCACCTTACAACGAATGAATACAACGATTAGAGAAGCTTTCCTAGATGCTATTGAAGAAGGATTAATTGTTAATAATCCAGCAGCAAGAATTAAGTATCCTACAACCTGTAAAAAATCAAAGAAGAAAAATGAAAAATTCTTAGAATTAGATGAATATGAAGAATTAATTAAGGCTGCTGTAGAAGAATGGACCGAAGAATATACACAATATATTTATATTTCTTATATACTGGCCGGAACAGGCGCTAGGATAGGTGAAATTTGTGCTCTACATGTTTCTGATCTAGATTTAGATTCCAAGACTTTAAACCTTAATAAAACGCTTGTGAGGGAAAATGGAGTATATGTAACGAAAGATACTACAAAGACTGGGGAAACAGGTGAACGAAAAATTGGTTTAGATGATTTTACTATTGAAAAGTTAGAGGAATGGTTACACATTCGTAAAAAATGGGTCATGCAAATTAAGAAACGACCAGAATTTTTATTTATCAACCCAATTGGAGAACTTGTGAAAATGCCTAATTATGCAGGTGCATTAAAAACTTTATGTAAAAGAAATGGGTTGAAGCATACAACTCCACATATGTTCCGTCACACTCATGAAACAATTATGTGGGAGGCTGGAATTTCTGATTTGAATTACATCGGTGGAAGACTCGGAGATATAGATAAAACAATTTTATTAGAAACATACGGCCATATGTCCAACAGATCAGAGCAATTAAATACCGAAAAAATAAATAACTTCATGAAAGATTGGTCTAAAAGATTAATGAGCGTAAATTGAAAAATTTACGCTCACTAGGACAAAACTAGGACAAATCAAATTAAAAACTCTTATAAAGCTTGATACATCAATAAGTTAGCGCCCTCGGCAGGAATCGAACCCACATCTTAAGAACCGGAATCTCACGTGCT
>NZ_JALDXW010000021.1:0-76723 GCF_032154635.1 Cytobacillus sp. | reverse complement strand
AAAATTTCACCGGCTTTTTCATGTCAGAGGTGGGTTTTGTCCCAGCCCCTTTTTTATAGGGGATAATTCTCATACTTTTCAGGACTCGCATGAATCTGATTTAACATGACTTCAATAAGTTCTCTTGGAAAGCGAGCCTTTTTCCTTTCCCCTGCATGATCATAGTGGACATAGTACATCACTGCATCCGTTTCTATTTCAATATTTGAAAGCTGATGATCATCTGTAAGCATTTCCCAAAACATTTTTTCCGTGTCTGCTGCAGCCGTATCATCAGGTCTTTCATTACAAACTACTTTAATTGTTAACCAATTATATAAAGCATCCTGTAATGAGTTCATATGCAACACTCCATCCTAATATTCTTTCCCCTCAATTTTTTTTGACTGATGAAGGCGGACTTTGTAAATAATTAGGATTAAGGCAGCAACTACTAGACCTTCAGCAATTGGTAAAAAGACTGCAAAAAAGGTTAATATCGTACAACCTAAAATGAGAAAAAGATAAATAATCATTGATTTTGCAATGGGTAATTTTTTTGCAAAACCCAGTTTAAAAACAATAATGCATAATACAACAATTGTTAAATAAAGAAGCCACATTCCCAACGTTGAATTTTCTTGGACTTTGAATAAAGCAGCGAAAAAAGACAGACTTTCACTTACATCTCCCATTTTTTCTCCTCCCCCTTCATTCCTCAGCTCATTTCAGCATATTTTTTCTTCTTCGCCATTCTTTCACGTTCGTTTTTCTCAAGGATTTTTTTACGCAGACGGATGGATTCTGGAGTTACTTCACAATACTCATCTTCATTTAAGTATTCTAAAGCCTCTTCAAGCGTCATGATACGCGGCTTTTTCATTGTAGCTGTTTGATCCTTATTCGCCGAACGAACGTTTGTTGCATGTTTTACTTTTGTAATGTTTACAGTGATGTCATTCTCACGCGTATGCTCGCCGACAATCATCCCTTCATAAATCTCAGTTCCAGCTTCAACGAAGATGATCCCACGATCCTCTACTTGCATAATACCATAAGTTGATGCCTTTCCGCTCTCCATAGATACAAGCACACCTTGACGTCGTCCTCCGACCTGGCCTTGCGCCATAGGCTGGTAGCTGTCAAACGTATGATTGATGATTCCAAATCCGCGAGTCAATGTTAAAAATTCAGTTGTATAACCAATTAATCCACGTGCAGGTACATTAAATACTAAGCGAACCTGACCATTTCCATTATTAATCATATCGAGCATTTCACCTTTACGAGCACCGATTGATTCCATAATTGCTCCTGTATGCTCTTCTGGAACCTCAATTTGAACGCGCTCAACAGGCTCACAACGAACACCATCAATAACCTTAACGATAACCTCAGGCTTTGATACTTGCAGCTCATAGCCTTCACGACGCATGTTTTCAATCAAAATAGAAAGGTGAAGTTCTCCACGGCCGGAAACAATCCATGCGTCTGGCGAATCTGTATTATCTACACGAAGGCTAACATCAGTTTGTAATTGTGCTCGCAGTCTCTCTTCAATTTTCCTGGCTGTTAAATATTTCCCTTCTCTTCCAGCAAATGGACTATTATTAACAAGGAAGGTCATTTGGAGAGTAGGTTCATCAATTCTTAAGATTGGTAATGCATCCTGATGCTCAACAGGACATACAGTTTCACCGACATTAATATCTTCCATTCCGGAAACAGCAATTAAATCCCCAGCATAAGCTTCCTGGATTTCTTGCCGTTTTAGACCGAAGAAGCCAAAGATTTTCGTCACACGGAATTGCTTCACTGTGCCATCTAGCTTCATTAGTGCTACTTGCTGCCCCACTTTCATTGTCCCGCGGAAAACGCGTCCAATGCCGATTCTTCCAACATAATCATTGTAATCAAGTAAAGCAACTTGGAATTGAAGAGGCTCTTCTTTGTTATCAATTGGAGCAGGGATATTATCAATGATCATATCATATAGAGCCTGCATGTTTTCATCTTGTTTCTTAGGGTCTGTGCTTGCAGTACCATTAATAGCAGAAGCATAAACAACTGGAAAATCAAGCTGGTCTTCATTTGCTTCCAATTCAATAAATAAATCAAGAACCTCATCAACTACTTCTTCTGGGCGAGCAAAGTCACGGTCAATCTTATTTACAACAACAATTGGAGTTAAGTTTTGTTCTAATGCTTTCTTTAAAACAAAGCGTGTTTGCGGCATACATCCTTCATAAGCATCGACGACTAATAATACCCCATCAACCATCTTCATGATTCTTTCTACTTCACCGCCAAAGTCAGCATGTCCCGGCGTATCAAGAATGTTAATTCGAGTGTCTTTATATTGAATCGCAGTATTCTTGGCTAAAATGGTAATCCCGCGTTCTCTTTCAATATCGTTTGAATCCATTGCCCGCTCTTCCACATGCTCATTCGAACGGAAAGTTCCGGACTGCTTTAACAGTTGATCTACTAAAGTCGTTTTACCATGATCGACGTGTGCAATAATGGCAATATTACGAATATCTTCTCTTAATTTCAAGGAAGTTCCTCCTACCTGTATTAAACAATTTAGAGCATTTCTGCTTTTCTATCTTCCGTACAACTGAAACATTATACCATAATTAAAGTGGAAACCTAAAAGCTTTTTGTGTAAAATATAAAGCAAAGGCAAAAAATTTTTTATTTACTACGTTTTTCACTGTAATATATATATTTACATACTGCTTCATATGAGGGGGTAAAACTTTTGAAGGATATTAAATGGCCATTATTAGCTTTAGCGATAATCGCAACACTATGCATGATGGGCATCGGAATTGCCGTAGCAGAAGAGAGCATCATTGGGATTCTTGCCGCAATTATTGCCTTAATTGTTGTAATGGGAATAGGTTTCAAAACCAAAAAGAAAATGAGAGAGAATGGGACATTATAATAACAAATAAAATAAGAAAAAGATGACCGGTCTATACAGACGAGTCATCTTTTTATTTGGTTTATTACCATTCCCCCCCATTTAGATAATTTTTCAATACTTCTTGATGCAGATCCGGTTTAGAAATAAATAATGAGTTCTTTTCCATAAGATTGATCGGCTCTCCTTTTAATGTTGTAGCCACTCCCCCAAGCTCCTCAACTAATATGATTCCAGCCGCAATATCCCAAGGAGCTAGCCTTAATGAAATATAGGCATCCATTCGTCCCGATGCAATATAGGCCATTTCTATTGCTGCAGAACCGTATGAGCGTGTTCCTCGTGCATGCTTTACTAGTGGTGCTAAAAGAAGCGGATTAATTCGTTTATTCTCAGTCACCCATGTTGCATTTATTCCGATAATTGCTTCATTCACTTGAACTCCCTGTAAAGGCGGGAGATGTAGATCATTAAGATAAACCCCATTTCCCTTAATGGTATGATATAGCTCGTCATGAACAACATCATAAATTAAACCAACTTGACCAATGCCATCTTCATATATACCTATTGAAATAGCAAAGTTTCTTTGCTGATGGATAAAATTCATCGTTCCATCAATTGGATCTATAATCCAGACAATTCCATTTAAATCACTTATTTGGTCTCCAAACCCTTCCTCCCCAAGGATTTTATGATCTGGATAGAACTCCTTTATTTTTTTTATAAAGAACTTTTCCGTACTTTTATCAATATCCGTTACTAGATCATTCGCGTTTGATTTTGCTTCAATAGTTAGTGTTTTGCTAAACGACTGCTTAATCCTATGTCCAGCTTCCATTATCCAAGACTTGGCGTTCCGATCTATCTCTTTCCACATATTCATCCGATTCCCTCCGAACTGTTTTTGCAAAAATTGTTTCATTGTGACAGACGAATGTTTGCAAAAATCATTTATGAAATAACAATAGCTTAAATGAAATAGATAATTGCTTCAAGCATTATCCTCTCCTGCCAGACAAAATAATAAACGAACCCCTAATTCCTTGTAGGAGTCCGTTTTTATTGGTTAAGTCGTATTTCATTATACATGTTTCTCAATCTTTCTCCTTTAGCATGATTAAAGCATTCGTTATAAAGCTTTCAGCCTTAACAATTCCTGTCTGATTCTTTCCAGTCTTTGTTTACTTTGTGTTTTCATTTTTTCATCCTGAGTATTCATCGCCTCAAATAATGTAGCTAGTTCATAGTCCATTTCCAGACGTAAAACTGCCGTTCTTTCTTTTTCACCAGGACTATTCTTGACTGAGTTTATAAGTTGTTTCATTGATCTTACACCCCTTCCAAATAACCTAAGTTTTTATTTCTTCTGATTATTTTTACTATTATATTATGAGGATTCTTGTTTACTTGCAACAAATTTGTGCGATTACCTATTTTTACATAAAAATTTGTAGATAAGCATGAGGATTACTGTTTTTTTGTAAGTATGCTACAATATTTGACAGAGTTTGAAGGAGGTTTTCTACATGGCATTTACTGGGTTTACAAATACAGACTTTCAGGTCTTTACAATTGAAGGTTTAGAAGAACGAATGGATGCACTGAAATCGCACATTAGACCAAAACTTGAGGAATTAGGTCAATATTTTTCACCAATGCTTACTGCTGATACTGGTGATGAAATGTTTACACATGTTGCAAAACATGCAAGAAGAACAAAAAATCCGCCAAATGATACATGGGTGGCTTTCGCTAATAATCCAAGAGGTTATAAAATGCTCCCTCATTTTCAAATTGGTTTATGGGAAACTCACGTTTTTATTTGGTTTGCGCTCATATATGAGGCTCCGCATAAAGAAAAATTCGGAAAAACTTTAGAAGCAAACGCATCTAACATTTTTGAACAAACACCAGACCACTTTGTTTGGTCAATTGATCACACAAAACCAACTGCTCTTCTTCATAGTGAGTTAACGAAGAAAGAGTTAAAGGACATGTTTATTCGTCTACAAAAGATTAAAAAGGCAGAAATCCTTTGTGGAATAAACCTTCCAAAGGACGAAGCTATTAAGATGGCACCTGAAGAATTTCTTGCTACAGCTGAATCTGTATTTAAGGAATTAATACCTCTTTATAAAATGGCGTAAACCAATAATTTCTTTTTCTAATAAAACCTCCTGATTGGAGGTTTTATTATTTTCTTTATTTCATTTTTATTTTTTTTCCTGATTCAGTTTCTTTGACAGCATTGACCGTTCGGTAGGATGAAAATCCGCTTACCTCTTCAAATTCGTCACAAATTTTTCGTTCTTGAGCTTTTCCTGGCACAATTTCCTTGAATCTTCGATAGGCCTCAAGAAAAAGATCCCGATCCACACCTTTGCTATAAGCTTCTTCGACTTTTTGGAAGTATTGGATGACATCAATTACCTCATCTGTCGTCCAATCTGCTTCAATTGGATATTGATATTCCATTATAGGACCCCCTTATGTATACTCATGTTGGTTTTTCCTTATATAACTATTTATAAAGCCCACTTTTTACGTATTTTTTCCCCCTCTGAAATCATTCGATCAAATAGTTCTTGAACGGTTGGAACATCCTTAATTAATCCCATCACTTGTCCAGCCCATGCATAGCCTTCATTTTCTTTTCCCTCATAAATATACTTTTTGTTAGCATCCCCACTTATATAATCTTTTAATTGCTCATAGCCACCATCAGCCCTTTCAATATTAAGGATCTTATCAGTCCATTCATTAGCTATCACTCTTGCTGGCGCACCGATCGAACGTTTAATCACTGCAGTATCACTTTCACTTCCCTCGACAAGTCTTGTTTTATATAATTCAGATGCGTGGACGCATTCCTTTGTAGCAACAAACCTTGTTCCCATCTCTATTCCTTCTGCTCCCAAGCATAATGCAGCAAGCAATCCTCTTCCATCACCTATTCCCCCAGAAGCAATGACAGGTATCGAGACTGCATCAACCACCTGTGGGATTAAGACGATTGAACCAATATCATCCCTTCCTAAATGTCCACCTCCCTCTTGTCCAACAACCATTACTGCATCTGCTCCAAGCTCCTCTGCTTTCACAGCCTGCCTTTTCGCAGCGACAAGAACAAGTTTTTTCACATTTACTCCCTTTAATTGCTCAAAGATAGGTGTTGGGTTCCCACCTGTCATTGAAATAACAGGCACTTCTTCTTCAATAGCTACATCAAGATAATGTGAAAAAGGTCTCCCATGCTGCCCAATTGCAAAATTCACACCGAATGGCTTATCCGTCATTTGTTTTACTTTATGTATTTCTTCCCTTAATGCTTCAGGGCTTTCCAGCGACATCGCAGTGACCTGGCCTAAACCCCCGGCATTGGATACAGCGGCAGCTAAATCAGAATAAGCTAGGTGAGCTAATCCTCCCTGGATTATGGGATAGTTTATTTTTAATAAATCCGTTATACGAGTGTTCCAAGTCATGAATAAGACCTCCTTATCCTCCTACCTTCATTATTAATTCTATTTTAATGTTATATTTTCCTGTTTTCATCACAAAACTATAATAATTATTGAAGAAGTTTTTGTGACAATATTTCTTTCTATGCAAAGAAAATGAATAATGCTATAATTCATTTGTTTTATTACTTTTCCACTTAAAGAGGTGTTAGTTTAAATTGTCTCAATTAGAAACACCGTTATTCAGCGGTTTATTAGCACATGCGCAAAAAAATCCAGTCCAATTTCACATTCCCGGCCATAAGAAAGGAAATGGGATGGATCCGGAATTCAGAGCATATATCGGCGATAACGCTTTAGCCATTGACCTCATCAATATTGGTCCACTTGATGATTTACATCAACCAAAAGGCATCATTAAATCAGCACAGGATCTGGCAGCTGAGGCTTTTGGTGCAGATCGAACATTCTTTTCTGTTCAAGGAACAAGCGGGGCAATTATGACAATGGTTATGGCTGTTTGCGGACCAGGTGAAAAAATAATTGTTCCGCGAAATGTCCATAAATCTGTTATGTCTGCAATTGTTTTTTCAGGTGCAACACCAATTTTTATTCATCCAGAAATTGATAAAGACCTTGGTATTTCACATGGGATTACAACGGATTCTGTCGCAAAAGCACTTGAGCAGCACCCAGATGCGAAGGGAGTACTCGTAATTAATCCAACCTATTTTGGTATTTCTGCTGATTTGAAAAAAATAGTTGAGATTGCACATTCTTATCAAGTTCCAGTCCTTGTTGATGAGGCGCACGGGGTACATATTCATTTTCACGATGATTTGCCCTTATCCGCCATGCAGGCAGGCGCAGATTTAGCAGCAACTAGTGTTCATAAGCTAGGAGGATCCATGACCCAAAGCTCCATTTTAAATATGAAAGGAAATCTTGTTTCTTCTAAAAGAGTGCAATCCATTCTAAGTATGCTAACGACGACTTCTACTTCATATTTATTATTAGCTTCTTTGGATGTTGCTAGAAAACAATTAGCTATTAACGGAAAGGAGCTGATCGATCGGACGATATCACTTGCTCAGTCCATTCGTCAACAAGTAAATGAAATCGAACATCTATATTGTGTTGGTGAAGAAATCTTGGAATCTAAGGCTGCCTTTGATTATGACCCGACGAAATTAATCATTTCTGTAAAAGAGCTTGGGTTAAGCGGCTTTGATGTCGAACTTTGGCTTCGCGAAAAATACAATATTGAAGTTGAAATGTCAGATTTATACAATATCCTTTGTATCATCACACCTGGCGACACGGAGAAAGAGGCAGATATACTAGTTCAAGCCTTAAAAGAATTATCAACAGAGAGACATAGTAAACCAAAGACAATTGAAGCTCAAGTATTGCTTCCTGATATACCCGTACTTGCCCTTTCTCCAAGAGATGCGTTTTATGCTGAGACAGAACTTGTCCCTTTTGATGAATCTGAAGGGAGAATTATCGCAGAATTTATTATGGTTTATCCTCCAGGTATTCCGATATTTATCCCAGGAGAAATTATAACAAAGGATAATTTATTGTACATCAAAACTAATATGGAAGCAGGACTTCCTGTTCAAGGACCAGAGGATTATGATTTTAAATACTTGCGGGTAATTAAAGAACACCGAGCAATAAAATAAAGAAAGAGCCTTCCGATTTTGTTGGAGGGCTCTTTTTATTGTGGTATGAAGGATGATTATTAATCTCAAATTTATTTATTCTTTTTTTTATCATCATTACAGCAATTACACTTTGAATACAAAACTGTTACTTTTTCATCCTCGAAGTGATCAATTGTTGAATTACAAGTTTGGCATACAAGTGTGCCCATCTTCCATTCCCCTTTTCAATGAGTTATCACATAAATGATTGTAAGCGTTTTAATAACCTTAAAACAATAATAATATAACATTATTGTTTTTTCAAGCCCTAATTGTATAACTCATTGAAAGAAAATAATGGCAAACTCTTTAGTACCAGTCAAATACAGCGATTAAATAGTATAACACATACTATCTAAAAACAGTCAGCAGACGAATAGGTTGTTATTTAATATGGAGGCTTTATTCATATTGAGTCTCAAAAGAAGGGCTTGGAAGAACGATTTTAAAGAATTCACTTAAATCTTCTGCTTGGTGATGAGTATCCATTTTAAAGACTTTTTGTAAGTAAGCCTTGTCTTCGAGGTCCTTTGGGTCGAGGAGAGTGGAGCGGCCAGTTTGCATACATACAACAAGAGGTTTTCCAAAAAAAAGATTTGTAAATACAATCCCGAAGTCATATCTAGCTTGATCGGTTGTAAAACCAACAAAACGAACTTTCACATCTTCAATTTCATCATATAGCTTCTCAAATAGGTTCATATTTTTCCTTCTTTTATTTTAAATATTTAGAATATTATTATAATTACTTTTTTAAATAATTACAAGTATTTTTTATTATTCAACAGATTAAGTTGTCAGAAGTTTTTAATCAATGCTAGAATGAAAGGGAGAGTAAACAAAATTTGGGGGGATGGATAGTGGCGAGTCATGCATATATAAAGCTCGTGCCTTCATCAGCAAAAGAATCGGTTACAACTGATGACATAAAAGATTTATTTCATTATTTCAAAGAAATTACTGCGAAAACTGGCAATCAGGTTGCTTGGAATTATAATGAGGCTGCTTTTCCATATGAAATGAAAGAAATGCCTGATGGAAAAGGCAAATGGTTTTTCCTAAAATCAGACAAGGATCGATACAACATTATTTTACTTGGCGTGGATAAAGAAACTGTCATAAATGAAGATGGATCAGAGCAAGAACAGTCATACATACAGTTCACTCTCCCAGAATCTTCCACATTCGGAGACAAGGGCAAGGCTAATGAGTTTTGCAGATTTTTGGCAAAGAAACTACAAGGAGAATTACATTTATTTAATGGACGCGTGATGTATTTTTATCCTAGAAAGTAGGATCGAACCGTGTAAGTTAAAAAAACTCTTAACAAATATAGAAGGACGGCTTTTCCGCTGTTCTTCTATTTTAATCTATTCAAGCAATAATGCAATGAGGTGAATACATGTTAAAGCAAAGATTAATCATAATAGGGATACTAAGCTTTGGAATTACGCTACTATCTCCCTTTATTTTTTACTCATATTTTGAAACACAGCCAAAAATATTGATACAACAACTATCCTTTGGGGGACCCTTCCCTTTTGCTCAACAAACGGTAACTCTTCCTAATGGGGAAGATTTATACCCGCTAGAGGTAAAGTTTGAATCGCCATTTGAGAAGAAGACTGCATTAAACATAACTCCTTTTTTCTTTTCCTTTGTTTGCTTTTTCTTATTTATTTTTGCGCTTTATAGTATCATCGCGAGATTTTTCAACGGAAAGCCTATTAAAGAGCCGTAATAAGGCTCTTTTTTGAGTAAAAAATCAATGATCGGTCTGATTAATTAAGCAATCCTTTATGTACGAAGTAATAATCAGCGTAGGGGAAATGAAGCAGACCGGCATTTACTTTCTTGATTGTGAGCAGATGCTCATGAATCTTAATTGCGTTAAAAGGTCCTATCCATTAATTACAGCCATAGTAAAATGGAAGGACGCATACAAAGTTAAGCTTAACGATGTTACAAATAACGTCTTTTTTATAGATTTCATAATTGTATTTCCAATAATAATAGCAATATAAAAAAAGACAAAGAACATCAATACTTTATATAAAAGCTGATCATATCTTGATAACCATTCAATAAAGGTATATCCGCTCCAAATAATGATTTGCAGAAGCAGCGCAGTATAAACCCTCAACCATCTCACCACCAAAAATGTCAATATCTCATTTCCAAAAATGTGCTTGTATATGTAATATATGTAGAAAAGGAATATCTTATTTTTCATTTCTGTAACATTTAAGTGACAAGGGCTATTTGATATTTTTCATATGATAAAATAATCATAATTTGTCTAAAACAAATGAGAAATTATTCATTTTATTTATATAACAAGCAAGGTGGGGAATGGAATATGAAAGGGATGCCATTATTACTATTCATTGCTTCTCTTCTTTTTATAGCCTCCTCATGTAACCATGTTGATTCTAAAGAAGACTTAACTATCGATCAAAATATTAAACAACTCATTTTTTTCACGGATGACCAAGCATATGAACATGAAGTTACTTATTATGATGCGATTATTGAGCTAAAGAAAGAATTTCCAATCGACATAAAAAACATGAAGATCATTACAGCAGCAAACGCAAAAAAATACTATGATCAATTTGATATTGATGGCTGTCCTGCTATCCTCCTCGTATATAATGATAAAATTCTTGTAAAGGTAAAAGGAGAGGCAACTAAAGAACAAATTGTTAAGCCGCTCTATTCAGCCTTAAAAAACAAATAAACAGCTCCAGAGACTGAAGGCTTTCGTCTCTGGAGCTGTTATTTATTTTACGATATGAATGGGCGTTCCTAGTGCAACCTCTGCTGCCTCCATGGAGATTTCACCTAGTGTTGGGTGTGCATGGATGGTCATTGCTAAATCTTCTGCAGTCATGCCAGATTCAATCGCCAAACCTAATTCGGCAATCATATCTGACGCATTAGCACCTGCAATTTGTGCACCAATTATTAACCCATCTTCTTTTCTAGTAACGAGCTTAACGAAGCCATCAGTTGCATCTAAAGCAAGTGCGCGGCCGTTTGCAGCAAATGGGAATTTCGCAGCCGTTACCTCAATGCCTTCTTCTTTTGCCTGACTTTCTGTATAGCCTACAGAAGCTAGTTCAGGATCTGAGAAGACGACTGCTGGAATAGCTAAATAGTCAATTTCTGAATGATGTCCAGAAATAGCCTCAGCAGCGATCTTTCCTTCATACGAAGCCTTATGTGCTAATTGAGGACCTTGAACGATATCGCCTATTGCAAAAATATTACTTATATTTGTACGGCATTGTTTATCAATCTCAATGATGCCTCGATCGCTCATTTTAATACCTACTTGCTCTAATCCCAATTCATCTGTATTAGGACGACGACCCACCATGACAAATACATAATCAGCTTCGACTGTTATTTCTTCGCCTTTTACTTCATATTTTACTTTAACGCCATTTTCATTTTCTTCGACACCTTTTGCAAGTGCCTTCGTAACGATTTCAGCGCCTTTTTTCTTTAGTTTACGTTTTACAAGTGAAGTCATTTGCTTCTCGAAGCCAACAAGAATATCATCCGCACCTTCTAAGATGGTTACCTCTGATCCAAAACTTGCATAAGCACCGCCCAATTCTATCCCGATTACACCGCCGCCAATAACAACGATTTTTTTCGGTATTTCTTGTAGTGCCAATGCACCTGTAGAATCAAGGACACGCTTACTATATTTAAATGCTGGGAGTTCAATTGGTCTAGAGCCTGTTGCAATAATTGCATGCTTAAATGTATAGGTTTGAGCTGAATTTTCATCCATTACACGAAGTGTATTTGCATCTACAAAATAAGCTTCTCCACGAACAATCTCTACTTTATTACCTTTTAAAAGGCCTTCGACACCACCAGTAAGTTTTTTCACTACCCCTGCTTTAAACTCTTGTACCTTTGTAAAATCTACTTTTACATTTTCCGCAATAATACCCATCGATTCAGAATGAGCAGCATGTTCATAACGGTGACCTGCAGAAATAAGTGCCTTTGATGGAATACAGCCTACATTTAAGCAAACTCCACCTAAGTTTGCTTTTTCAATTATTGTCACTTTTTGCCCCAACTGTGCAGCACGAATGGCTGCTACATATCCCCCAGGACCTGAACCGATGACAATTGTATCTGTTTCAATTGGAAAATCTCCTACTACCATTTTTTACGCCTCCATTAACAATAGTTCAGGATCGTTTAGTAAACGTTTAATATGATTCAATGCATTTTGAGCAGTTGCTCCATCAATTATACGATGATCGAAGCTTAAAGATAAAGCAAGAACTGGTGCTGCAACAATTTCGCCATCTTTTACTACCGGTTTTTCGGCGATTCGGCCAATTCCTAATATCGCTACTTCAGGATGATTGATTAATGGGGTAAACCATTGTCCACCAGCTGAACCAATGTTTGTAATTGTACATGAAGCACCCTTCATCTCGTCTGGTGCAAGCTTGCCTTCACGTGCTTTTGTAGCAAGATCATTTATTTCATTGGAAATGGCAAACGTAGATTTACGATCTGCATCTTTAACAACAGGCACTAATAATCCTTTATCTGTATCTGCTGCGATTCCAATATTGTAATAGTGTTTTTGAATAATTTCACTTGTTTCATCATCAATCGATGTATTTAAAGTTGGGAATTCACGCAAGGCACTAGTTAACGCTTTTACAACATATGGTAGGAATGTTAGCTTAATTCCTTTGCTTGCTGCTACTTCTTTGAACTTCTTACGATGAGCAACAAGCTTTGTTACGTCGACTTCATCCATTAATGTAACATGTGGTGCAGTCTGCTTAGATTTAACCATTGCTTTCGCAATTGCTTTCCTTATGCCACTCATTTTCTCGCGTGTTTCAGGGTACTGCCCTTGTGGAATTGCTATTGAAGCTTGCGGTGATTTTGATTCCTGTGGTGCAGCTGCTTCTTGTTCAGGAGCTTCTTGAGATTTACCTACAGCATCACCATTTAGGAACGAATCGATATCCGCTTTAACCACACGGCCATTTTTGCCACTCCCTGCAACCTGATGAATGTCAACACCATGATCTCTTGCATACTTTCGAACAGACGGCATAGCGATAACTCGGCGATTAGAATCCACTTCAGCAAGTGCTGTCTCCTGCTTTTCTGCTTCCGGCTGTTGTGTCTCTTGCTGGCTTGCTACTGAAGCAGTCTCTTCCCTTGTAGGTTCTTCTTCGTCACCTTTAAACTTCAAATTTTCATATCCTGGCGCATCAAAAGTGATAAGCACTTGTCCTACTGTTGCAACCGTTCCTTCTCCTACCTTAATTTCTTCGACGGTTCCAGCTACTGGGGAAGGAATTTCAACAACAGCTTTATCATTTTGCACTTCACATAGTACGTCATCCTCTTGAACTTTATCGCCAGATTTTACAAACCATTTAACGATTTCACCTTCATGTATACCTTCACCAATGTCAGGTAATTTAAATTCAAATGACACTTGGAATCAACCTCCTACTTTGCTAGATGTGAGAGATCAGATGTCAGAATAGAGGAAATCGGCAAATTAGCCGATTTCTGCCCTATTTCTAATTCCGACTATTTATTCTATTAGAAATTTAGAACCTTTTTACTTGTTTCGATAATATCCTTGTAATTCGGCAGCCAAACTGTTTCAGCTTGAGGGAAAGCAAACACCGTATCTGGAGCTGCCACTCGTAAAACAGGCGCCTCAAGACTAAGAATAGCACGATCATTGATCTCTGCAACCACGTTCGCAGCAATTCCAGCTTGCTTTTGTGCTTCTTGTACAACGATCGCACGTCCTGTTTTTTCTACAGAAGCAATAATGGTTTCGATGTCTATTGGAGAAACCGTGCGTAAATCAATTACTTCAGCAGAAAACCCTTCCTTCTCAAGCTCTTCTGCTGCTTTTAGTGATTCATGCACCATTGCACCGTAAGTAATAATTGATAAATCCTTGCCTTCTCGCTTAATGTCCGCTTTCCCTAATGGAATCGTATATTCCTCTTCCGGTACCTCTTGACGGAAAGAACGATATAGCTTCATGTGCTCCAAGTAAATCACTGGATCATTATCACGAATAGCAGATATCAATAATCCCTTTGCATCATATGGAGTGGACGGGATAACTACTTTTAACCCAGGCTGTTGAGCCATCAATCCTTCTAAGCTATCTGCATGCATTTCTGGGGTATGTACGCCCCCACCAAATGGTGATCGAATTGTAACTGGAGAATTATAGCGTCCGCCTGAACGATAGCGCATACGTGCAAGCTGTCCTGAAATAGAATCCATCACCTCATATACAAATCCAAAGAATTGGATTTCCGGAACAGGACGGTAGCCTTGTAAACCAAGCCCAACTGCTAATCCGCCGATTCCTGATTCAGCTAACGGAGTATCAAATACTCGCTCTTCGCCAAACTCATTTTGAAGACCTTCAGTCGCACGGAATACACCACCGTTTACGCCTACGTCTTCACCGAATACTAATACATTCGGATCATTTCGCAATTCTGTGCGTAATGCATCAGTAATTGCTTGAATCATTGTCATCTGCGCCATGGCTTACTTCGACTCCTTTGCTTTATAAATTTCGTATTGTTCTTTTAAGTTATAAGGCATCTCTTCGTGCATAATAGAAATTAAATCCGTTACTTTTTGCTTTGGTGTATCATCTGCCTGTTTAATGGCAACTTTAATATCTTCTTTTGCTTTTTCGATAATTTCATTTTCCATTTCTTCGTTCCAAAGTCCTTTTTCTTCTAGGAATTTTCGGAATCGAACAAGCGGATCCTTTCTCTCCCACTCATTATCAAGATCAGCTGTTCGATAACGAGTCGGATCATCGCCAGCCATTGTATGTGGACCATAACGATAAGTAAGTGTTTCAATTAGTGTTGGACCTTCTCCATTTATAGCACGCTCTCGAGCTTCACGAACCGCAACATAAACAGCAAGCGGATCCATTCCATCTACTTGAATACCAGGTATTCCCGCTGCAACTGCTTTTTGTGCAAGTGTTTTAGCCGCGGATTGTTTGCTGACAGGTGTTGAAATGGCGAAGCGATTATTTTGGACAATAAAGATTGCAGGAGCATTAAATGCGCCAGCAAAGTTAATTCCTTCATAGAAATCACCTTGTGACGTTCCACCATCCCCTGTATAAGTAATTGCAACCGATTGTTTTCCGCGTTTCTTCATTCCAAGTGCCACACCAGCAGTTTGAATGTATTGAGCACCAATAATAATCTGTGGAGCAATGACATTTACTCCCTCAGGAATATTTCCACCTTCGTAATGACCGCGCGACCATAAGAAAGCTTGTGATAATGGCAACCCATGCCAAATCATTTGAGGCACATCACGGTAGCCTGGTAAAATAAAATCTTCTTTCTCCAAAGCAAATTGTGAGGCTAATTGTGATGCCTCTTGTCCCGCAGTTGGTGCATAAAAGCCAAGTCTACCTTGTCTATTTAATGAAATGGAGCGTTGATCAAGGATGCGAGTATACACCATACGACGCATCAATTCTTGAAGCTGCTCATTACTTAAGTCAGGCATTGCTGATTCATTTACGACTTTGCCTTCTTCATTTAGGATTTGTAGTGTCTGGAATTGTTCTTCTACTTTTTCGAGCTGTTTTTTTCCATCGAATTGTAAATTCTTTGTTTTAGAAGCCATTGGAATCACCCTTTCCTTTCTTTCAAAAGACGTTATCATTTGGAGTTTTCATACACAGATTCTAGGTTGCCCAAAATGAAGGTAAATTAGAAAACACTTAAAGAAAATACCTTTCATTACTATTCTCTCAATACATCATTAACTAGCTTTTATTCTTCCTTAATAAACGTCTATATTTATATTTCCATTATCATCATATTCTGTATTACTATTTTTTGCAACTAAATTGATACACATTTTCTTAATGTTTCATATTATTCGCATAAAATAAATACGCTGTCACACCATAAGGTAATAGTTTATCAACATTATCACATTTATAAAAGGAACCGGCATTTTTAAAACTGTATTATTAAGTATGTATATCTGTTCTATAAAAATCAAAAAACACTGTATGTGTTATAACACATTGATAGAAAAATAGTAATCATCATTATTTTCAAATAATATATTTTCATTACTAACAAAGATAGAAAAAACAAAAAAGTCTGCATCTTTAAGATGAAGACTAGGATAAATTTAATGTTTTGAATCAACCTTTAAGCCAGACTCTTTATAGAAGGATAATTTCGATTCATTGTACTCTTTTGTTTTTTCATTAAAATCTTCATTCTTTTTCAAAATTTCCGCATAGGTTTCATTAATTTTAGTAATCTGATCATCCAGCTGTTCTAATTGAAGGTCTTCATTTTTAAACATTAGATACAGCTCTTTATCTAGTTTTACCCCTTCAAGATATTTTTGATATAACGCGTCATGAATTTCGTATCGTTCAGTCATCGTGTCAAATAAGTTTTGTGCCTTTTCTTTCAATGCATCTTCTTCTATTTCATTTATTAACTGCTGCACTTTATTAAACTCTTTCTGTGAGGCGGCAATGCTCTCCTGCTCCTTATTCATATGATCCTTCCGTTTATCAACAATGTCTATCGCCTGATCTGAAAGACGAATTATTTCATCGAATTCTTTCATTCCTATAGAAATAATTTTATCGTAAATTTCCTTTTCCTGTTTTTCTAACTTAACAAGCGGCTCCTGCTGTTCTTTAAAAATATTTTCAGTGGATACAACATTTTCTAGAACATCATACATTTTTTCAACTGGTGTTGATGTACTAAAACAAGCTGATAATAAAAAGCTCCCCATGACAATGACGAAAAATAGACAGCTTTTGCGAGAAATTGACACACTTTAACCTCCTTATACTAAAAGCGGTAGCGTCTTGAACAGGGGCGACATGTATATAACAAACCTGCAGGAAGGAGATCTTTACCCTTCTTTACGGATGGGCTTATGACCTCAATCCCTTTGGCCTGCAGCTAGATATGACTAAATACAACCTTTACTATATAGGTTGTAGCTATTATTAGCAATCATCTCTTTATTCTAGCACCATCTAAGTGACTTAATAGACTTGTCCTATTTTACTATTTTATTCTATATACTTTTCATTTATGACTTAGGCATGGGCCTACACATAAAAAATTCATTACACATAGGCTATATTAATCGTCCGATTATAAACAAAACACATATGGACGATAATCTATAACACTTAGGGAGGTTATCCTTCATGTACGGATATGGCGGATACGGTTATGGCTGTTGCTATCCAAGTTATGGTGGTTACGGTGCAGGATTTGGCAGAGGATTTGCATTAATTGTCGTCTTGTTCATTTTACTCATCATTGTTGGCTGTTCTTGTTGGTGTTAAAAAAAGCGGTAGCGCCTTAATCATCGCCATACAACCGCAAAATGGCCGATACTTTGCTAAAGGAAACAGGGTGAGAGATAGCGAACCGAAGTTAACTTATCGTAGGGAAGGAACCTGAAGATTGTTAGGCGATAGGCGCTTGAGCAAGACAAATAATTTATGGAGAAGGTGCTATTACATGCCTTCTCTTTTTATTAACATTTGTCAAACACTTTGGTAGACTATTATAACAAGTTGCATTGAAATTTGATGACAAATTTTCACAGGAGTGATTTTTATGATAACGATGGAGAATATTATTCGCGATGGTCATCCTGCGCTTAGAAAAATAGCAAAGGAAGTTTCCATTCCCCCTTCAGATGAAGACAAACAAATATTAGAAAGTATGATGGAGTATATTAAAAATAGCCAGGACCCCGAAATTGCGAAAAAATATGGGTTACGTTCTGGAATCGGCTTAGCTGCGCCTCAAATTAATGTTTCAAAACGGATGATTGCCATACATGTACACGATGAAAAAGGCGTATTACATAGCTATGCACTTTTGAACCCTAAAATTGTCAGCCATTCAGTAGAAAAGTCTTATCTTACTTCCGGGGAAGGATGTCTTTCTGTTGACGAATCCATCCCAGGCTATGTTCCCCGATATGCACGCATCACCGTCAAAGGCACAACCCTAGAAGGGAACGAGATTAAATTAAGAGCTAAAGGAATTTTGGCAATTGTGTTTCAGCATGAAATAGACCACCTAAATGGAGTAATGTTCTATGATCATATTGATCAGCAAAACCCATTGAAACCAATTGAAAATGGACTCCCTATAGAAAGGTAATAAAAGCATGAACCATTTTGGTTCATGCTCTCTTTGTTTATCTTAGATTAGCTTTAGTTTTTTTAATGCATTCCATATCCCATCATCGTCGACTGAAGTCGTTGTGACATCAGCTGCCATTTTTACTTGTTCAGCAGCATTTCCCATAGCTACTCCAGTACCAACCGTTTGCAGCATTTCAATATCATTCAAACCATCCCCAAAGGCATATACATCTTTCATATTAAATCCAAGACGTTCAGCCATGAGCTTAGTTCCCTCCGCTTTTGACCCCCCTGCCGGTAAAACATCCGTAGAAAACCGATGCCATCGTACAAAACGCGAATTAGGAAAATTCATCTCATAAAGCGCATCATTTTGCTCTTCACAAAATATTAACGATTGAAATACTTCATTATTTCTGTAATAATTTTCATCCACATTTGGATAAGGGAATTTCAGACCTTTAATGCATAAATCGATATACTCATTATCCGCGACAGACGCCATCATTACTTTTTCATCCATAAATACCATTGGATGGTTTCTTTCCATTGAGTGCGCATATAAATTTTCTAATTCTTGAGTATCTAATGGATTTTTATAGATCACTTCGTTTTCAAAAACTACATACTGGCCATTAAAACTGACATAAGAATCAATATCCAGCTCTTTTCTCAACTTTTCAAACATAAACGGTGCACGACCCGTTGCAATAGCTACAAACACCCCATTCTCTTTCAACTTCACTAAAGCTTCTTTTGTCAAACGGGGCAATTGCTTGTTCCGATCGAGCAGCGTCCCATCTATATCAAAAAATGCAATTTTTTTCATTCTCATTCATTCCTTTCTAGGCATAGCTTTTCCTTCAATTCCTTAATCCGATATTCTTTCGTTTCCCGTAATACACTAACCTCTTGAGAAAAAAATGTCAATTAACGAAAACTTCTATTATATAATTCATTTTCACTCATGAATCTTTCCCATTTGAACAAAATAGTTAATAATCTTTGTTTCACCAAAATAATCTTTTATTACCCACGAGAGATACATCCTTATCAGCATACAATAATAAAAAAAGGGATTTTTAGAGCTTTTCGCATGTAAAATCCTCGATTCACTTTACATTGGACAAGGATCGTATAAAATAGTATGTAAGGAGATGATCGACAATGTTAAAGAAGCTCAGAAAAAAGCTTTTAAAACAATGGAGAGATATGCTTCGAAAAAAAACAATTGCCTAAATCATTTTTGAGCCCTTCAAATTTGTGAAGGGCTCCTTGTTTATAGAATGAAGCTAGACAGTAACCTTTTTTTCATTCATACTTACAACGTTATTATCTTGGTTATTTTATCTTTAATAAGAAAAAACATGAAAAACATGTTAATTTTTTATATAATAGAAAAAGTTATATCGGATTAAGGAGAGATAGTTGATGATTTTCAAAGTTTATTTTCAAGAGTCCATTAAACAAGTACCCGTTCGCGAAAAAACACAGACGATTTATGTTGAAGGGGATACTGAAAGAGATGTTCGGCTAAAATTAAAAAACGAACCGTACAATATTGAGTTCATTACCGCACTTGAAGGAGCATTCTTAGAATATGAAAAACAAAACGAAGACTTTAAAGTATTGGAGATCGGATAAATTATGAAATTTGTAAAAAATGACCAAACAGCTGTTTTCGCCTTAGGAGGACTTGGTGAAATCGGCAAAAATACGTATGCTGTTCAATTTCAGGATGAAATCATCTTAATTGATGCAGGGATAAAATTCCCTGAAGATGAGCTTCTTGGAATTGACTACGTCATACCCGACTATACTTATTTAGTAAAAAATGAAGAAAAAATTAAGGGGCTTTTCATCACTCATGGACATGAGGACCATATTGGCGGAATTCCCTATTTATTAAGAGAAGTAAACATTCCTGTTTATGGGGGAAAACTTGCTCTTGGTTTGTTAAAAAACAAATTAGAAGAGCATGGATTACTTAGACAAACGAAGATGCATGAAATTAAGGAAGAGGATGTTATTAAATTCAGGAAAACGTCTGTTACCTTCTTCCGTACAACGCATAGTATCCCGGATTCTTACGGGATTGTTGTAAAGACTCCTCCAGGACAAATTGTTCATACTGGTGACTTTAAGTTTGACTTCACACCTGTTGGAGAGCCCGCAAATTTAACAAAAATGGCAGAGATAGGGAAAGAGGGAGTTCTTTGTCTATTATCTGATAGCACGAATAGCGAAATTCCTGAATTCACGATGTCAGAACGCCGCGTAGGGGAAAGTATTCACGATATATTCCGCAAGGTGGAAGGAAGAGTGATCTTCGCTACCTTTGCATCAAATATTCATAGACTTCAACAAGTAACGGAGGCAGCTGTTCTAAATGGAAGAAAGATTGCTGTTTTCGGCAGGAGCATGGAAGCTGCGATTAATATTGGTCAAGAATTAGGATATATAAATGCACCGAAGGATACCTTCATCGATGCCCAGCAAATTAATCGTTTGCCAGCTAATCGTGTAACGATTCTATGTACAGGTAGCCAAGGTGAACCAATGGCAGCCCTATCACGCATTGCAAATGGCACTCATCGCCAAATTCAAATTATTCCTGGGGATACGGTTGTATTTTCATCCTCCCCAATCCCTGGCAACACGATTAGCGTGAGTAGAACGATTGATAGTCTTGCACGTGCTGGCGCTGAAGTAATATACGGAAAATTGAGTGATATCCACACATCAGGTCATGGCGGCCAAGAAGAGCAGAAGCTAATGCTCCGTTTAATTAAACCAAAATTCTTCATGCCTATACACGGTGAATACCGTATGCAAAAAATGCATGCAAAATTAGCAGTGGATTGTGGTGTACTAGAAGAAAACTGTTTTATCATGGATAATGGTGAAGTGCTTGCGTTAAGTGAAGATACGGCTCAAATTGCAGGAAAAATCCCTTCTGGCTCTGTCTATATTGACGGAAGCGGGATTGGCGATATTGGGAATATTGTATTAAGAGACCGTCGTATTCTTTCTGAAGAAGGCTTAGTGGTAGTTGTTGTTAGTATTAATATGAAGGATTTCAAAATTGCTGCAGGGCCTGATTTAATTTCTCGGGGCTTTGTTTATATGAGAGAATCTGGAGATTTGATTAATGACGCCCAATCACTTATTAGTAAGCATTTAAACAAAGTAATGGAACGCAAGACAACACAATGGTCAGAAATTAAAAATGAAATTACTGACACACTAGCTCCATTCCTTTACGAAAAAACAAAACGCCGTCCAATGATTTTACCAATCATTATGGAAGTGTGATAAAGAAAAAAGCTGTAGTTCACAAGAGAACTACAGCTTTTTTGTCTAGCTCCATCGGAGAAATAATACGCTCGTTCACCCATCCGAAAAAAAACCTCGCATATCTTAAATTAAACCATTACTTTTTTTTCAAATCTGTTAATATCCACATCCGCACCAATAACGATAAGAATGTCATTCACCTGAATTCTTTCATGGGCCTTTGGCGAAACAATAATTTCATTTTTCCTTTTGATGGCTACGATATTAATCCCATATTTTGCACGAATATCTAAATCAATCAAAGAATAACCAGCTAACTTTTGATTTGCAACGATCTCAACAATACTATGTTCATCAGACAATTCCAGATAATCAAGAACATTATTAGAAACAATACTATGCGCAATTCTCTTTCCCATATCACGCTCAGGATGTACTACATGATCGGCTCCAATCTTTCTTAACACTTTTTCATGATAATCGTTCTGTGCTTTTACAGTAATTTTATTTACGCCTAATTCCTTTAATATTAAAGTGGTTAAGATACTTGCTTGGATATTGTCACCGATCGCTACAATCACATGATCAAAGTTCCGAATACCTAAGCTTTTAACAACTGATTCATCAGTCGTATCACCAACGACAGCGTGAGTTGCAATCATAGAGAATTCGTTGACCCTGTCTTCGTTCATATCAATTGCCATAACTTCTAATCCTTCTTCAGCTAAAGCACGACAAATACTTCCCCCAAATCGTCCAAGACCAATTACTGCAAATTCTTTTCTCACACGTATTCCTCCAACTTAGTTTCATTAATCATATTAACTTATTGTAGCACAATCATTAAAATAGAAAAGCCTATAAAAGAAATGTGAATTGGCATTGTACTTTAGAATGTAAGACAAAACTTTTTATATGTACAAAAAAGAGTATGTTTTGATATAAACTAATTCAAAACATACTCCTTTCTAAGCTGAGGTATTGGGTTAAAAAAAGCAACGTATGATTGCTAAATTATTGCTTTTAGTAGGAGAGCATACTCTTTTTTCAATCAACAAGGCAAACTAAACTGCACCCAGCATATGATATTGAGCCTTCACAAGTGAATAATACTCCCCTTCCAGCTCCATTAACTGATGATGACTTCCTTGCTCCTTGATCATACCGTGGTCAAGAACAAATATATTGTCTGCTTCGCGAATTGTTGATAAACGATGGGCAATTATGATTGCCGTCCTTCCATTTAATAATGTTTTTAATGCCTTCTGGATTTTCATTTCGGTTTCTGTATCAATACTAGCAGTTGCTTCATCAAGAATTAATATCTTTGGATCCGCAAGCAATGCTCTGGCAAAAGATAATAGCTGTCTTTCACCCACTGACAATATATTCCCCCGTTCCTCTACTTCTGTTTCGTATCCATTCGGCAAATTTGCAATAAAAGTATGAGCTCCGACTGCTTTTGCTGCCTCTATCACCTCAGCATCCGTTGCATCTGGCCGTCCAAATCGAATATTCTCTTTAATTGTACCTGAAAAGATAAAAGTGTCCTGAAGAACAATACTAATTTGCATACGCAGGCTCGATAAAGTGACATCTCTTACATCATGACCGTCTATCTTTACCATTCCCTCAGTCGGATCATAAAAGCGACTTATTAAATTAGCAATTGTTGTTTTTCCAGAACCCGTATGGCCAACTAATGCAACAGTCTGCCCTGCTTGTATTTCAAGATCAACTGCTTTTAATGCTGGGCGTCTATCATCGTATGCAAATTTTACATTTTCAAATTCAATATGACCGCGAATTCCATTTAATTGGACTGCATTCATCTTCTCCGAAACATTCGGCTTTTCATCTAGGAATTCAAAAATTCTTTCAGAGGATGCCATTCCCATTAATAATTGATTGTAAACCATTCCTAATCGGGAAATGGGTTCCCAAAACATTCCTAAGTAAAAAGCAAAAGACACAAATACGCCGATCGATATTTCATTTCCTTGGATTAAATATGCGCCAAACCATATTAGTACTGCCGAACCTAGCGCATTTGTTAATTCAACTAATGGTCTAAACATTGCATTTTTTTGTGAAGCTATTCTCCAGCTCTCAAAGTTTTCGGTATTAACACCATCAAAATAGATCATATTTTCTTTTTCTTGAGTAAATGATTGGGTAATTCGAATCCCTTGGATGCTTTCATTCAAATGTGAATTTAACTTTGACTGTTTTAAGCGAACCACTTGCCAAGACCTTCTAATTTTACGCCGAAGTGAAGTTGAGATAAAAAACATAATCGGCAAAATAACCATAATAGCTAATGTTAACTCAGGACTTAGAGTAAATAAAATGATAAAAATTCCAACCAATAGGATCATGTCCATTAATAAATTTATGACCCCATTAGTAAAAAGCTCTTGCAATGAATTAATATCATTCATGATCCGAACAAGTATTGAGCCAGCAGAACGCTGATCAAAAAAACGGTGCGACAATGTTTGCACATGTGTAAATAAATGCCTTCTCAAGTCATATATCACACTTTGTCCTAACATATTCATCCATTTTATTCGAAAATAATTCGCCCCATAGGAAAGAATATAAAGCAAAGCGATAATGGAGACTAAGATCGCAAGCAATTGCCCATCTTTATTTACTAATGCTTTATCTAGCGTGTATACACCAATTAAGATTGGAATAATTAATTTCACACCCGTATTAAGCAATACCATCAAAATCGATAATGGAAGCAAATCCTTTCGGTAGGGCTTCATATAGCTAAAAAGCCTTAGCATTTGCTTCCAGTTAAACGGCTTTTCTATTACCTCATCTGCTGAGTATTTGAACCTTACTAACACTTTCTCATTTTTATTCTTTTCCATCTTTTCACCCCCTAGCCTATATGACTTTTGCTTACCCTTTTCAGGTCTTGATATTGAATGTTATAGATTCTTTGATAAGGGCCATTTTGGTTTAATAAATGTTTATGAACGCCCCTTTCAACAATTCGGCCGTTTTCCAATACAAGAATTTCATCTGCATGCTTTAATGAAGAAATACGGTGGGCAATGATAAATGTTGTTCTTCCTTTCATAACCTCTTTTAAGGCTTTCTGTATCTGGAATTCCGTCTCCATATCAACTGCGCTTGTCGCATCATCTAATATAAGGATACTTGGATCAATACAAATAGCACGGGCAATGGCTATACGCTGTTTCTGACCGCCTGAAAGACCCATCCCTCTTTCTCCTAGCATCGTTTCATAGCCATCAGGCAATTCGATAATAAAATCATGTGCCTGTGCCCTTTTTGCAGCATCAATAATTTCCTCCATTGTCGCATCAGGCTTGCCATAGGAAATGTTTGCTTTTATAGATGAGGAGAACAAAAAGGACTCTTGTAGCACAAAACCTATATTGCTTCTTAAGGAAGAAAGGGAGTAATCCTTCGTATGAATGCCATCAATAAGAACTTCACCTGACTCTGGCTCGTAGAACCTCGTCATAAGCTGAGTTAAACTTGTTTTTCCAGAGCCAGTAGAACCTATTAAACCAATAATCTTACCTGGAAGCGCTTTAAATGAAATATTGTAAAGCGCCTCTTTGTCATCTTCTGTATACCGAAGAGTAACATTACGGAACTCGACCCCCCCATTCAAGCGTTCTTTCATGATTGCAGCAGATCCATTCTCAATCTCATTTTTGGCATCCAGGATTTCTAATAACCTTTCACCAGAAGCCTTTGCTTGGGAGAATAAATTAACTACAAAGCCAAGGTTCATAATCGGCCACATGATATACCATAGAAGACTATAAAATGCGACAAGTTCTCCAGGATTTAAATTCCCACTCATAACTAGATATCCGCCATAAGATAACAAAAAGACAACGCTTATATTCCCCAAAAACTCCATTAGAGGAAAATATTTAGCCCATATATTAGAAGTAAGCAAATATTTATCCTTGTAATCACCATTTGTAATATAAAATTTATTAATTTCAAAATCTTCTCTAGAAAGTGATTTAACTGTATTAATTCCGCTAATATTCTCCTGAACCTTCGTATTTAGGCGACCAAAGGATTTTCGAATATTTCTAAATGCAGGATGAACAGCTTTATCAAATTTAAAGGTAACAACGGCTAGGAAAGGTAATGTAATTAACGTAACAATGGTCAATGACATTGAGTAATAAAACATAACGGCAAAGCTGATACCAATTAATAGGACAAAGCGAATAAGTTCAGAGAAACCAACGGATAGAAAAAAGCGAAACCCTTCTACATCTGCTGTAAGGCGTGACATTAAATCCCCAGTCTTCGCATTATCATAATATCTAAAAGGCAAGAACTGGAGCTTCTCATATAAAGCATTGCGGAGCTTATATACAGATGTAATTCCAAATAAATCACCTGTATATTGATAAATGAACGAAGCGATACCCTTTATAACCATTATTCCAATAAACCCAAATGAAAGCAGCGGAATCCAATTATATCGACCATTTAGTACAACCTCATCAATTGTTATTTGTAGTATCATAGGATAAATAACTGTGATCGCTGTTACGACCGTAAGGAAGCCGATTGACCATAAAAAATATTTCTTATATGGCCAATAATACATTTTCAGTTTTTTAAATGTCTCCAAGAATTTTCCCCCTTCTGAAAAAATAAAAGAACGTAATATTAAATATAACGGGTTTCGAAATGTATTTCCACCCTATTTTTTATAATTTTCACTCTTTTAAGAAAATTTTTATACAAAAAACATTCATGGTATCTGCTCACAACCACGTATGTAAATGTCGGACTGCTTCATTTCGATGCGCTGTTTATTACTTCGTACATAAAAGCTTTCTTAATGAATCAGACCGACCATTTATTTTTTTACAAACAAAAAGAATCAAGCTAAGATTGCTTGATTCTTTAACAAATTGGCCAGTAATTAATCTTCTTTATTCATTTCGTCCAATACGCGATTCACACGCTTTTCAAGCATTTTCATGCCGCCTCCACCTGCTTGAAAGTGACGGAGATTTCCATCTTTATCAAAAACATAATAAGCTGGTACATATTGATTTTCAAAGGAATCTGTTAGCTTATGCTCGCTATCTACGAAAATCGGCTGGCTAATTTCATGCTCTGCCGCTACCTTTTTAATTAATTCAATGTCCAAATCATCCTCAGATCGAGGCATATGGACCGCAATTACATTTAATCTATCCTTGTAATCATCTCTAAATTGATTCACATTAGGCATAGCCTCTTTACATAAATGGCAGCTAACTGACCAAAAATGTATTAGTGTGGGTTTTTCACCGATAAGCTGTTCTTTCGTTACTTCCCCGTTTAACCATTCTGTTGCCCCTGAAAGCTCAGGCATTGGTGCACGTAATTTCATCTTATATCCTCCCTTTTTATCACTTTTTAACTGCATCTAATCACTGAAAGAAAAGACCTAACGAGGGTTAGGCCTTTAATAATTTCAAACACTTAATTATAAAGTTTTTTGACCTGGTTTCCAGTTCGCTGGGCAAAGGCCACCTGTTTGAAGCGCTTGAAGAACACGTAGTGTTTCATCTACGTCACGGCCAATGTTGTTGTGATTCACAACAGAATACATTAACTCGCCTTCCGGACTAATAATATATAGACCACGAAGTGCAATTCCCTCTTCTTCAATGAGTACGCCATAATCGCGAGCTACTACATGATTTGTATCAGCAGCGAGCGGATAGTTTAAATCGCCAAGACCATTATCTTTACGATCTGTTTTAATCCATGCTAAATGTGTATGAATCGTATCAGTTGACACACCGATTACTTCTGCATCAAGATCTTCAAACTCATCATAACGATCAGACAAAGCAGTAATTTCTGTTGGACACACAAAAGTGAAATCCATTGGATAGAAGAAAAGCACAGTCCATTTGTCATTTTTCATGTTTGCTTCAAGACTTACTTTACCAAATTCTTTATTTGGCATTACTGCATCCATTTCAAAACGTGGTGCTTGTTTACCTACCATACGTTCTGGCATATGTAATCCCTCCATTTAGCATTTTAAATGAGAAAATACATTTCTTATTCTCATTTATATTATAATCAACAAAATAAATTATAAGCTATTTAGCATTTAATGTCAATATTATTTAATAATTAATTTAATTAAATAGCATTTATAATTTAATGCAGTTACTATCCATAGTACTTGTTTTACCCCATTCACGCATAAAATAGTCAGCCCGCCAAACTACCATCAAATAAATTTCCTCTTTCTCTTAAGTATACCAAATTTCGACAAAAGTAGAAAATACTCTGATTACTGTTTGTTTTCTTCGCTTATATGTTCTTTTATCAATTCAACAAATGCTTGCACTTGTTTTAGCTTGAATGCAGATTCATAGCCAAGCAGCCATGTATCTCTTTTTAATGGCAAATTATTTTCATCTAATAATGGAATTTTAAAAATATCCTTTTCCGCCCCATTTAATGTGATTGCTGGCAAAATTGCATATCCAATCCCATTGAAAGTCATTTGCTTGCATGTTTCGATTTGATCAACAACGATCGTGCGTTTCGGTGCTGTTTTAAAATGTTTAAGCCACCAATCTTGAATTTCCTGATAATAGTTTGAATCACTCTTAAATTGGATAAAAGGACGGTCTGTTTCAAGAACCTGCTCCGGACTTGTAATCTCCGTATCAACAAGATAAAGGCTGTCCTGAAACAAATGTGTCTTTACCCCTTTCCAATCAGGAGTTCCGCGGATAATACCAATATGTACTTGATCTTCATAAAGAGACTTTAATATTTCACTGCTCCAGCCTGTTACTAGCGAAATTTTCGCTTGTGGATAGCGGGTAACGAATTTCTTCAGTACTTGTGGAAGCCAGTTTTGCCCTACAATGGATGCAACAGCAATCTTTAAGGTTCCATACACTTCAGCATTTAATGCATGAATCGATTCTCGTACCTTTTCTTCTTTTATGATTACTTCATTAATAAACTTTATGACTAATTCACCAGCAGGGGTCAGTGACAAGCCTTTTTGTGAACGGATAAAAAGTTTTTCTCCCCATTCCTTTTCAATCGTTTGTAGCCTCTGCGAAAGGGCTGGCTGTGAGACAAATAACCGTTCTGCAGCCTTTCTCATATTCATTTCCTGAGCTAATACCGCAAGAAAGTGAAATTCAGATAGTGATGACATAGATCATTACCCCTTATAACTAAAAATCAAGCCCCCATATCTGGGAGCCAATTGTATTATTTCTTATTTAACTTACGTGCAAGCTTGTGTAGCTCGTTAAGTACCGTTCTGCGTGTAAATATTCCTTCAAAGTAACCGTTCTCATTTTCAACGCATAGAAACGGATTATCAATTAATAATGCAATGGAATCCTGAACAGATGAATCAACGTTCAATCTAGGAATTTTCTTATTCATCACTTCTTCTACACGTTTTTCTTCTAATTTTTCAAACTCAATTCTTTCCAGGCCAAGAATAGAATCCATAATAATTGGGGTGCTTATTAAGCCATGCAGTCTATAATACGGATCTAGTACAGGTATGGCTGTGTAGCCGCTCTTCGTCAATACTAAAAGTGCATGTTCTAGATTGTTGCCGACTTGCACATGTGCAACGCGTTCTGAAGGTATCATAAATTGTCTAATATTACTTTCTAAATACTCCCCACTGTGAAGACTTATCATCGTCGAAAACTCCTCAGTTTAAATGTTTTCTATCTGCTAATATAGTGTAACACAATTTCCCTTTCCTTGCTCTTATTATGTTTAAAACAAAAGTCTTGTTCAATTAGACAAGTATTAAAAAAAGGAGCCAAAAAGGCTCCTATGCTTATGTTCATTATTGAATTAAATCAAATATCTCAATAGTAATCATATCGATATTGTCGAATTGGTACCTTTTTGGCTTTTCTTTATCCTGGTAAACTTCCAGCTCAAACATTTCACTTTTCGGCTGATAGGTTACTTGGCATTTCCTTTCTCCATTCACCTCAAAAAAACGCTGCATCGGTTCACCGCTGGCTGATTGTTCCTGAAGATTTTTTAATCGTGTTAATATACCTTGAAGCTGTGACATGCTCCCTCTCCTTTCAACAAAAACAAAAACATCATACGTTTATGTTTCTCTTTTGGCATGTTTCTATCCTAAAAGTTTAGATTCAGAATATTCGACATTTCTCTTGTTTCATACCAATAATAACAGCATAAATTAATGATAGTCATTTATACAAGTAAAAACTAACTAAATGATAATATTTTTTTAAATCAAAAATTAATAAATCGAAAGATAATCATTGAAATCCCTTTGCTTTTTCCCTATTATATTTATCATGAAAGGACTGACCCGCTTTGAAAAAAATTACTGTCTACACACAACCTGAATGTCCTCCTTGCGAAATAACAAAAAGATTTTTAACGGAATCTGGATTCTCTTTTGAGATAAAAAATATAAAAACAGATCGGAAAGCAAGGAAGGAATTAATCGAAACCTATCAATCCTACTCCACCCCGACAATTGTCATAGGAGATACAGTAATTACTGGCTTTGACCTAGAAAAGTTAAAAATCGAACTAAACATTCAAGATTAGAAAAGCACAAGCGCCTTAGTCATCACCGTACAAACGAAAAAAAGGAGCTTACGCTAGACAATTCTCTAGCTTAAAAGTTAGACGATGAAAAGGAGCAGACTCGATGGAAGTCTGCTCCTCTATTTTATCAGCTATTCAAAATGATCTACTACAAATGAGTTCCCATATTTATAGAATGACGTTATCGGATTTAATGCCAAACCTATTTGTAAAGTAACCTTTGCTACACTTTTATTAGCAAGATCCCTCTTAACCGGAGTGCCATCTCCCTTTGACTGATCAATGATTTCTAATAGAATCTCATTATTTAAATACTCTGCTACCTTCCAGACTGTGTCTGCTCTTTCCATCCTAACCCCTTCATAATGACTTTCGTAAGACACTGGGCCTTCATTTGTTTCCGGAAAAAACTCAAATACATATATAGAGTCCTGCGACCTTACAACCTTTGTCTCGTTTGTATAGCTGAAAAAGGGAATATAATAAATCGGAAAATCTGTACCGTACGTAATATATTTTCCAATTTCATCAACGAGATTCTCATCTAAAAACTCCCGCGTATAATCCTTTGTAAAATAGGGATAAAGCGTCTTATGTATTTCTTCCATACTTTGAAGTTTATTACCTAATGACAATTGAGCTTGATATGCTTCTTGTAAAAATTGCAGAACTGATTTGTCATCGTGCAATTGCGAATCGGCATGTGACAAAGAAGGAAAAATAAAACGTAATAAAAGTAAACATATCATAATTGTTAGGTATTTTTTTTTCATTTCACTCTTCCTTTCTTTCCGCTGCTTATTATTTCATTCTACCAATAATCATATGAAAAATAGAGTAGAATCGTTCGCTTAAATCTTGCAGATTGTGACAGATTTTCCTTCTATCTGTCCTATACCCCTTTAAAAAGACAAAAACACCCCATTTTTTATAAACAACACTCGTTGTTAACGTGTAAAAAAAATAAGGTCTCTTGAGAGAGACCTTACACAAATCGAAATTTTTTACAATAATCCTTCCCGTTCATAAAGAAACTCATAGGATAAATCAACAAATAAATAATCACTGGAATGAAGAGGATACGAAAATGTCCGAATCGTTTCTCCTGTTTCAATATCGCTGTACAGGTCAGAAAGTATCCCCTTTTTATCATTTCTCATCTTCATAATATTTTCCAAAAAGTAAGGACGCCAGCTCCAATTTTTATGTAAATATTGTTGCTGGACGAGCCAATTATTATCCTTTTTAAAAATATTTGCAGATTTTTGAAAGCCGTTTTCATCACAGATGTAAAGTCTAAAAGACACATCATTGAGGAATTGTGAAAGAACCTTGATTAACTCCTCGTACTCTAATAATTTACGATTTTTCACTTGAAGAAATTGAGTGAGTCTTTCATTAAATTTCTCTGATAATTCATGCAAAGCCTCAAGTTTTTTCTTTTCATAAGTAATATATTGTTGACATTTTCCTCTAAGCTTTTCTTTCATAATATCGCGATCAACAAAGTCCTTACCAGGATTGTGTAGGTAATAGCCTTGGTAGTACCTGCCGCCATTTCTCCATGCAAACTGCAGCTGATAATCCATTTCAATATTTTTAAAAAGCAGATTGGCACCAATTTTTCTTGCTAATAATGATAAAGTATATAATATATCATGAAGAACATGGGCGGACCCTGTTGACCTGAGCTCGTTCAAGTCAACTTTAATAATATTCGGTGCAAGCTGACCGATTCGGTCTAGATGGCTCCTTTCATTCCCCATATTATCAATAGCAATTTTAATTCCATATGTACGTAAATAGTTCATTAAATGGTCTAAATGCTCCATATTTCCTCTATAAGCCCGTTCTGTGGACTCTAAAACAATTCGATCAAGCGGTACCCCTTTTGCTTGATAATCTAAAATTAGTGATAAGAATGATTCAGCATTATCATACATAAGTAAATCTGCATCTTTGTTAACAAATAAAAGCACATCCTCTTCTGAAGAGATCGCAACAAATTTTTCCAATGCTTTTTTTAATACAACATGATCAACTTCAAGGCGATACTCTTCTGGGATGCCCTCATCTAGGAAAAATGGTCCTAAGCTGACCACTCCGTTTTCTCCTTGGTATCTCCCGAATACTTCATAGCCTATGACACGATGTTCATCCGCACTGAATATCGGCTGAAAATATGGGAAAACATTATCTAAGTCTGTAAGGATTTCCAGTGCATCCATGCTCATAAACCTCCATAAATTAAAATATATACAACAAGAATAATGTATAATTATAACATACTTTTAATGATGTAACTGCCGGCAGATACTTTCCCTTTACATAAAATAAAAATACCGATAACTGGCATCGGTATTTTTATTTTGCATTTTTATTTATCAAGTAATGACGAACCAGCAATTCCTGGCTTTGTCATTTCATAAGGATCTAATATTAAGTCCAATTCCTCTTCCGTTAGTACATCATACAACAAACATAATTCACGGATTGATTTTCCGTTAACAATTGACTCTCTTGCAATTTCAGATGCCACATTATAACCAATATGCGGGTTTACTGCCGTCAGCAAGCCAACACTCTTCTCCACGTATTCCCTTAAACGTTCTGTATTAGCAGTAATACCTGATACACAGAAATCTGAAAACACACGGAAGCCGTTGTTCATAATTGATATCGACTGTAATAAATTAAATAATAGAACTGGTTCCATGACATTTAATTCAAATTGGCCAGCTTCAGATGCTAAAGAAATCGTATGATCATTCCCAATGACTTGGAACGCAATTTGATTTATGACTTCCGGCATAACAGGATTTACTTTTCCTGGCATGATAGAAGAGCCTGGCTGGCGAGCTGGTAAATTGATTTCATACAAGCCAGCCCTTGGTCCTGAAGCCATTAAACGAAGATCATTAGCAATCTTCGACATATTTACCATACATATTTTCAAAGCGGCAGAAACTTCCACGTATGCATCTGTATTTTGGGTCGCATCTACTAAGCTGTCTGCTGGAACAACAGGAATTCCTGATATTTCTGCCAAATATTGAACCACTTTTTCAATATAATTAGGGTCGGCATTTAGACCTGTTCCTACAGCTGTAGCTCCCATATTTACTTCTAACAAATTATCTTTTGATCGCTCAATTCTTTTGATATCACGTTCAATGACGTTCGTATATGCCCTAAATTCCTGGCCTAGTCGAATAGGTACCGCATCCTGTAAATGTGTTCTGCCCATTTTAATAACAGAATCAAATTCATCTGCTTTCGCACTGAATGCTGCCTTCATTTCCTTCATTGTCGCTAGCAATGATGCGAGCGCACGATAAACAGCAATATGGATGGCTGTTGGGAAAGCATCATTTGTTGATTGAGCCATATTTACATCGATATTCGGATTAAGATGGAAATACTCGCCTTTCTCTTTGCCAAGAAGCTCTAATCCTCTATTAGCAATAACCTCATTTGTATTCATATTGATTGAAGTTCCTGCTCCACCTTGTATCGGATCAACGAGAAAATGATCATGCCATTTGCCTGTAATAATTTCATCTGCAGCTTGGCAAATCACTTCTGCTTTTCCTTTATATAATCTGCCTACATCGGCATTTGCTAGTGCAGCAGCTTTTTTCACAATTGCCATTGCAATAATTAATTCTTTGTCTAATTTATAGCCAGTAATTGGGAAGTTCTCAACCGCCCTTAATGTCTGTATTCCATAGTACGCTTCGATTGGTACATGCTTTTCACCAAGGAAGTCCTTTTCAATTCTATATGTACTCACTTCAACATCCTCCAAATAGTTAATGAAAAAGCCATGATAGAATGATTTCCATCACGGCTTAAGTATACTACTATTTTATGAATTTTTCTGTTTATTTTTCACGTTTTTATTATTTCAGAATACTGAGAAAAATAAAAAAGATCTCCTATTTCGTCTACTTTAAAATGGATATTGATTTAGCCATTGACCTCCATCCATTGTAATACATTCCCCATTTATATATGCAGCATGGTCCGAAAATAAGAAGAAAGCTAGTTCAGCAATTTCCTCTGGTTTTCCAAGTCTGCCAAGCGGAACACTTGAAAGGGTCCTTTTCGCTGCCTCTTCAGACTCCCATAATTTATCAGCTCCCCCTGTTCTTTCAATCGGACCTGGAGCGATCGCATTCACTTTTATTCCATATTTTCTTCCCCATTCAACAGCTAATGTTCTTGTCATTGAGAGAACTCCTGCTTTCGCGGCAGCAGAATGAATAACCCCTGGACCAGCGTCCCAAGCATATGTAGCTACCATATTGATAATGCTGCCTTTTATTCCATTTTCAATCCAGTATTTCCCTACCTCACTTGAACAGTAAAATGTTCCATTAAGAACAATATTGATAACCGAATTCCAGCCATTTGCACTAAGCTTTTCCGCTGGACAGATAAAATTACCGGCAGCGTTGTTAATTAAATGATCGATTCTTCCAAAGGTATGTAAAGTTTCCGTTACCATATGCTTTACATGCTCTATTTCCCTTACATCCATTTGCACAACCAAAACTTGTCCTGATTCTATTTCTATTTCCTTTTTCGTTTCTTCGAGCCGTTCAAGATTTCTTCCTGTTATCACGACAAATGCGCCCGCCTCAGCAAATCGCTTTGCCATATATTTCCCCATCCCATTTGAACCGCCAGTTACAATAACAACCTTCCCTTTCAAAATACAAACCCCCTTAAAAATGAATGATTATTCATTCTTATTTTACCATTAAATAATGAATTTTCGAACTATTATTTCTTTATTATTCTTTTATCTGCTTATGATTGTTAAATTTCTCCCTTCTTTTTAAAACCATTGTTTGATAGTATAAAAGAGATGAATTTTTTAGATAGGTTGGTAATAACATGCCGAAGAAAATCTCAAGAAGATCCTTTTTGAAAAGAACATTTGGTTCCCTTTTTTCCTTATTTGGGCTTGGAGCTGGTGGCTACTATTATTCGAGAGAAATTGAGCCTAAATTACTAGATGTCAATCATCATAAAATAATAAATCCTTCTATTCCCTCTAGTTTCAATCGTTTTAAAATTGTTCAGTTTAGTGATACCCATTTAGGCTTCCAATATAATGCAAAGCAGTTAAAAAAACTCGTAAAGAAAATAAATGCTTTGAAACCCGATATCATCTTTTTTACAGGTGATTTAATGGATACACCCAACCAGTATAACGAAGCAAATATCATTATACCGATTTTAAAGGAATTAAATGCGCCATTTGGAAAATTTGCGATCTATGGCAATCATGATCATGGCGGCTATGGGACAGATATTTATAAGTCTATTATTGAAGAATCAGGCTTTAACTTACTTCTAAATAGTCATCAACAAATTAAATTACTTGATGGAAGCAGCTTATATGTCATTGGGATTGATGATGCAATGCTAGGTAAACCTGAAATTCAATCTGCCATGGAAGGGGTACCTGAAGATTCTTATAAAATTTTATTATCGCATGCCCCAGATTTAGCTGATGAAGCGAAAAACTTTAACATACAGCTCCAACTCAGCGGACATAGTCATGGCGGTCAAGTAAAAATCCCTTTTGCTGGGGCACTTGTTATACCTCCATATGCTGAAAAATATAAAGAAGGATTTTATAAGATTGGTAGGACACCTCTGACACTCTATGTAAATAGAGGACTTGGGACAACACGCTTGCCATTTCGCTTTCTATGTAAGCCTGAATTAACTGTTTTTTCACTATTTCAGAACTAACAAAAGGAAAAGAAGCTTTCATGCTCCTTTTCCTTTTGTTCGTTCTTATTCGTTTATTTTCAGATAGTTAATTTCAATTTCTTCTGCTGGAAGTGGCTTTGAATACAAAAATCCTTGAGCTTTGTGGCAATTTGCATTCAATAGAAAATGTGCCTGTTCCTCATTCTCTACACCCTCAGCAATAACCTCCATCCCTAAGCTTCTTCCCAAATGAATAATCGTTGTTGTTATAGCTGCATCCTTTTTATTTATATGAACATCTTTAACAAAAGATTTATCAATTTTTAATACATCGATTGGAAATTGCTTCAAATAGCTTAAAGATGAATAGCCTGTTCCAAAGTCATCAACCGATATCGAAACCCCTAGATCCTTTAAACCTGATAATATCGGCGCTGTATCCTTTGTATCCTGCATAGCTCCTTCCGTGATTTCTATTTCTAAATATTTCGGATCGATACGATGTTTTTCTATTGCCTTCTGAATGATCGTTAATAAACTATGCTGCTGAAATTGTTTAGGAGAAATATTAATTGCTACTTTAAAACCTTTCTTCCCTTTATCTGACCATTCCGAAATCTGTTTACAAGCCGTCTCAATAACCCATGTTCCTATTGGAATAATTAATCCAGTATCCTCAGCTAGTGGAATGAAATCTGCCGGAGAAATAAATCCAAGTTCATAATTATTCCACCGTAAAAGAGCCTCATAGCTTGTTATACTTTTAGTCATTAAGTCAATTTGTGGCTGATAATATAATGTTAGCTCATTTTTATCAATTGCCTTACGTAAAAAGGTTTCTAGTTCAACAACATTATTAATGATTGAATTCATTTCAGAACGATAAAATTGAAAATGGGCTTTTCCTTTTTCTTTTACTCGAAATAAGGCTTCATCAGCATTTTTTATTAACGCTTCTGCATTATTTCCATCGTTAGGATACATGCTCACACCAATGCTTGGAGTAATATAATATTCCTTAGAATGTAAGTAAAAAGAGCTTGTAAATCTTGCTAAAATATTTTGTGCAAAACGTCGTGCTTTGCTTCTATCTGTACCAGGGAGCAGGATGATAAATTCATCCCCGCCTTGCCTGTAAACAAAATAATTCTTATGCCTAAACTCACATAATCTCTCTGCTACCTTTTTTAAGATTTCATCCCCAACAAGATGGCCAAGGGTATCATTTACATATTTAAAACGATCTAAATCTATGGAAAGGAGTGCAATTTCCTTTCCGCTTTTTTTTGCATCTAAGATATATTTATCTAAATCTCTAAGCAGTGCTCTTCTATTTAACAGGCCTGTTAATTGATCGTGAAATGCCATATACCTAATAGTTTCGGCATTTTCCGCTTGCTCTGAAATATCTTTGATTATTACATATATTCCTTCTATCTCAGTATTGATAACAATTGGCACTGTCTTTAAATGAATAGATAAATAATGACCTTTTCTATGAACAAAATGAATATCTAATGATTCTGAAGGATACCCATTCTTCGTTATATCAAATAAGTTTCGAAAATCAGGTATATCCTGCTCTTTTATTAAATTAAATATTGAACGTTTAGTTAACTGCTTTTCCGTATAGCCTATTAATTGATTGCCCGCGGGATTCACTTCGAGAATTGACCCTTTTAAATCAACTGAGATAATTCCATCTAAATTATGGTCAACAATGGAGCGATACCTCTGCTCGCTCTTTATTAAACGTTTCTTCTCTAATAAAGCAGTTGTTATATCTCTCGTAACAGAAACTACATAAATAACTTCTTCATTTTCATCAAGAATAGGAGTTAGGAATGACTCACCATTCATTGTACTTCCATCAGGCATTATCACTTCATCAGAAAAATTAATTGTTTCTTTTCTATCAAGTATTTTTTCATATTCTAATTGCAAAGAGGAAGCAACTTCTTTCGAAAGAACTTCATGAAGGGTCTTGCCAATAAAACCACTTGATAACTTGGCATGTCTTAGCCCCGGTTCATTTGCAAATAAATAACGAAATACAGGTCCTTTTTCAACTTTCATAATAAAAATCAAATCTTTAATATGTTTCAAAATAATATCATAAATAATTCTTTCAATTTTATTGCTAATCTTTTCATTATTTAACTCTCTTGATAATATATCGTTCATATTTTCCATCAAAATCATCCTTATTGACTTCATCCCTATTTATTGGAATGTATCTATGTATATCTTGGTTGAAAAACTTATGCGTACCATTCAGACAAACAATTCGCTATTATTACAAAATTCCAGTACATTTTCCTTATTATAATATAAAACGACAAAAAACACATCGACTGTTTCTAAAATTGCTACTATTAAAGGCCAGAAAATTAGTTTCATAACTTCAATTACGGTTGATTTTACCTTTTTCATGATATATCATTATGATATATCGAATTGTTACATCATTTTGATATATAAGAAAGGAGCGATTAGCTTGTCTGTTGAACACACACTGCTTGCAGTTTTAAGTTTTTGGCCAAGCACAGGGTATGATATTAAATCAGAATTTGAACATAAAGCTGCTAGTCTTTATTGGGGTATGAGCTATGGCAGCATTTATCCAAAATTAAAAAAGCTCGAAGAAGAAGGGTTTATCTATACACTTGAACAAGATGAGGAAGGAAGGAGAAGGAAGCTTTATGAGCTGACTCCAAAAGGCTGGGAGGAATTTGAAAATTGGCTTCGTATGTCCCCAGCATATCCTGTAGTTAAAGATGAGCTATTTATGAAGTTATCGACGTGGCATGAGGATATGGATTACTCTATCTTAATCGGACATTTACAAAAAAGAAGAGTAGAGACGAAAGATATCCTATCGTTTGTTAAGGAGTGGCCAAGTAACGGCTATTCCTTTGTTAGTAAATTCAGCGCTTTGGCCATTCGATTTGCGGAAATACGCTTAGAGGCAGAAATCAGATGGATCGATGAAGCCATTCACGCACTCCAAATGGATGATTTACCAGAGGGACAGGATCTTAATGGAAATGTTGACAAGATTTTAACAAGAAGAAGACAGGCGATTAATAGCAATAAGGAGTAGTGATGTATGAAAGCTGGGATATTTAAGCCTCTTAAAGTTCGTTCATATCGTTCCTTATTTGGAGCACAAGTATTTTCAGATTTAGGAAACTGGCTGGACTTCGTTGCCATACAGGTAATTGTTGCTTACAGCTGGGGACTAGATGCAGCTGCAATTGCATCAGTGATAATCGTTATTGGCCTTCCTTGGGTCATTGTTGGTCCCTTTGCGAGTGTATTCGTAGATCGGATGCCCAAAAAGCCAATAATGATTATTTGCTTGCTATTACGAATATTGTTTGTAGGCGGACTCTTTTTCTCACCAAATCTTTACGTCCTTTTAGTATTTGTTTTCTTAAAAGGTACGGTTGCCGCTCTTTACGATCCAGCAAGACAAAGTACGATTCGAATGACTGTGCCTGATGATGAGCTTCCTGAAGCTGTAACGCTAAGTCAGCTATCAGTAAATACAATGAAAATTATTGGTCCGGCACTTGGAGGAGGAATGATTGCATTATTCGGGGTGAAAAGCCCCTTTATATTCGAAGCAATCGGCTTTATAATCGCCATTCTCTTCTTATTAACTATGCCAAAATTAGATGAAACAGCCGATCGGTTGGCAAATGTCGAAACAAAGAAGAGGAGCTACTGGAAAGATTTATCTGATGGGATCAGACATATTGCTCGAACAAGTTTATTAAAAACATCTATAATTCTATCTGCTGTCGCCTTCTTCATTATCTTTCTTTATGATGGCCTATTTGTTTTTATCGCTCAAGACATAGGATTTTCGGAAGGAACCTTCGGGCTACTTATCAGTGGGGTTGGACTTGGCAGTGTGGTAGGGTCTGTACTGTTAGGATACTGGACGAATTGGAAGGAAAGACCTATCCATCTCATGTCAGGTACTTCTATCTTTAGTGGGACATTAATTATTGCTATTGGCTTTGGAAGTATGGGATTATTAGATTTGCCTATGTTTATGTGGGTGGCTGGGGCTTTCTTGCTAGGACTGCTTGCTTCTGGTGAAGCCGTCCCTTATGGCTATGTTCTGCAATCAGAGACACCTAAACAAATGATGGGGAGAGTTTCTGCGGCTGCCATGTCTATCCAAACCTTTTCCATGCTAATTGCTCCTGCAGCAGGAGCATTACTTGCAAAATTGACAAGTGTTGCAGTTGTAATGATTGGAGCAGGCACTGCAGCTTCTTTGTTGGGAGGTGTTGTGCTTCTATTTCTACTAAGGAGTTTAAAGAATAAATCCATTGAAAGACCTTCTGAATCTGTGAAGAAAATATCTGGCTAAACATACTTTACTATTTTCATTTATAGGTAAAAAGGGGTATAATAAGTTTATACCCCTGTAAGTTTTTGAAAGGAGCTATTCATATTGAAACCCGACAAGAATGATCATCCCCATCTGCATCCAACGGTAGAAAACCTCTCTCAAGCAATCTTCACCGTTAATCGCCATGCAAAAACGGCACCTAACCCGAAATTTTTGTACAAACTTAAGCAAGAGGCATTATTAAAACTTATAAGAGAAGGAAAAGCCAAAAAGATCGGCCTCCATTTTTCTAGTAACCCTAAATATAGCCAACAGCAATCTGATGTCCTAGTTGAATGCGGGAAATATTCATTTCATTTACCCCCTACAAAGGTGGACTTTGAACTATTGCCACATTTAGGAAAGTTAAATGAATTTGTAAGAAACCCGAGGTCCACTTTATCCTTAACCCAAGGAAAAAAACTATTAATGACCTACACCGGACTAAAGGAAAATAACGATTTCCATAATAATAATAAACGCCAATATGAAAAACCTGTCTTCAAAAAACTTGGAGAAAGCTATTTCTAAATCAATTAAATGGCAATAAAAAATGCTAGGATAAGCGATAATACTTTCCTAGCATTTTTTTTGCCATTTTTAAAGGGCCATTTGATCAATTAATAATACTAATTCTGCAATTTCTGGTTTGCTGACCTGTGCATCTGCACCAACCATTTGACCTTTATGACGAAGATCATCTGTAATTAAGGATGAGAAAATAATGACTGGGATCTTTGATAAAGAAGAATTTTCCTTTATTCTCTTTGTCAAATGGTGACCGTCCATTTGCGGCATCTCAATATCTGTAATTATTAACTGTACTTCTTCGACAATATTTTTTCCAGATTGCACGAGACTTTCTAAATAATTTAGGGCATCATGGCCATTCTCAAAAAACTCAATGTATTGAAATCCAGCTTCCATTAATGTATCGTGCAATAATTTTCGCAGCAATGGAGAATCCTCAGCGATAACTAGTCGTTTATTTGATCTATCTCGTTTTCCTAGCTTTTTTACTTGCTGAACATTAATGCCTGTTTCCGGATTTATTTCTACAACAATTTTTTCAAAATCAAGGAGAAGGATCATTTCTCCGTTTAGCTTAATGACACCGATAATTTGACTATCAGGTCCTTGATACATTTCAGACGGCTTTTCAATTTGTCCCCATGAAATACGATGAATTTGCGTTACACTATGTACATGAAAAACAATTTTCTGCTTATTGAACTCAGCAACAATAAATTTATCCTGCTCCGGGCTTTCCGATGGAGGGAAGCCTAATGCGTTGGCTACATCGACTACTGGAAGTACCTCTCCCCGCAGTTCAATAATTCCCTCAACATTTTTATGAGCATGTGGTACTTGAATAATTGAAACAGGATTTATTATTTCCTTTACCTTAATTACATTTATTCCAAACTTATTTTTCCCAATACCAAATTCTACAATCTCTAATTCATTTGTACCACTTTCTAATAATATTCCTTTTTTAGGATCCACTTCTATTTCGCCCTTCCTGTATATATATGGTTAGTTATACCTATTACTATATCACGAAAAATTATTATTGATAAAGCGAAACTTCAATCGGTTGGGGTTTTTCTTGATCCCTCACTGATTTGTTAGTTGAACAGATCAGGCAAATCTAGCGTTTTTCTAGAAAACGAAAAACTGCACTGTAATATACAGCGCAGCTTTTTCAAATGTAGGAATCTAGCAAAAAATTATCTTTTTATAACGATCGTACTTGCAATTAAATCGTGAAGAGACTGTTTCTTTTCTGTAAATGCAGCAATAATAAACCCTACACAAAATATCCCAGATAAGAAGGAAAGGGCTAAATATCGGCCAAGCGATCTCCAAAAGGATATGCGTTTTCCATGTAGATCAGTTACTTGTAAGCCAAGAAGCTTTTTCCCAATAGTCGCTTGCCATTTAGATGCTTGTAACCCAGCAAAATAAGCAATTGCTACAATCCAACAAAGAAAGATCGTAACGATAGTCGCACCTAAATAAGATCCTAAGAATAATAATGCCTGTTCATCCGATATGTCTTGGTTGATATATGCTGGATCTGCATACAAATCAAATGCACCAGTTGGAAGAATAAATAGCATATAAATAATGACCGAAATAATTCCAAGAGGAACTCCAACAATGATTGCATCAATTAAATATGCAGCAAACCGAATCCAAAATCCTCCGTACTCCTTTCTTTCCTCATATGGCTGTTTCTCTAACATTGTTTCCACTGCATAACCTCCAAAAACAAATATAAAATAAGCTGATAAAGTATGTAATAGGAATGAACCATTTTACTATCTTTATAGCTCCTTTTATTATACTCAACATTTCCAATTTATTAACACTACTATTATACCATTTTATTAGGAGTGTTAAGTTTTACCATATATACTTTTTCCTATATTCATAGTAAAAATAAGGTAATAAAAGTGGTGAGTCATTTGCTCACCACTTTTACTGTCCTTTATATTTTCCATTATTTTTTGACGCCTTTTCTTTCTTTGCTTTCTCTTTATGAATTTTATTTGCTGCAGCACTTCCAAATTCATGTGAGAATTCTGCGTCAAGTACCGCTGAATCAAAGCCTTTTTTATTTTTTTGCTTCGGATCATCTTTGTTCGATTTTTTTGCCATCCAATTACCCCCTTTTTAACAATCAATTATATTATTGTTAATAAGGGGTATGAATATTCATTACCGATCCCAATATTTATACAGTGCCTGTGTTCCGCTATTTTCCTCCCCCAATTCAGCAAGCTCTTTATACATCTTTTTTGCTAGAGCAAGTCCTGGGGTGACCATCCCCATTGCATCAGCTTCCTGTAAGGCAATATTTATATCTTTAATAAAATGTTTAATATAAAAGCCTGGAGCAAAATTCCCAGCAATCATTCTGGGGGCTAGATTTGATAAAGACCAGCTCCCTGCAGCGCCTGTTGAGATACTCTTAAGAACAGTTTCAGGGTCCAGTCCTGCTTTTTCTGCATATTTGATAGCCTCGCAAACACCGATCATGTTTGAAGCAATCGCAATTTGATTACACATTTTTGTATGTTGGCCGGAACCTGCCTTGCCCTGATATATAATATTTGTTCCTAAGTGTTTAAATAGTTGTTCCATTGCCAAAAAGGCCTCTTCATCTCCACCAACCATAATCGAGAGCCTAGCTTCTTTTGCACCAATATCCCCGCCTGAAACTGGTGCATCTAATGCGAATATCCCTTTCTTATTCGCTTCAGAATAGATTTTACTCGCTAGTGTTGGTGTAGATGTCGTCATATCAATAACATATGTATTTTCCCTTCCATTTGGGATAATTCCATTCTCCCCTAAGTACACTTCCTCCACATCAGCAGGATATCCAACAATTGTAATAATAACATTAGCTTTTTCTGCTACCTCTTTTGGAGATTTAGCCCACTTTGCCCCTTTAGCAATCAAATCGTTTGCTTTTTCTTTTGTCCGTGAATAAACGACTAATGGATAGCCCGCATCTAGCAAGTGTCCTGCCATACTCTTTCCTATTACTCCTGTGCCGATGAAACCAATGATTGTATCTTTAATTTGTAACATTAAGATCCCCCTCTTAAACGTTAAACTAATTTTTTGTCATATCTGAACTTTCTCTTCAATTCTAGCACTGTTTTACAATTTTATAAATCTAACCATATGATCGATTAAAAAAACATTCATAAGCATCTGTTCACAACTTAGCCTGTAAATGTCGGTCACCTTCATTTCCCTGATAGGTTTTAATTTGTATGTAAATGTTTGTTAACGCCTATTTATTTTTTACACAGAAAAAAAGACTAGGCAAGCTGCCTAGCCTTTCTCCATATTTCATGCGCTTTTTTAGTATTACCCTATGTATTGAATTAAACACTATAACTGTGAAGAAAAATTTGTCAAGTATGCCTTCGCAAAGACTTCTTCATCATTAAATACTTCCACTGAAACTGCATCTTTATTGATTATCATCTCTTCAATTTCATAAACATGCAAATCTTTTATTAAAGGAATAGGGTTCATAAAGATAAAATTATTTTTATTATCAACTTCGATGTATTCACCCTTTAAATTTTCACTTGCTCCATACACAATTTCATTCATACCTAATGCTGAAGCAAGTCTGTCATTATGGATAGATACCTTTACTTTGTAAACTTCTTTTCCGCTTAAAATTTTCTCATTAATCTTAAAGCGAAATTGCAGTTCATTATTTTTAGTCAAAAAAGCTTCTGCGTGACTGTTCACTATAGAATCCTGATTGCCCAGCGAACAGCCTGTAATCGTAAGCGAAAATGAGATGAAAATCATTTGAAGATAGCGAACCGCTTTTTTGCTCATGAATTCTCCTCCTTTTTCCTACCTTTTCCTTTTCAGGAGATAGATAAACCTAATAATTACAAAAAAAACTGACTATTTTGAGTCAGTTTAAAGGGGGGAAATTGTTAGAGCAGCTTACATGTTGAACATAAGTGCTTATATAAGCAATACCCGATTATTCTAATCGTTAAACTAAAATTAAATTAATTTTTCATTTCTTTCACAGCATGTAAAACCTCTTCAGCCGTTCTCATTTTTAAAGCTTCTGCTGCTAGCTCCTCCATTTCTTTTTTATTCAACGTCCGTATTTGCGACCTGGCCTTTAATATGGAAGTTGCACTCATTGAAAACTCGTCCAGTCCTAGACCCAACAATAATGGGATAGCCATTTCATCACCAGCCATCTCCCCGCACATACCAGCCCATTTTCCTTCTTGATGAGCTGCATCAATAACCATTTTAATTAAGCGCAGCAGTGACGGGTTATACGGTTGATATAAATAGGAGACTCTTTCATTCATCCGGTCAGCGGCCATTGTATATTGAATTAAATCATTCGTCCCAATACTAAAGAAGTCAACTTCTCTTGCAAATTGGTCGGCTAAAACAGCTGTTGATGGAATTTCAACCATAATGCCAACCTCAATATGCTCCCCAACTTTCTCTCCATCATGGACTAACTTTCGCTTCTCTTCTTCTAAAATAGATTTTGCTTTGCGAAATTCGTCAATAGTTGCAATCATTGGGAACATAATTTTCAACTGGCCATAAGAACTTGCTCTTAGCAATGCTCGCAATTGGGTACGAAAGATATCCTGCTGCTCCAAACATAAGCGAATTGCACGAAAACCTAAAAACGGATTCAGTTCTTCTGGAAGACTTAAATAAGGTAGTTTCTTGTCTCCGCCAATATCGAGTGTTCGCACAATGACCGGTTTTCCCGACATACCTTCTAACACCTTCTTATAAGATTCAAACTGCTCTTCTTCTGTTGGTAGCTGGCTTCTGCCCATATATAAAAATTCAGTTCGATATAGCCCGACTGCTTCCCCGCCATTATTGATTACACCATCAAGGTCATTAGGTGTTCCAATATTAGCTGCAAGCTCAACAAAGAATTGATCAGCCGTGAACGTTTTTTCATTTACAAGCTTTGCCCATTCTAATTTCTGAACCTCATGTTTTCTTGATTCTTCTTCATATTCGGCAACCGCTTCAGGTGTTGGATTAATATGAACAAGCCCTCTAGCCCCATCCACAATAATCAAGTCTCCATTTTGAATGACTTTAGTAGACTCCTTTGTACCGACTACAGCAGGAATTTCTAAAGAACGGGCCATAATAGCAGAGTGAGATGTTCTTCCGCCAATATCGGTTGCGAATCCTTTGACAAATTGTCTATTTAACTGTGCTGTATCGGAAGGGGTTAGATCTTCGGCAATGATGATAACCTCCTCTGCGATCAAACTAGGATTCGTCATTTGTACACCGAGTAGATGAGAAAGCACCCTCTTTGTTACATCCCGAATGTCTGCCGCACGTTCTTTCATGTATTCATTTTCCATTTGTTCAAACATCATTACAAACATTTTTGCTGTTTCTTTTAATGCATACTCAGCATTTACTTGTTCCTTTTTTATTTTTTCTTCAATCGGCTGGATAAGTTCTGGATCACTCAAAACAAGTAAATGTGCATCAAAAATTGCCGCTTTATCTGCACCTAGTTTTTTTCGTGCATTATCGCGAATAACTTCCAATTCACTTTTAGAAGCTGAAAGTGCTAACTGAAAGCGTGTAATTTCCTCCGAAAAATCTTTAATTGTTTTTTTCTCAAAAGACAGATCAGGTTCGACTAATCGATAGGCCTTAGCGATGGCTATCCCGCTTGAGGCTGCAATTCCATTCAAGAAGCTCATTATTCAGCCAAACCTTCTTTTTTCAATGTATCTTCTAAGCTGGCAATCGCCTCCTGCTCATCACTGCCATCAGCAGAAATTTTGATTTCTCCACCTTGACTGATACCGAGAGACATGACACCCATTATTGATTTTAAGTTTACCGTTTTCCCTTTATATTCCAATTGTATATCCGCATTAAACTTACTTGCTGTCTGAACTAATAATGTTGCTGGTCGAGCGTGAATACCAGTGTCTGCTGTTACAGTAAATTGTTTTTCAACCATTTTCGATCAAACTCCTTTTCTTCTTTATGAATACAATATTTTTCACAATTATTCCATACATCTCGCATTATTTTTTCCAATGTCTGTTATTTCATGTATAAAAAAGATCTTCGAACGTATAAACGTTTTATACATGTTTATTGATTTTTTTCATTGTTTTTAACTGTTGTTTCGTTTTGTCAATTTCCTCCTTAAAATAGGTTTCTTCAATCCTGGTAAGATGATTTTCACCATACCTGACCTTTTCATAAATTGTAATGATGTCACTAGAATGGTTAATCCCCATTCGAAGCAACCATTCAGGTAAGGATTCAAACGGCCACCTTCCTAAACCCATTTTTTTTGCAAAGCGTTCGAAAGCATAAATTTCTTTGCGAATCGGATTTTTGGGTGGTGTTGTCTTTGTTCTTCGAAAAAATGCTGTACTATCATTTAAAATGGATCTTTCAGTGCTAAAGCCAGGGACATTCATTTTCTGTTCTTCGCCAATATCTTTTCTTTTTCGTTTATAGATATAGAGGAAGAAGAATAGTAAGGTAGCAATAATAATAATCGTTGCTATAATGGTAGGATCTAGAAATACATTCTGTTCAAGCTCCATTAGCTCCTTTTGTGCCACAGAAGATTCATCTGAATCCTGACTACTAGTAAGCTTTTCAATCTGTTCGGACCAATCCTGTGACTCTGCCCAGTTAAAGAAAGGCTTTGTAATAAAAGCAATTATATTAACCCCTATGTGAAGAAATGAAAAAAACAGTCCTCTTATCGCATTCATCCCTATTGTAAGTAGGCTTCCTACAATACCTATGAATAAAAGAATGGATAAAAAGGGAAGAATAAATTGCTTTTTATTTTTTATTTCGATATCTAAGCTAAGCCAGCGTCTTATAAAACCGCCAATTATTATAAATAACACTTGAGCAATCATCAAGACACTTATTGTTGTCATATTTGCAGGGGATGAAATTCCTGAAAAGAAAATAACAAAAATACCAAGAAGGATAGTAAATAATATCCATTTCCCTTCATTTTGTTTATCTTGCTCATTTACATGAGATATTGTTCGCCAAAAAACAAAAAAGCTAACAAGCAGACTGAATAGGACAGGGAAATTCAATCCATATCCTCCAATAATGATAATCGGGAACAATAGGACAAAAAATAACATCTTTCCCTTTTCCTTAAATCTTTGCAGTAAAAATAGAAATAATAGGCAGCTAATAAGCAGGACAATAAAATAAGATAAGAGGGGCACTTTCATTCCCTGCAGCGAATAGAACGGGAAGATGACAAGAGCACCAAAAATGATTTCAATTACAAGTAAAAACATCACATTCCAAAAACTCCTTATCATGTCGCTATCACTTCTTTCATTGGGGCTTGTCTTAACTTAAGCATCGCTTCACCATCATGCAAGTAAAGCTCTAATAGCGATGCTCCTCTCTTGTGAATTAAGTTAAATAACACATCCGAACGGGGTGTACTTTTGCCACCATGAATAAAATAAGGCTGTTCAGTCAAATGACGATAATAATAGGATAGCATTTTATCATAAGGAAGAATGGAGGAATGCTGATCTACAATAGCCAAAGCTTCAAGTACTTTTTGTAGCTGTTCTTTTCCAGTGCCAGCTGGAATATAGTAAAATGGGATTGCCCCTGCAATCCGAATGTTAATACATAAGGAAAATGGGATGTTTTGCTTCGTTGAAAAATATGCCAATTCCGCAGCACTGCTTAATAGTTGCTCTAGCTTACTCGTAATAGCATGACCATCTGCAATATTAAGCGACAAATTCCAGCCAGCCTCAGCTACTGGATCATAAATTTTGGTCTGCAAGGTTTGCATTCTTGCACTAGCTTTCCAATTAATTCTGTTGAAACCATCAGTATAAACATACTCTCTTGTACCTGCAGGTGATAAGTAATCTTCATATAAAGAATGAGGGACATAGGATTCTCCCGGTCGATTTGAGAGAAATGTACTCATATTTTTAACCGTGACAGGCAATGGGTAAACTAGTGCCTCTTGCATCATTAAGCTCTTATACTCCAATACAGTTTCTCCCAAACCAAAAAAATGAGGAATATGCCATTCGAGTCGTCTAATCTTCGCGACTCCTCTTTTTTTAGTGGTAAAAGGAATCTTCAAAGTATTACTCTCATTATAATTTAGTGAAAAGGGGACATTCACCTCAAACTGACTGGGCCTCTTCTCTCCAAAGCCATCCATTGGTGTGACATTATCATCGAAATATACTCGTAAATTGCCCTTCATTATTGGGAGTCCTTTATTCACAAAGGTTAATACCCACTCTCCTTTTTCTTCCGGAAAAAATTTATTTCTTTCTATAATATTTTCGAAATGAAGATGTTTACCTATATGCCTTAAATAAAATGAATTAGCCATGATTAGAATTAATATTGTAACGGCTGTTAAAAAAACTAGCCAAGACTGAAAATAGAAGCTAGCAAAAAATAAAAATATCGCCAATATCCCTGTAAGTGATAAATAATTATCTTCTACTGAATATTTCTTCCATTCCATTCTTATGCCCCTGCTTCAACTGGAACTGGAATCGATTCAATCACATCTTGAAGAACTTTTTCAGCCGTTTTTGTTAGAGACGCTTCCGTTGTTAAAAATATTCTATGACTTAATACGTAAGGAATCATCTCTTTAATATCATTAGGAATGACATAGGTCCTCCCCTTTAAAAATGCATGTCCTTGGGATGCCTTCATTAATGCTAATGTTCCACGTGGACTGATTCCTAATTCAATGGAAGGATGTTCTCTCGTCTTTCTTACGATTTGCAGCAAATAGGTTTCAACCTCATCAGTAAATCTAATAGTATTTACTAGGCTCCTTAATTTTTCAATGTCAGCATTCGTTAATACTGAAGCAACATGCTTTTCATCTCTTTCATCTCTTGATAGTTGAATCATCTCCCTTTCTTCCTCGAAGGTTGGATATCCCATCGTCAGCTTCATAAAGAAACGATCCATTTGAGCGATTGGTAGCGGAAATGTCCCTTGCTGTGATTCAACCGGGTTTTGCGTCGCTATAACCATAAATGGATCAGAAACAGGGATTGTATGTCCATCAATCGTCACTTGCTTTTCCTCCATCACTTCAAGCAAGCTCGACTGTGTTCTTGGAGTTGCTCGGTTAATTTCATCTGCAAGTACAATATTGGCAATAATCGGACCAGGTTTAAATTCAAATTCTTGTTTCTTAGGATTGAAAAATTGAATTCCAGTTACATCACTTGGCAATACATCTGGTGTAAATTGAATCCTTGAAAATATTCCATTAATTGTGTACGCAAATGTTTTAGCAAGCATTGTTTTCCCGGTTCCTGGGACACTTTCCATTAAAATGTGACCATTAAATAATAAGGAGATAAAAAAAAGTTCAACCTCTTTTTCTTTTCCTATCATTACCTTCCTAATTTCGGTTTGAAGATTTTTTAATTCTATCATTTTGGCCTCCTAGCAGGATTATTTTTCCACTATTATTAATATATAGTATTTTAGTCTATTTTGAAAATTAAAAATACAATTAATTATATAGGAAATGCAAAAGAAGAAAACATGGATCTGATTTTGACGTTTTCTCCCTTTACCTTTTAAATTTCAACTTTTGTATAATAAAATTTTTATTACAAAAAGACACTTGGAACATCGTCCAAATGTCTTATACATTGAATATCGTATTAACTTCGCGGTGTTTCTAAATACGTATAGAGGACATCCCCTCCCCTTTTAGCAACTCCTCTAAAGTTTTTAAAATCTTCTCGTTTAACAAGTACATTACGAACAGAAAGAAAATCTTCCTTTGAAACAAAATACTCTGTTAGTTCACCATTCTTTAATTTATCCAATACTTCTTGTATGTGTTCTTCCTTCATCTCCATGCACCTTCACATTTATATTTATTCTTATTTTATCGTACTTTCATTTTACGTGTAACCCCCACATTCTTGAAAAATATTACATACTTGAAGAAAAAACCTTGTCTAGATTATGAAAAATAGTCCAAAAAAACACATTATTCTTTACGAAAGGACAAAATTAGTGCAAACTGTTAGTAATCATTTTATTGAATGAATGTAGAAAAGGAGAGAGGCATTTGAAGAAAGCTGAAGTTGGCAACATAATTGAATTTCGTGAAGGTCTACAAGGAATTGTCGAAAAGGTAAACGAAAATTCTGTTATTGTCGATTTATCCTATATGGATAATTACCGCGATCTTGAACTGGAACAAAGAACGGTCGTTAATCATAAAAACTATAAAGTTATCAAAGAAGCTCCTTTGTGATTTTTTGTAAACGCATACAAATATTAAATAAAAAGCAGCGTATGGCTGCTTTTTATTTTTAATAACATAGTTTGCATATTTTTATTTTTCTCGCGAAAGCTCTTTCAGCGATTTCACTTTCCCATGTGGGTTTTGATCCTGCTTTCTTACTGTCCAAGCACGCTCTTTTTCACGCTTATTTTTCGTCATCATCTCACCCCTTTCATTTTATAGGATGAACATTTTTCAACCATTTTAATTTTGGAAACTTCACAACTAACCTTTTTCCTTCCATTTCAACTTTTTTTTGTTAAAATAGGTATGTTATTAGAAAACAGTGTTTTTTTCTCGTATAAGAGAATGATTAGAAAGGGGTTTGTACGGTTGAAGAAACTTACAACCGATATTCGACTAGTAATCGGGGTACTATTAGCACATGTATTAATGTACTTTACTTTTCAAGACAAAGCTGTGTTTTGGTATATTTTCACAGCGTCACTATTGTTTTTAATAAGTTATTCTATATTAAATGAAGAAGTTGAGGATCAATTATCATTTTCTTCTTACATATTTTACGGTGCCTTATCTGGGTTATTTTTATTCGGTATATTTTGGGCAGGCAATAGCCTGATTGAGCTGTTTAATCTCCCTTTTTCTAAAGAAATATCCAAATTATATGGACGATACTCACCTACCATGCTTTGGCATTACATTGTTCTCATCTTAATTGCAGTTCCTGGAGAAGAAATTTTTTGGCGAGGTTTTGTACAAAAAAGAATATTAAATAACACAACGATCCCAATTGGCATTTTCTTATCCTCTATTCTTTATGCATCTGTTCATTTATACTCCACACACTGGATACTGGCATTCGCCGCTTTCATTGCCGGGATCTATTGGGGCTTTCTTTATTCATGGAAGAAGAGTATGCCACTCGTTATCGTTTCTCATTTACTATTTGATTTACTATTATTTCTCATTTTTCCGTTCTATTAGTACTTATTTAAGAAAATAGGTTGTTCAAAAAATGCAGGAATGTTAATGTATGAATCAAAGGGGACATGCCTTGTAACTTTATCGTTACATCTGAAGTCTACTCTTTTGAAAGAATGAATTGTCACAACGGGAGGTAAACAAAATGAAAATTATCGCAAAATGGTTTCTTATCACAAGTATACTCGGTGTTTTACTTACTGGATGCGGAACGAATGAGAACAATAACAATGGATCAAATGGAGATACTACCTCTGAAAAGGTTGAGCAGGTAGAGCAAAATGGAACAGATACAACAAATGAGGATGAAGCAGATAAAAATAAGGATAAGGATACTGAAATAGGTTCTGAAAATAATAAAGAGGACGAAGGTTCCAGAGATCCTGAACAAAAGCTTCAATATCAGATGAATGGCGAAACAAAAGAAGAAACTGCCTACTTAAAAGAAAGCGATAATCAGAATTATTCATTGTATGTGCTACCTCAATATGAATTAACTGCTGAGGAGCCTAATAAAGATAGCTTATATTTATCTGAAAATGGGGAAGTATTTATGCGAATTGAAATGCTGCCTACTGATATGCAATGGGAATCCATTGTTGAAAATGCTAAAGCGCAGCTAGCTGCAATCAATGAAGAAATTGAAACAATTGACGCACCAACTGAGGATTTCTTTAAAGATTCTCTTGCAATAGAAACGTCAAAGGATGCAGATATAGTAACAGCTTATGTAATTAAAAATGAGGGACAGCCAATTAAATTAACAATCTTCTCTAAAAATGATTCAGATGATAAAGATGCTTTCCTACAAATGGCCAAGACAATTGTCACTAAGTAAAAAGAAAAAGACCCGAAATATTACGGGTCTTTTTTTTCTTCAAAAGGCTTCATCCATAATAATACAATAAAAATAAGGCTTATATATCCGAAAAGAGGATACAAGTAAGAAAGCAAAGTCCCATAATTGATAAAACTAATAAAATAGCAAATCAGAAAAATAATCGTAACCGTAACAATACTCGGAACAGAAAAATACTTTCTCACCTGCCGCTCTACTCCAAACACATTTCCAATAACCGACGTAAATATTTCACCATAAATAATTAATGCATATACCCAGAAAAATGAAGAAGCAACTGTTCTCATAATGACCCCCATCGGAATATCGTAGCTTTCAAGATTCGGGAGCATTACTAATGTCAGGTGGCTTGAGATGAGGATAACCGTTAAAGCTGCACCCCCAAGGATGCCTCCCCACTTAATTGTCCGATCATCCTTTATTTCTGCTGCTACCGGAACTAAAACGGCTTGTGCCAATGTTAAATTAAGGGCTGCATAGGAAAAAGGAGCAACGACGGCTTTCCAGCCATCTTCAGCAAATGGAATAAATAATAGCCGTTCAGTAAAGTTAGGAAGCTTCATAGAAAGAATCATTAGAAAAAAACTAAAGGCAATCATCATTGGAACTACAAAAGTATTAACAGCAAATATGCCTTTAATCCCCACGACCATGACAACAATAGATAAGCCAATGGTTAAAAATATTCCCATATTCTTTGTAAATCCCAATTGCTCTTCAAATACTGCACCTGCTCCTGCCAGCATGACAGCACACACACCTAACAGCATCAAAAGCATGAGGATATTGATGATGGAACCAATTTGCCTTCCAAATAAATATTCATTCAATTCCTGATAGGATGTTGCTTGAATACGAGCTGCGATTCGCATTCCCTTCGAACCAAGAAAAACAAATATATAACCGCTCATTAATATTGAAACAAATCCAATAAATCCAAACCGAGAAAAAAACTCTACAATTTCTCGACCAGTTGCAAACCCAGCACCGACTACCGTCCCTACATAAACGGCAGCAATTTGACAGGCTGCACCCCAGTTTGTTTTCACTAATATCTCCTCCCTCCCAACCAATATATGAACATAGGGACAAACTAAGACGAGCTTTTTCTGTGTATATAAAGTAAATTATCCACCTGTGTTACTAAAATAAGCCCAATCATTTCCAATACAAAATACTTGAAAGTCAAAAAAGGTCAAAGTATAATGAATCCATAAAGTCAAATATAGTCAAAGTCAAAAAGTATAGGAGGGTTTTCAATATGCTTTGTCAAAAATGTCAGCAAAACGAAGCCAATATTAAATTTAGAGTGAATATGAACGGAAATGAAAGCAATCTAATCCTTTGCCAAAGCTGTTATCAGGAAGAAAAGAACAAGATCGGAGCCTCCTTTGGCCCTAATTTAAGTGGCTTTTCTAGCTTCAATCAAATGCCATTTGATCATTTCTTTCAACAAATGATGCCTTCTCAAGGATCTGCAGAAAATCAGCGTTCAAAGGAAAATAAAAAGAACCATTTGCGTTCTGGAGGATTTATTGATCACTTTGGACGTAACTTAACTCAGCTAGCGGGAGCAGGCTTAATTGATCCTGTCATCGGCCGTAATGAAGAAGTGGATCGTGTGATTGAAATATTAAATAGAAGAAATAAAAATAATCCAGTATTAATTGGAGAACCTGGTGTAGGTAAAACAGCAATTGCCGAAGGACTTGCGTTACTAATTTCAGAAGGAAAAGTCCCTAAAAAACTCTTGAACAAAGAAGTCTATTTGCTCGATGTGGCTTCTTTAGTTGCAAATACTGGCATTCGCGGTCAATTTGAAGAGAGAATGAAGCAATTAATTAGTGAGTTACAAGAAAGAAAGAATATCATTCTCTTTATTGATGAAATTCATTTACTAGTAGGCGCAGGCTCTGCTGAAGGATCAATGGATGCCGGAAATATTCTTAAGCCTGCTTTAGCAAGAGGAGAGCTTCAAGTTGTTGGAGCAACTACCTTAAAGGAATATCGTCAAATTGAGAAGGATGCAGCGCTTGAGCGCCGATTCCAGCCAGTTCACGTACAAGAGCCAACTGAAAATGAAGCCATAAATATTCTTAAAGGTCTCCAATCGAAATATGAAGATTATCATGAAGTATCATTTACTGATGAGGCCATCCGTGCCTGTGTCCAATTGTCAAGCCGCTATATTCAGGATCGGTTCCTTCCTGATAAAGCCATTGATCTTATGGATGAAGCAGGGTCTAAACTAAATTTAATTTCTGACACTGCATCGATCGATCAAATTGAAAAACGATTAAAAGAGATAAGTAAACAGAAAGAGATTGTCTTAAAAGAAGAAAAATATGAGGACGCAGCTAAACTTCGTGAAGAAGAAATAAAGCTCGAGAACGCCTTGAACAAAAAGGACCATTCCTCCCGTCCACTTGTTGAAGTCAAGCATATTCAAGAAATCATAGAAAAGAAAACTGGCATCCCTGTAGGCAAGTTAATGGAAGATGAGCAATTAAAAATGCAAAATCTTGGGGCAAACTTGTCACAAAAGGTAATAGGACAACAAGAAGCGGTTCAGAAAGTAACAAAAGCGATCCGCAGAAGCCGTGCCGGATTAAAAGCAAAAAATCGTCCGATTGGTTCCTTCCTGTTTGTTGGTCCAACTGGTGTCGGAAAAACTGAGCTAACAAAAACACTTGCAGAAGAGCTATTTGGATCAAAAGACGCCATGATTCGCCTCGATATGAGTGAGTATATGGAAAAGCATAGTGTTTCAAAAATTATTGGTTCGCCGCCAGGATATGTTGGACATGAAGAAGCTGGCCAATTGACAGAAAAGGTTCGCCGTAATCCTTATAGCATTATTTTGCTAGATGAAATTGAAAAGGCGCATTCAGATGTTCAGCATATGTTCCTGCAAATTCTTGAGGATGGACGATTGACCGATAGCCAAGGCAGAACAGTCAGCTTCAAAGATTCTGTCATTATTATGACAAGTAACGCAGGCGTTCAACACAAGGAAATCCATGTTGGATTTGCAATGAACAACGAAGTGATAAAAGAAGCAAGTATTCTAGACTCCTTAGGAAATTTCTTTAAACCAGAATTCTTAAACCGATTTGATAGCATTATCGAGTTTAAATCACTTGAAAAGGAACATTTACTGAAGATTGTCGAGCTGATGCTAAAAGATCTCCAAGGAACATTGAAAGAACAAAACATCCAGCTTTCGGTTACAGAAGATGTGAAGGAAAAGCTAGCCGAACTTGGTTATCACCCTGCCTTTGGAGCTCGCCCATTAAGAAGAGTGATTCAAGATCAATTAGAAGATAAATTAGCTGATTTTATTATCGATCATCATAGTGAACAACCGCTTCAAGCGGTTCTCGAGAATGATGAAATAATGATACAGATACTGCCATAAAAGGAAAAGGGGCTGACTCAAAAAGATTGCTTTTTAACAATCTTTTGAGCCAGCCTCTTCTTTTTTACAATTCTTTATCATTCACCGAGTTTAACCAGCTTTCAATAACCCCAACAACTGACTCGACACAGCCTTCTTCAAATGGAGAAATTAAGTTTGCTTCTTTTACAAGGCCAGTAAATGCCTTGCTGCCGCCTAAGCTGCATAGGTGGACATAATCTTTCCATGCCTCTTCCTGATTATCTCTTGAACGCTTCCAAAATTGGAAGGCACAAATTTGTGCAAGCGTATAATCGATATAATAGAATGGTGAATTATAAATATGTGCTTGGCGCTGCCAAAAGCCGCCATTTTCCAAATATTCATTGCCATCATAGTCTTTATGCGGCATATATTTCTTCTCAATTTCACGCCACGCAGACTTTCTTTCAGATGGTGTAGCTGTATGATTTTCATACACCCAATGCTGGAATTCATCAACTGCTACCCCATATGGTAGAAATAGCAATGCACTGCTTAAATGAGAAAACTTATACTTCTCTGTGTCTTCTTTAAAGAACCTCTCCATCCATGGCCATGTAAAAAATTCCATGCTCATTGAATGAATTTCACATGCTTCATACGTTGGCCAATTATATTCAGGGATTTCATAATGGCGGCTGGAATAGACTTGGAAAGCATGCCCCGCTTCGTGAGTTAGAACATCAATGTCTCCAGATGTCCCATTAAAGTTCGAAAAAATAAATGGCGCTTTGTAATTTTCTATATACGTACAATAGCCTCCGCCAGCTTTCCCCTTTTTCGCAACTAGATCCATTAATTGCTCTTCCCTCATATAGGAGAAAAATTCACCTGTCTCTTTGGAAAGCTCATCATACATGGTTTGCCCATTTTCAACAATCCACTCTGGACTTCCTTTTGGAACAGCATTCCCAGTCTTAAAGTTAAAGGCTTCATCATAATATTTCAGCTTGTCTACTCCGATACGCTCTCTTTGACGTTCTTTGAGCGACGTCGCCATTGGAACAATGAATTCTTTGACTTGATCACGGAATTTCGCCACCATGGCTGCATCATAATCCGTACGCATCATTCGTAAATAAGCTAGCTCAACGAAATTATCATACCCAAGTTTTTGAGCGATTTCGGTACGAACTTTTACTAGCTCATCGTAAATACGGTCAAGCTCATGCTCATTTTCTGCTAAAAAGCCGAATCTTGCCTCATTCGCTCTCTTTCTCACTTCACGGTCAGTAGATTCCGCAAATGGCTCCATTTGGGCAAGTGTACGTTCTTCCCCTTCAAAGTCGATTTTTGCTGAGGCAATTAATTTTGTATAATCAGATGAAAGTTTATTTTCCTTTTGTAGCAGCGGCACAATCTCTGGTGAGAATGCCTTCAATTGGGCTTCAGCTAAGGCAAATAATTGACTGCCCCACTTCTCCTCTAATTCTGAGCGAAATTTAGACTTAACCAGTTCTTCAGCATACCTAGTAACAAACCCTTCAATAACAGGCTGAATTTCATCCATATAATCCTGTTCTGCTTTATAAAACTCATCATTCGTATCTATTGAATGGCGAATATAACAGAGATTGGACATTGTCCCAACGTCATTTCTAATATCATTGATTTCCTTCATCGCTTGATTTTGTGCATCTGCTGAAGTCGCTTCAGAAAATTTCTTAATCGCTGTTTCAAATTGACTGCTGATCTCATCCATATTTGGACGAGTATATGTATAATTGGAAAAGCTCATTCGATTGCCCCCTTATTTACGCTAATTAAAAACCCACTTAAAGCATTTCGACAGCCGTTAATAATTTCCTGCTAACTGGCTAATAAATTAAAAAAATAAAACACGGCCATCGTTGCGCCGTGTTTCACACTGATCACTATTCAAAGCATGACTGTGATAAGCCCAGCTTTTTCAAAATCGTAATTGCCGATTCCTTCTCATCCTCTGAAAGTTTCGACATAAGCGTATCAATCTGCTTCGCATGGTCCGGAAATACATCCTCAATAAAGGACTTGCCCTTCTCTGTAATTTGGGCATAAGTAACTCGTCTATCTTTTGGGCAGGCAACTCTTTTTAATAATCCCTTTTGTTCAAGCTTATCAACTACATACGTAATACTTCCGCTTGCTAATAAAATTTTACCGCCAATTTGCTGTAGCGGCTGATCTCCCTTATGGTAAAGAAGCTCCATGACCGCAAATTCAGTGGGGTTAAGTCCATATGTTTGTATGAGCTTGTTAACATTTTCATTCACTGCACGATAGGCACGTGAAAGTACAATAAATAATTTTAATGACTGGTTCACTTGTTCTGAACTCATCTTTATCCAAATCCTTTGTATTTATAATGATGAATTAAATTATCTTGAATTCTAAATAAATTATAAAAAAATAAGAAGTATATGTCAATTTATAACCCTTTTTTTGATAAAATAAAACGAAAAATTTTTATTAATGATATACTATACTGGTATTAAACTACAAATATGGGGTCATTACATGAAAAGACATAATCATAATTTCTTTTTATACATTATTATTGTTATTGTTCCAATTCTTATTAGTCTACTATATTATTTTAACGAAGCAATTGATCAAGATAACAACGAACGAAAAAGGCAGGCTGGCTGGGTTGCATCCATTCATCAAAAAAGCTGGGATCAGTTTATTTCGGAAACCGTTACATCTTTGGATATACTCGCTTTAACTGCAGAAACTGTTGCAAAAACACCGGAAAAAATCGAGCCGCTTCTACTTAAGACACATTGGAAGGACCCACGATATGGAGGGATCTATTTACTTGATCCAAAGGGAACTGTTATTACCGGCTCTAACCCCTTTCTACAAAACGCAAATTTATCCGAAAATGAATACATCAAAGAAATTAACCGCACAAAGGACCTCATTATCTCTGATCATCAGGAAACACTAATAAACGGTCAAAAGGTTATCGGCATTGGAAAACCTGTTTTAGACAGAAGAGGCGATTTAGTGTACATTTTGATCGCACACTTGAGAATAGATTACGTTCAAAATATAATGAGAGTCTTGACTCCTGACACAAAGCTTTCTGTGACCAATCCAAATGGGGCCGTAATCATGGATATTAATATGAATGGGCCTGGTGATCTACCTAACAATCGTTCAATTTCAAAGTCAATAGATAGAGTCCCTTGGAATATTAAAGTTGAAATTCCGCCACGAAACATAAATGAATTAATGAAAAATGCCATTTTGGTTATTATTCAAATTATTTTTGGATTCCATATCCTATTTCTTTTCATCAAATATTTAATGCTTAAAAGGCAGACAGCAAAAGAGAAAAAGGAAAATGAACTTCAAAAGCTTGAACTTGTTGGAACATTAGCAGCAAGTACAGCACATGAAATTCGAAATCCGCTTACAGGAATTAAAGGCCTTGTTCAGCTTTTAAGTGAAAAATATACCAATGACCAAGACCAATACTACTTCTCTGTTATTAATGATGAAATTAACCGAATTAATGAAATTGTAAGCGAGTTCCTTATTTTAGGAAAACCTACTGCTCAAAAAACGGAAATTTTGGATCTGCGAAAAATCATTGTTGATATCGAACCATTAATCATTTCTGAAGCAAATTTAAATAATATTAAATATCATTCAATTATTCCAGATACACCGCTTTTGATTGACTGCACAAAAGATCAATTGAAGCAAGTTTTGCTTAACATAACTAAAAATGCTTTTGAATCGATGGAAGCTGGCGGATTGTTAACGATCAAGCTTATTGAGCTTCCGAACAAATGTCATATTAAAATAACCGACACTGGAATGGGGATTCCTGATGAAGCACTGGAGAAAATCTTTCAGCCATTCTACACGTCTAAGGAGTTTGGAACAGGGCTTGGCCTAGTCGTTTGCAAAAGGATTATCCAGTCATTTTGCGGAGAAATTCACCTGACAAGTAAAGAGAATAAGGGAACTCAGGTTGATATCTTTTTACCACTTAAAAAACAGGAATAAATATAGAAGAAGAGCCAATCCTTTTGGCTCTTCTCCTTATTTAATGGTCAGTAATCCCTTTTTCGATTACTTAATATTCAAAATAATATTGAAAAAAATTGAAATCTTGTATTATATATATTTAGAGACCCAAAATTTTATTTAAAACTTATTTAAGAAGGAGTCCTGAATAATGAGCAACACAGCAGCCATTGCCCGAACAATGATACAAAATCGTGAAACATCCTACAAAATACTATTTATCATCGGAGTTTGTCATCTTTTAAATGATTCCATTCAAGCAATTATTCCTGCAATGTTTCCCATATTGGAAAAGTCTATGGGACTTTCATTTACACAGCTGGGATTGATTGCATTTGCGCTAAATATGGTTTCTTCGATTCTACAGCCAGTTATTGGTATGATGACAGATAAGAAACCAATGCCATTTGCATTGCCAATTGGCTTAACTTTCACAATGTGTGGTGTACTTGGCCTTGCACTTGCACCAGGATTTGAATGGATTGTCATTTCTGTTCTTTTTATTGGTCTCGGCTCTGCTATTTTCCATCCTGAGGGTTCTAGAGTTGCCTATTTAGCAGCTGGTTCACGCCGCGGCCTGGCCCAATCCATATATCAAGTAGGCGGGAATAGCGGGCAAGCAATGGCACCACTTATTACTGCATTAATTCTCGTCCCTCTAGGACAAATTGGGGCAGCCTGGTTTACTGCTGTTGCTGCTGTCGCGGTTTGTCTGCTTCTATATATTGCTTTTTGGTACACGAAAACATTAGAAACACAAAATGTTTCACAAAAAAAGGAAAATAAAAATGGGAATTCAAACCAAAAAGGGCTCTCAAATGCAGTATGGTTTTCATTAATTTTAATCCTTTTTTTAATCTTTGCACGGTCTTGGTATATTTCTGGAATGACAAACTACTATGCATTTTACACAATTGAAACGTATTCATTCTCAATCAAGCAATCCCAGATCTTTCTCTTTACATTTTTAGTTGCAGGTGCACTTGGTACTTTTTTTGGTGGTCCATTGGCAGATCGCTTTGGAAAGAAACTAATCATATTCTTGTCAATGATTATCTCAGCACCTCTAACCATTCTTATCCCATTTGTTCCACCAATTGCTGCCTTTTGTCTACTTTTACTGACAGGCTTTATTTTAATGTCGAGCTTCTCTGTAACGGTTGTATATGCTCAAGAGCTTGTTCCAGGAAAAATCGGTACAATGGCTGGGTTAACCGTTGGACTTGCGTTTGGGATGGGTGCCGTTGGGTCAATAGTCATTGGTTATTTAGCTGATATCATTGGTATTACAAACACAATGATTATGATGGGATTTCTGCCATTATTAGGATTGCTTACCCTACTTCTGCCGTCTGATCAAAAAGTAAATGAGTGGAATTCTTAAAAATAAGGAGGGGCTCCGAATAGGTCTCCTCCTTTTACAATCCTAAAACAATTTTCGAAAAATTTTAACATTTCATTCGAAATATTGGCGAGAATTAACATATAATAATGTAAGTGACAGCAATTTTTCAGAAAAAAGAAAGGAGGGGGAAAAAGAAGTTGGAAAACTATAGAGATTTTTATCAAAAAGCATTAATTCCAATTGGATTAAACGACCTTTATCATTTTAAAGAAAGCACAAGACAACATACGATACCAACTCATTGGCTTATTGCTCTTGAAGGACAACTAAGAGAAAGGGAAAATGAATTCTATACATGGATTGTTTCAATCTATCCATCTGATTCCAATGGAAGTTTTTCATGGAATACCTCTTACTATACATCCTCCATTTTTAATTGCATTCACCAAGCCTATGAACACGCAAATGTACTGGAACGCTCGGGTAAGAACGGCCAGTTATTCGCCTCAAATAATAAAAAAGATGTTAGCCCTTCTATTTAAGATTTTCCTTTTTTAGCTATTTTTGTGAAAAAATATACATATAGTATTTACTTTCCGTATTTTATTTCTCCCTTAAAATTTAACAATAATAAAAGAATATCATGAAACCTATGCCATCTTTTTTTCGTACAAGTAGAGCAGGAGGGCTAAGTATACTATGAAATGTAGAATACGAAATAAGTCAGCTAAAAAGAAGAGGAAAATGTTTGATGTCATTGATAACGGTATAGATTTAGTGGAGCCTCTTTATTTTTTTGACCAGATTTATCGTAAAGTCCGTATTAAAGTTTATCAATTAAAAGAAGCATTCACACACGCATGTGAATGCTCTTTTCATTAGCTCCTCACTACAAGCTTCTCCTGGTTTTAGGCTAACCGGAAAACAATTCCGTGACCGCCTTTTGGATATTCCCATTTTATATTTTGATATGGGCATCCAATGCGACAGCTGCCACATTCATGACAGCCTTCATATCCAACCTGCATTCTTAATCCTTCCCACTTGTACACCTCAGCTGGACAGAAAATCGTGCATAGCTTATCAGGACACTGTGTCATGCACACATCATGATCTAGTACAGTTAAATGCGATTTCTTATCTGCCTTAAAACGAATTAAATATTGCTTTTCTTCAATCGTTTTTGTGGACATTATTTCACCGCCTTCCAAGCACGATACATATCTTGAAGAACTTTAAGAGTACCTCTTTCACCTGTTATGCTGCGCATGATTTGTTTTTGCTTCTCTCTCTTAGGCGTTCCATCTACAGTGAAGAATTTACTTGCCGCACGATTCATCATCGGTACGTATTCCTTAAAGTATTGTGGATGAGTTTCAAATGTATGGGCAGCATCTTTGTATTTTTCAAGATCTTTAATAATAAAGCTATCATACAATTTTTCCCTATATAAATTTAAACTGGATTCACCAAAATCATTTCGGCTTTTCGCTTCAACAATCGTTTCAGCGGCCATTTTTCCAGATGCCATAGCCATATTGGAACCTTCTCTATGGATGGCATTAACTAGCTGTGCTGCATCCCCAACTAATAACACACCATTCCCTGCAACCTTAGGTACAGAGTGATACCCTCCTTCAGGAATAAGATGAGCTAAATATTCAGCTGATTCTCCACCTTCAAGAAATGGTTTAATCATCGAGTGCGTCTTTAAATAATCTAATAAATCATAGGGCTTTAATTTTGCTTTTATCATGCTAGATAGTGTTGTTCCAACACCGATATTAATACTCTCCTTATTCGTATAAATAAAGGCTGTTCCAAGATTTCCTTTCGTTGAATCCCCGAAGAGCTCAATCGTACAGCCTTGGTTATCCTCTAAATTAAAACGGTCATTTATTTTTTCTTTTGGGAGGTTTATCACTTCCATTACAGTTAAGGCTACTTCATCCGGTCGGAACTCGTTATGGTAGCCAAGCTGCTTTCCTAAAAGGGAATTGACCCCATCAGCGAGGACGACAACATCTGCAAATACTTCTCCATCTGGACGATCCGTTCTTACACCTATCACTTTTCCATTTTCCACTATACATTCAAGGACAACCGTTTCCGTAATTAATAATACTCCTTGCTCGATTCCTTTCTTTGCAAACCATTGATCAAAAGGTGCTCGAAGTACTGTGAAGTTATTATAGGGCTCAACTCCCCATTCCAGACCTTTATACCCAAAGGTAACCACCGATTCTTTATCCATCATCCAAAATCTTTGCTCAACAACTGGTCTTTCAAGGGGAGCTTCTTTCCAAAACTCGGGAATAATCTCTTCCATCTGCTGCCTATATAATACTCCGCCCATTACATTCTTACTGCCAGGATACTCTCCTCTTTCTATCTGCAGCACTTTCAATCCATTATTGGCACATGTATAAGCACAGGAGGTTCCAGCCGGGCCAGCACCTACAACGATGACATCGAATTTCTCAGACATAGCTAACTTCACCGCCCTTTTCTTTACGCAACTCCTTAAATTGTTCAATCAACTTAGGCACTATTTCCAATGCATCGCCAACGATCCCATAAGTTGCGACATCAAATATCGGGGCATTTGGATCTTTGTTAATCGCGATGATAAATTCTGAGTTTTTCATTCCAACAATATGCTGAATTGCTCCAGAAATGCCAATGGCAAAATAGACTTTAGGAGTAATCGTTTCCCCAGTTTGCCCAATCTGAAGCTCATGAGGGAGCCATCCTGCCTCCACTACGTCTCTTGTTCCCCCTACACTTGCTCCAATTGCATCTGCTAGTTCATGAATAAGCTGAAACCCCTGAAAATCCCCCATTCCCTTCCCACCTGCAACGACTACATGTGCATCTGCTAAGCTCGCCTTTTTTGTGATATCCTTCACATTTTTTAGCACTTTTGTACGCATATCTTCTTCTTTTAAATCTATTTCTTCTTCAATTATGTTCCCTGTTCTATTTACATCACGCTCTAGTGCCTTCATTACCTTTGGTCTTACTGTTGCCATTTGCGGCCGGTGCTTCTTACATAAAATCGTTGCCATGATATTTCCACCAAATGCAGGGCGGCTCGCCTCTAGCAATCTCTTTTCTAAATCGACATCGAGCATAGTTGTATCCGCAGTTAATCCTGTATTTAAATCAGTCGCAACTGCACTGGCAAGGTCTTTCCCATTCGGTGTAGCACCATAAAGAAAAATCTCTGGCTTATACTTTTCGGCTAGTAGCATAATTCCTTTCATATAGGATTCTGTGCGGTAATCCTTCAAAACAGGATGATCCACCACATATACCTCATCTGCTCCATGTGCAATAATTTCAGGGCAAAGCGCCTTCACATTCTCGCCTAATAATACCCCAGTCAAAGCAACTTCCAGTTTATCAGCAAGCTTTCTGCCTGCTCCTAATAGTTCCAAGGAGACTCCTTCAATTTCTCCCTCATTTTGCTCTATGAATACCCAAACTCCTCGGTATTCCTCTATCATGCTGACCCCTCCTAATTTAAAAGCATAAGCGCCTTCGGAATAATCTCAACCCCGACAAGCATAAGACAAGCCTCACGAAAAAAGGTACTCCTTACCGTTTCGGAAGGATTGGCTGTAGACTATCGAGGAGCTAGGCAGCTTGCGCTAGATATTTATATAAATGGTTTATTATCGAGCAGCAAAAAATAATTCTTTTTTATCCTTTAATAATTCCATTAACTGGCTAACTTGTTCATCGGAATTTCCTTCTAGCCGCTTCCCGCCTTCTGGTTTAGGCGGAGTAAACATTTTTCCGACTATTGTTGGTGAGCCTTTCAGTCCTAATTGCGGGCGATTAACATTTTCAAGATCATTAACTGACCATATAATCGGCTCATATCTTGCTGCTTTAATCATATTTGGCATAGGCGAATATTCAATCTCATTAATTTCTTTTCCAACCGTCATTAGGCATGGATAATCCGCTTGTATTAATTGGTAACCATTTGCTAATTTCCTCTTTAATAGAATTGTATTTTCTTTTTCATTCAATTCTATGACCTCAATAACATTTGTAACAGGTGGGATATCCATTCTCCTTGCAATCCCTGGACCAACCTGCCCTGTATCCCCATCAATCGCGTGAAGACCGCAAATAACGAGATCAACAGGTTCTTCTTTTGCTATTCTTTCTAGTGCTTTAGATAATGCATAACTTGTTGCTAAAGTATCTGCTCCCGCAAATGCTCGATCGGAAATTAGATACCCTTCATCTGCACCAATTTCAATGCTTTTTTTGATGACAGCCGTAGCTTGAGGCGGCCCCATTGATAAAACGGAAATAGTGCCTTTGCCAAGCATTTTTTTTATTTTTACTGCCTCTTGGACGGCATGTGCATCATACGGATTCAATATTGCTGGCGCACTTCTTCGATCAAGTGTGTTTGTCTTTGGATTAATTTTTATAATCTTTGTATCCGGTACTTGCTTTACACAGACGACGATATGCATTCATTTATTCCCTCCTGATATGCAGTATTAAGAAAGTCCTTCACATGTGGGCGATTGATTAAGTTTCACCTTTAATGAATAGTAAATATGTCCAAGCAAACACCGCCTTCTTGAAAACGCTTACTTCTATGTAAAATTGCTATGTATTACGATATATGTTTCGCAACACACGCATAGTACTAACAATTAATAAAAAGACTGATTCCTTATTTTCAAACGAAAAAATGAACTATTTTCAAGTTTTTTATCTGTAAACATAAATATAGATAGACTATCAGAAATGATTTTTTTCTTGGTGTTTGTGAATACTAAAAGGAGTTGTGAAGATTTTATATGAACCAATTATTAGATTCTGTATAAAATAAATAATATTTGTGGAAAAAATAATGTATTTTTGGAGTAAAACAAAGATGGTTTCCCTTCTGGGAAAGATTGCATTTATTGTTATATTCTATTAGGAAAACAGAGAAGTCACTATGACAAAAATCACATAATGCCATTCTTTTTGTTCCAAAAATGAAATTATTAATTGTCTCTCAAGGATTTCACTCTTATAATTATCTTACAAATAGAAATGAGGGAGAAAAATGAGTGATGTGATCATCGGTAGTGTTCTCTCAGCCCTTTCAACTGGTCTTGGCGCTTTAATTATTCTCTTTATGTCTGATTCTGTTACCCACCGCTGGCGGGATATATTATTAGCCTTTACTGCTGGGATCATGATGGCTGCATCAACAATGGGACTCATACCAGAAGCCTTGAATAATGGGGGATTCCTTCAGCTTTCAATGGGCGTATTTCTTGGTGTGCTTACTTTAACTCTGCTAGAAAAGAATATTCCTCATATTGATCTGCAGCATTCGAAAAAAGGAATTGAATTTGACGAAAAAGCGATGCTTATCATTTCAGCGATTACTCTTCACAATATTCCCGAAGGTCTTTCTGTAGGGGTCAGCTATGCTTCAAGTGTGGAGGATACAGGTAATTTAATTGCATTTGCTATCGGGCTTCAGAATGCTCCAGAAGGATTTCTTGTTGCTTTGTTTTTAGTTAACCAAAAGATTAATAAATTTAAAGCATTTATTATAGCAACCTTAACAGGCGCTATTGAAATTGTGACTGGATTGTTGGGTTTTTATTTAACAGCTTATGTAGACTTTTTAGTTCCATACGGACTATCATTTGCTGCGGGTGCAATGCTCTTTATTGTTTATAAAGAATTGATTCCAGAAAGTCATGGGGATGGGAATGAAAGAACCTCTACCTATTCTTTTATCATTGGACTGTTATTTATGATCTTGCTAATCGATATCTTCTAAGTAATACAAGATTATAAGACAAAAAAATCCCTAAGCCGTACGTCTTACGGCTTAGGGATTTTTTTGGGAAAGCAGACGGAGTTCACATTTCAATTTATGAATGAGCTTGATACTTCGCTTCTAAAAGTTTTTCTCGCCAAGTTGTTATCATTAGCTTTAATGAAAATTTAATCTTTTTCTTTTGTTTCTTCTCATTTTGTTTTTGCTGTTGATATTCAAAAATTAATTGATCAAGTTCTTCACTGCAACGAATCGTGTATTCGTTTGTATAGCCATACTTTTTTGCTGAATCTATCATTCTTTCTCTCTTTTCCTGAATTTGTGTTAATATTCTTTGCCCTTTCTCCCCCATCGTTTTCCCCCATCCAATCCTGTTCTCTATTTCTACAAAATTATTCTACTTGAAGCATTATTACAAGAATTTGAATAAATGTAAATAGATTCGCAAAATTAGACAATCTTCTTCTCAAAATAATTTTTTCGACATTTTCATATGAAGAAATGACAGGTTATTCGACAAACAACAACAACAATTTTCTTGCTGTTTCTTTCTCTAATACGTACCCAATCTAAACTGGTAAATAGATATGGAATATACTTCCAACCCCCAATTCGCTTTCTACCCTAATTGACCCCTTATGTTCTTCGATTATTTTGTATGTAACCATTAATCCTAGACCAGTGCCTTTTTCCTTAGTTGTAAAGAAAGGTTGACCAAGCTTTTTAATTTTTTCCTTAGAAATTCCAACACCTTCATCCCGAATCGAGATATGAATGCGTCGATCTGTTGTCAGCTCCACTAATACAGTTATCATTCCTCCTTCTGGCATCATCTCTATCGCATTTTTTATAATATTGATAAATACTTTTTTCATTTGGTTCGGCTCACAAAAAATATCTGGTAATCCCTTTTCAAAAAAAGTCTGGATCTGTACATTATGTAACACTGCTTGAGCATTTAAAAATTCAACTGTCTCTTTCATTATTTCAGTTATATCTTTTCTGATAAATTTCACTGTTTGAGGTTTTGAAAGGATCAAAAATTCGTTAATGATTGAATCGATTCTTTCTAGTTCAGTAGAAATAATATTAAAATACATCGAATGATCCTCTCGAATACTATCCTCTAACAATTGGATAAACCCTTTTAGAGCAGTCATCGGATTACGAATTTCATGCGCAATTCCTGCAGCAAGTTCCCCAACTACACTTAATGTATCTGACTTTTTAAGCTGTTCTTCTATTTCAAGCTTTTCGGTAATATCCTTAAAAGAGATTAGACTTAATTTCGAAAATACATTATGTTTGGCTGAGAATTCTATGTAAATCTTCCTATCAGTACTTACATTTATTTTAAGAACTCCATTTGCAAAGCCGCTATCCCTTAATTCTTCGAAATAACGATATAATTCTTCTTTATTTACATTATAATCTTCAATCATTTGAATGATTGATTGGCCAATAAATGACTTCCCTGTAAGATGAAGCATCCTCATACCAACTTGATTAATATCGACCACTTCATATTTTTTGTTCCAGAGTATCATTCCCTCTAGGGCTTCCTCAAATACTTTACGAAATTTCATTTCACTTTCGCGTAGTTCTCTTTCCATCTGATGTCGATCAGTAACATTGCGGAAAATAGTCATGTGAAATCCATCTACCGAATTTAATTTAGCTGTAAACTCTAGTGACTTGATTTGCCCATTTGGCATTAAAAAATCAAGCTCATCCCGTATCGATCCCCGTTCAAAAAGCTGATCCACTACCTTTATAAACTTATAATTTTTCAAATAAACAAAGTCCTTAAGATTTTTTGTCACTAGCTCATCCTTACTACTTTCAAATATCCGGCATGCTGCTTCGTTCACTTTAACAATTTTTCCATTTCCAGACCAAAATACAATCCCTTCTAGCGCCTCAATAAATAAGTCCTTATATAAATCCTTGCTTAATTTCTCATTTAAACTACTTTTTTTTAACGTTTGCTCAACGTCTTTTAATCTTTTTTCTTTATTCAAAGTCATGATTTTTCCCTCCTATTGGGATCTATATCATTGACTACTTCTACAAATTCAAGTAAAACCCTTCCAATAAAAAACAATTATATATGAAAATTACAGTCAAAAAGAGGGATACCCGTCATAATATAGCGGGCATCCCTGTCGATTATAATTTAAATTTAGAAATCATTGAATTCAATTGGTCTGCAAGCTCTGATAAGGAATTTGCATTATCAGATATCTCTTCCATTGCATGATTGGTTTGCGTGATTGCAGCACTTGTTTGTTCAATTCCCGCTGCAGATTCCTCTGATACAGCAGCGATATTTTCTATGGACTGATTCATTAATGATGAGCTTTTAGATACTTGATCAAGACTTTCAGAAATATCATTGATATTTGCAGACATCATATTAACAGCTTGATATATTTTTTGGAATGTTTCACCAGTTAATTGAATCTTTTCGGTTCCTTTTTCAACTTGTGTATATCCCGTCTGCAACGAAGTAACAACATTATTGGATTCCGTTTGTATTCCTTTCACGATAGTTGTAATATCTGCAACAGACAATGAAACTTGCTCTGCTAACTTACGAACCTCATCAGCTACTACTGCAAAACCCTTTCCATGCTCCCCTGCTCTTGCAGCTTCAATCGCAGCATTTAAAGCAAGTAAATTTGTCTGATTAGCAATATCATGAATAACCTGAACAAGCTTAGAAATTTTTTGTGTTTGCTCATCTAGACCATTTACCCGATTAACAGAGGTTTTCATAATTTCATTAATAACAGTCATCTGCTCTTGAGATTCTCTCATGAGCGTATCTCCTGATTTCGTCATTGTAAGAACCTCAGATGAAGCAGATTTAATCTTATAGCCGCTTTTTGTTGCTTCCTCTACCTTCAATAAATAGTCATCCATCATTTTTGCCAACTCTGTAGCTGCACTCGCTTGATCATCGGCTCCGCTTGAGAGTTCCTGCATGGTAGATGCTCCTTGCTGACTAGCAGCCCCAACCTCGTTCGCAGCAATATTTAATTCACTGCTCTTTTCAGTAACATAATTTGAAACAGCCGAGATTTCTTGTATCATCGATTGAAGCCTTTCCTTCATAGAGTTCGTAGCTTTGCTCAATTCAGCAATCTCATCATTTCCATCATACTCAATAGCATCTACATTTAAATTGCCTGCTGCAATTTCATTAGAAAGATGTACAATACGGCCAAGCATATTTGAGATAATTCTCCCAATAAACAGGATACTAGCAATCCCTAGTCCTGCAGAAATTAATATTGAAATTCCTAATACAATTAAGGTTAGAATGAGTCCTGCCTTTGCAGAACTAATTGCATCTTCCTGATCAGACTTTAACGTTTCACTTAAAGTGTCCAGCTTAACTACTGTTTCAGTTATTTTATCATCTGCTTGAAGCTTACCAAGTCGATATTCCCTCACATGATGAAGCTTTACTTGCGGTTCTATAACCTCATAGAATACTCGGTTAATTTCATCGTCATTTTCACTTATTTCATTTAACAATTGTTTTGTTTCGTTAGATGTCAATGCTGGTGATATTTCTTTTTTTAGTTCATTAAATTTTTTCGTAAGTTCATCAAAACTCTTTAGGTGCTTTGGATTAGAATCAATAATATAATTACCTATCGTACTCCCTTTAAAATGGAAAATTGCTGTTGCTTCGGTAATTTTAATCGCCTTCTCACCTGTTTCTTCTACAGAATCCATTTGTGAATTAGCGATACTTAAAAGCCCGAAAGTAATAATGGTAGAAATAGAAAAAAGTCCAATGGTAATAAATAAAGCCACACCATATTTTTGTCCAAGTTTCAGTTTTTTCCAAATATTCAACTTAGTAATAGCTAGAATTGGATTTTTCACCTTTCTACCTTTCTTCATTTTCGCCCTTTTTATATCCTTCTTTTTTACCCCTTTCACCCGTTTGCCTCCTTAATCACTTGATGAAATAGTAGTTCGATAGAGCTAAAATATGTAAAAACATGAAACATTTATACTATTTTATTATCTTATTATAATTCAAACAATTGTACTTTTGAAGGGCAATGTTGTTTTTATTTACCATATAGAAAAAAAGCAAAGTACTGGACTTTGCTTTTTTTCTATAAATTATAAAAATGGATGATTATTTTTTGCTAGAAGACGCTGCCATCTATTTTCTATTTCTTTTTCTAATTCAGTTAATAATTCGCTATTTTCCTCTTTTAATAAATGCTTAGTTTTCCCCATGTATTTCAGCCATTCAGTTAGTGGAGCTCGTTTCTTCTTATCATCAGGGTTATACGTAATCGTTGTGATTCCTTCCTCCACCTCATACAGCGGGAAGAAGCAAGTATTCACAGCTGCTTCAAGGATCTTTTCCCCATATCGATCTTCTGATTTCCAGTTCAACGGACAGGTGATAAGGATTTTCCCGTAAACAGTACCGACATTTTGCGCATACCATTGTGCTTTTGCTGCCTTTTTAATTAAATCTTGAGGAAATGCTTCTGCCCCTGTAAAAACATAAGGTATATTCGTTGCAGCCATAATTTGTGCAGTGTCTTTATGATGAAAGGTTTTCCCCTTCTGAGCCTTTCCAACATTGCTTGTGCTAGTCATATGTCCTTTTGGTGTAGAGTAAGACAATTGCGAGCCTGTATTCATATAGCCTTCATTATCGTATTCCAGCATGATTAAATTATGGTTTCTTAGTGCCGTACCAATCGCAGAGCCCATGCCGATATCCATCCCGCCATCTCCTGTCACCATGACAAAAGTAGCGTCATCTGATACTTCGATCTCCCCACGCTCTTTTAATTCTAAGAATGCTTCAACCGTTCCAGATAATGTCGCTGCCCCATTTTGGAAAAGGTTGTGGATCATCGTTTGTTTGTGGGACGTATATGGATATGCAGTCGTTGTCACATAGGCACAGCCTGTTTGGTACAAAACAACCACATCTCCTTCGATCCCCTTAAAGAATAGCTCTAATCCAGTAAAAATTCCGCAGCCTGGACATGCACCGTGCCCTGAGGCAATTCTCTTCGGTTTTGAAGTAAGTGATCTCAATGGTGGTATTTTTACCTTGAGTTTATTCGTTTCAGGGTCTTTATCAACATGAATCAAACTTGAACGATACACATCCCCATGTTGAGGAGTGATAACAGGCTTTAAAATCTTCTCCTGATCACCAGGTATATGACCGAAATAATCAAAGGGCTTTATCGCATAGCCTATTTCCATTGACTCAATGGCATCTTTAAAGAAAAGCTCTGCATCATCTGCATAAAAATCTTTTCCTCCTAGTCCAAAAACTCGGCTTAATACAATTGTCTTATTATTTTTATCATCTTGTAATGCCGATTTTACTTCATGTGTTAAATTCGGGCCGTTTCCACCATAGGAATCTGCTCTTTCCCCAATCAGCAAGGCTTTCACATTCTTTAATGCTTCTCGAATTTCCATTGCAGGAAATGGACGAATAATGTTCGGACTGATCACTCCTGCTTTGATGCCCTGTTTTCTTAGCTTATCAACTACATCCTTCGCTGTTTCTGCAGCAGAATTTAATAAAAATAGGGCAACTTCCGCATCCTCCATCCCATATAAATCTAAAACAGGATATTCGCGTCCAGATATTTTCGCGTATTCTGCAGCCACTTCTTTAAAAATGTCACCTGAAGCATACATGGCTTCAGACTGTTGGAAATGGTTATTCATTAAGTCTTCCCCGTTCATATGAGCACCAATTGTTACTGGTGTCTTTGGATACCGAGCAAAATGATAATCAATTGGACATTCCCCGACGAATTGTTGAACAACCGCCCGATCTTTGAAATAGTGCACTTTCCTTTTTTGGTGAGAAGTAAAGAAACCATCATATGCAACCAGAACAGGCAGGCGAACTTTTGCATGCTCGGCTATTTTCAATGCCATAATATTCATATCATAGACAGCCTGAGGTGTTCTTGCTGTTAGAATAACCCAGCCCGTATTTAAAGCATAATACAAATCAGAATGGTCGCCGCGAATATCTAGAGGACCGCTGACCGCACGGGTGACTAAATTCATTACCATCGGGAAGCGTGTTCCTGCCTGAACAGGAAGCTGTTCAAGCATATACATAAACCCATTCGCACTCGTTGCATTAAAAACCCTTGCCCCTGTTGCTGCTGCTCCGTAGCAAATTCCTGCTGATCCATGTTCTCCATCTGCAGGTATTAATTTAATATTATGCTCACCGCGAGCCTTCATTTGGTCCAAATATTGTGCGACCTCTGTAGAAGGAGTAATCGGAAAATAACCCATGATGTGATAATTAATTTGCGCAGCAGCCATTGCAGCCATTTCATTTCCGCTTTCAAAGGTCGTCAACTGTTCTGCCTGATTGATTGCTTTCAATTCTTTTTCTGTCATTGCCATTACAATCCCCCTCCTGCAACGTAAGGGAAGTTATGTTTTACACGATGCGATTCTGCATAGCCAATCGTTTCCCTTACATCACTTAATGCAGTCGTTGGACATGCCTCTACACACTTTAAACAACCCTTACAATATTGATAGTCAATTCCTCTTAAGAACATCTGCTTTCTGCCTCTTTTGTCCTCCCCCTCTTCCCAGACAAAGCATAGGTCCGGACAAACAGTATCACACGCTGCACAGTTAATACATTGCTCGATTTCAAACTTTGGCAGGAAACCCTGTCTAGAACCGCTTAGATCCTTTAATATGCTATTTGCCTGTGCTGAAATGACTCCTCCAATTTCCTGTGTTTCATATCCAAGCATTGGCATAAGACGTGAAAAAGATTTCCCTTCTGCATTCTCCGGCGTTTCATATATTTTAAATTGAACTTCATTATATCCGCGTTCAAAGGTCCGGATATTCGGTTCTACTAAATGAGGATATTTTTTTTCAAATGTCTTGCGTATTACATTTTTCATTGATTCCGGATCAAGAAAATCACAAATACGGAATAAAGCACCAAGCATCGCAGTATTCACTTTTGTTTTCTCTTCAACCGCAATTTGCAAGGCATCAATGATTGCTAATGTGCCGTATTCTAATTTTAGATCTTTCTTAATCTCATCAAAATCACGCGTTGAATTCACTAATAATATTCCATCTGGTGCTAAACCGCTCACAACATCAATCGTTTTATATAATGCTTCATGAAATACACCAACAACATGCGGCTGCTCAATTGGACTATGTGCACGAATCTCTACAGCTGGATCACAAAAACGGATAAAGCTTTTAACTGGAGATCCTTTCTTTTCAGAACCATATGAAGAAAAGTTTGAACCATTTAGTCCAAGCCCGAGCACGCCTGCTTCTGCAAGCATCTTACCAGCTAAATTTGCTCCAAGCCCGCCAATTGACTCCAATCTAATTTCAAAAAAGCCAAGTTCGTTTTTCTTAGGTAAAATTGACATATTCTCCCTCCCCTTATTCTCTTTCGTATTTTTACGCTGGTTGACAAATAATCCCCAATTATCATTTTAGGAGAAGGGTTCATAATAGGCTGTGACAAATGTCAACAATTTCACAGAAAATTTGAAACAGATTTAATTTATTATTAAAAATCACAGTATTCACAAACTTTAAAGCGCATTCTTAATTATATAACAGTCAAAAATATGTACTATAACAGAAATTGAATACGTAACTGGAATGTTATGGGTTAACTTCCACAAATTAAATGGCCAAATATTGTTTAATACATGTTAATGTGGGTAAGTAACATTGAAGGGTATCTTTTATAGGGGGCTATAAAAGAGGTGGAATGATGAAGAAACGTGATTATTACTTTGACAATGCTAAATTCATTTTGATTTTCTTTGTGGTTTTTGGTCATTTTTTGCGTTCCTATATAGGCGAAAACGAATCAATTTATACTTTATATAAAGTGATTTATACCTTTCATATGCCGGCTTTTATTCTTGTTTCGGGGTATTTTGCAAAAAGCTTTCGCCAAAAAGGCTATCTGCCAAAAATTGCAAAAAAGCTTGTTTTGCCATATATGATCTTTCAATTAATCTATTCAATATTTTATTATTTTTTATATGACAAATCAGATTTTCAAGTTGACCCACTTACACCACATTGGTCTTTATGGTTTTTAATCAGCTTGTTTTTCTGGAACATGCTGCTTCCCCTTTTTGCAAAATATAAAGCATCCTATGCTTTATCAGTTGCCTTAATCCTGGGACTAGCGGTTGGGTATTTTGATTTCATTGCAAATTACTTAAGCCTATCAAGAACTTTTGTGTTCTTTCCATTATTTTTACTAGGCTATTATATGAAAAAAGAGCATTTCTACACATTATTACAACCCAAAATTAAATTCGCTGCTATGGGTATATTAGCCATTGTTTTTGCTGGCTTTTATCTACTTCCAGAAATTAATTATGAATGGCTGCTTGGCTCAAAGCCTTATTCTGAATTAGATGTTTCATCCATAAATGCTGTATTTACTAGATTCGGTTTTTATTTATTAAGCTTGATCATGGTGTTTACCTTCTTCACACTCGTTCCAAGAAAACAATATTTTTTTACGAATCTAGGAAAAAACACTCTATATGTTTATTTATTGCATGGATTTTTCATACGGATCTTCAGAGAAAGCGAAGTTCAAGATTACTTTACAAAACCTGAAAATTTCCTATTGCTGGCCTGTGCATCGCTATTACTTTCTTTGCTATTGTCTAGCAAATATATTACATCATTCGCTCAGCCAATTATTGAATTAAAAATATCGAAATTAAAAAACCTAAAGATTAAAGGACAATCACTTTTACGATTTTATCGAAAGAAACTATTGAATTAGCAAAGAAGGGGCGCGTCACTCGCGCCCCTTTTTCATTTAAGCGAAATAATTGACTATATTGGAACAGTGTGTTTATAATATATTCTGTTCTTATTTAAATCGTTCATACATGTCCCAGTAGCTCAGCAGGATAGAGCGACAGCCTCCTAAGCTGTAGGTCGTAGGTTCGATTCCTATCTGGGACGCTATAGG
>NZ_JALDXW010000060.1:0-15644 GCF_032154635.1 Cytobacillus sp. | reverse complement strand
CTGGACAAAATGATTACTCATAATTCTTCTTTAGCATTATCTAGTTTTGAGGGAACAACCCTCATCATAAATAGGTCTAGTGGCGATAGCGAGAAGGTCACACCCGTTCCCATCCCGAACACGGAAGTTAAGCTTCTCAGCGCCGATGGTAGTTAGGGGCTGTCCCCTTGTGAGAGTAGGACGTCGCTAGGCAAATGAAAAGAGCATCCTTATGGGTGCTCTTTTTTGTTATATATAAGTGTTTAGTCTATAATTGTGTAAACTCACTATGCTAGATTTTCTTTCATTAAAAATTGATAAACTAAGAAGGGGCCTTTACTAGAAGTAATGTTAAGAAAGGATTGTATAAACGGATAATCACAATTGGGCATCATTTTTATTGTCTCGCTCCACCATTCAGTTTCATAACGAGCAATCATACTTAAATTGTATAAAAGTAAATAATGAATTAATAATTCAGGGAAGTTGTTTAATATGCCTTTTTTTAATGGATAAACAAGTTGATTATCTTCTAAAGAGAATTTTATAGGAAGAATATCATCAATATGTAGTTGAGAATATTTAAAGTGAATAAAATCTTGATCTGAATGCTCGAATAAAACTTCTAAAGTTGATTTTGATTTCCAATAGTCGATAAAGCGGGATTCAGTCATATGGTATTCATCTAAAATACACTTTGATATAGATAACATATCTTTTTGTTTTTTTAATTGTAAAAAAGTATTCTTCCCTCCAAGTCTAGAAAAGAGTGAACTTAGTTCAGGTATTTGCTTAAGCAATTCTTCCATTGTCGTTTTTTCTCCTTCTAACTGTTTCATGTGAAACATTTTTTCTGCCATATATGGAAATAGTCCACTCTTTTGAAATTTCACTTCATCCTGAAAAAATTGGTATTGCTGTTTCTTTTTTTTTCTTGTGGAAACACCGTGTGCCAAAACAGATGTTGTTTCAGGGTAGTTCGGATCAATTGTTAATATACATGCTTTAATTAAATGAACGAGTCCATAAAAAAGAAGAATGGGCTGTATAATTAATGGAGCTATTTCTGCTTGTTTGTAATATATTTGTCCATGTTCAAGATAATATATAAAGGGATAGCTTTTTTCGTAACTATTAAGATCAGCCTTTTCAAGATTACGCTGCTGATAACAGCTTTTTAAATAGTCTTGAGTAGAGTTTGCTGAAAAAAATGGAAGAAATGAGTTCCAATTTGTGTATGTAAACATTAAAAATATCCCTCCGTAATTATTAGAAAAATCTAACATATTAAAGTTACCTTGACAGTATTTTATCCAATTGATAACCTACTAATAATATTTTCGAGTCTAGGGGGTAAAAAAGATGTGGGAAAGTAAATTTGTAAAAGAGGGTTTAACATTTGATGATGTATTGCTTGTTCCTTCTAAATCAGAGGTTCTTCCAAGAGATGTGAATTTAAGTGTCCAGTTAACAGATAAAGTAAAGCTTAATATTCCGATTATTAGTGCTGGAATGGATACGGTCACTGAAGCGGAAATGGCAATTGCAATGGCTCGTCAAGGAGGACTAGGAATTATTCATAAAAATATGTCCATTGAACAGCAGGCCGAACAGGTTGATAAAGTTAAACGTTCCGAAAGCGGCGTTATTTCAGACCCATTTTTCCTCACCCCAGAACAACAAGTTTTCGATGCAGAACATTTGATGGGAAAATATCGCATCTCAGGTGTTCCTATTGTTAACAATCGAGAAGAGCAAAAACTTGTTGGTATCTTAACAAATCGTGATCTTCGCTTTATCTCTGATTTCTCAATCATTATTTCAGATGTAATGACAAAAGAAAATCTAGTTACTGCTCCCGTTGGCACAACATTAGCTGAAGCTGAAAAAATTCTTCAAAAGTATAAAATCGAGAAGCTTCCTTTAGTAGATAGTAATGGCATTTTAAAAGGGTTAATTACTATTAAAGATATAGAGAAAGTCATTGAGTTCCCTAATTCTGCAAAAGATCAACATGGGCGTTTATTAGTGGGAGCAGCTGTTGGTGTGACGAAGGATACAATGAAAAGAGTGGAGCAGCTTGTTAAATCACAGGTTGATGTGATTGTACTTGATACTGCTCATGGACACTCAAAAGGTGTCTTAGATACAGTTCGCGAAATCCGCAGCAGCTACCCTGATCTAGCTATTATTGCTGGGAATGTTGCTACGGCTGAAGGAACAAAGGACTTAATTGAAGCAGGAGCAGATATTGTAAAGGTCGGAATTGGCCCTGGTTCGATTTGTACGACACGTGTAGTTGCAGGTGTAGGTGTTCCACAGATTACAGCTGTTTATGATTGTGCAACAGAAGCTAGGAAACATGGAAAAACAATTATTGCTGATGGTGGAATTAAATATTCAGGAGATGTTGTTAAGGCACTTGCTGCAGGCGGACACGCAGTCATGCTAGGAAGCTTATTAGCTGGTGTATCAGAAAGCCCTGGAGAAACGGAAATCTTCCAAGGCCGTCGCTTTAAAGTATATCGAGGCATGGGATCAGTTGCTTCAATGGAAAAAGGTTCAAAAGACCGTTATTTCCAAGAGGATAATAAGAAATTCGTTCCAGAGGGAATTGAAGGCCGCCTGCCTTATAAAGGACCTCTCTCAGATACTATTTATCAACTTGTTGGCGGTTTGCGGTCAGGCATGGGATATTGCGGTACAAAGGATTTAAAGGAATTAAGAGAAAATGCTCAATTTGTAAGAATGACTGGCGCTGGTTTGCGAGAAAGCCACCCACATGATGTACAGATTACAAAGGAAGCACCCAATTATTCAATATCCTAATAGGCAGCAGGGGAGAAAAAGTTCTCCTCTGTTTTTTTTATGGGATAAGAAAGTATATCTTTGGAGTTAGAGAATTGTCTAGCGCCAGCGCCTATCGCCTATCAAACTTCAGGTCTCCTCTCTACGATAAGTCAACATCGGTTTGCTAACACAAACCGTGTTTCCTTTATCTCAGTCGGAGCCCTTCCAGTTTGTACGGCGATGATCGAGGCGCTTACGCTTTTCTAATGGGGAAAGAATAGGTAAATCATCTGCCTATTTTTTATAGGTGAGTTGTGTTAAAATAACAAAAGTGTACTAATATGTTGGAGGGCTTTATATTGAAAATAAAACAATATCGTAAATATGTTGCTAGTTTCCTTGTGTTAATAATGGTATTAGGAATTTTCCCGAATTTAAATAGAGCATATGCAGAGAATGCTTTAAATATAAATGCAGATGGTGCTATTTTAGTAGAGGCAGAGACAGGAAGAGTGCTTTATGCTAAAAATCCCGATCAAGTCCTTGGGGTTGCTAGTATGACAAAAATGATGACAGAATATTTGCTGCTTGAAGCGATTAAAGAAGGACGTGTAAAGTGGGATCAGGAATACGCAGTAGATGAATATGTTTATAAAGTATCTCAAGATTACCCGCGATTATCGAATGTTCCATTACGCAGAGATGGAAAATATAGTATTCGCGAATTGTATCAGGCAATGACGATCTATTCCGCAAATGGGGCAACCATTGCGATTGCTGAAACAATTGCTGGTTCTGAAGAGAACTTCGTTAAAATGATGAATAAAAAAGCAGAAGAGCTAGGTTTGCAGGATTATAAATTTGTAAACTCTACCGGATTAAATAACTCTGATTTAAAAGGTTTTCATCATACAGGAAATCTTGAAGAGGAAAATGTCATGTCTCCTAGAGCGACAGCAAAGCTAGCGTCACGTTTGATTAGTGATTTTCCAGAAGTGCTTGAAACAGCAAGCACACCAAAAATGGAATTTCGTCAAGGTACGGATGACATGATTAAAATGGAAAATTGGAACTGGATGCTTCCAAGCCTTGTGTATGGCTATGAGGGTGTAGATGGTCTGAAGACTGGAACGACTGACTTTGCGGGACTATGTTTCACTGGTACTGCGGAGAGAAACGGTACGCGCTATATTACCGTAATCATGAATGCAAAAGATGAAAATGGGAAGAACACAAATAAAAAGGTTCGTTTTGATGAAACAAGAAAAATGTTTGATTATGCCTTCAGTAATTTTAGTAAAGAGGAATTATTTCCTGAAAATTATCAGGTGAAAGGGAAAAAAACGTTGCCTGTAATTAAAGGAAAAGAGGATAAGGTAAAGATTCAAACAAATGAACCGATTACAATGGTTGTTAAAAATGGAGAAAAAGAAAATTACAAGCCTGAGCTCGTTTTAGATAAAAAGAAGCTAAACGAGAAAGGCGAGTTGACAGCACCAATCAAAAAGGGAGAAAAGATTGGTACATTGACAATAAAAGCAGCAGATGGACAAGCATTAAACTTTTTAACGGAAGATGGACAAAAAAATATTCAAGTCGATGTTGTCGCAGCCGCTGATATTGAAAAAGCAAACTGGTTTGTGCTGATGATGCGCGGAATTGGCAGCTTCTTTGGAAATGTTTGGGGAAGTATTTCTTCAACAGTTAAGGGCTGGTTTTAAAAAAATGAGGGTTTCCTGTCTTGACAGGAAACCCTTTTTGTTGTTTATTTTCATTAGGGAAGGGTAATTATTCCGATTGATTTAATAAAATATTTCTTTCCCAATATATATAATCGAATCACCCATCCATGGCTGATGGTATAAGACAAAGGGGGAGCACAATGAAGACAGGAACAGACCGGGTAAAAAGAGGAATGGCAGAAATGCAAAAGGGCGGCGTCATCATGGATGTCGTTAATGCGGAGCAGGCAAAAATTGCAGAGGACGCGGGTGCAGTTGCGGTAATGGCATTGGAAAGAGTTCCATCAGATATTCGTGCTGCAGGCGGTGTAGCAAGAATGGCTGATCCTCGTATTGTCGAGGAAGTTATGAATGCAGTCACAATTCCAGTTATGGCAAAGGCACGTATTGGTCACATTGTAGAAGCGCGAGTACTTGAAGCTATGGGTGTAGATTACATAGATGAAAGTGAAGTGTTAACTCCTGCAGATGAGGAATACCATTTAAATAAAAAGGAATACACCGTTCCTTTTGTTTGTGGGTGCCGAGATCTAGGTGAAGCTGCACGCCGTATCGGTGAAGGGGCGGCCATGCTTCGAACAAAGGGTGAACCAGGAACGGGAAATATTGTTGAGGCTGTTCGCCATATTCGAAAAGTTAATGCACAAGTTCGAAAGGTTGTTGGGATGAATGAAGATGAACTAATGACAGAGGCTAAACTTTTAGGAGCACCGTATGAGCTTCTTCTTGAAATTAAGAATCTTGGACGCCTTCCTGTTGTTAACTTTGCAGCAGGCGGCGTTGCAACGCCTGCTGATGCTGCCCTTATGATGCAGCTAGGCGCAGATGGCGTCTTTGTTGGATCGGGTATTTTTAAATCGGAAAATCCAGCTAAATTTGCCCGGGCAATTGTTGAAGCAACAACACATTATCAAGACTATAAATTAATTGCAGAGCTTTCAAAAGAGTTAGGTGCACCAATGAAGGGGATTGAAATTTCAACATTAGCTCCAGAGGCTCGTATGCAGGAGCGCGGCTGGTAAGGAGAGAATACTAAATGATTAGAATTGGGGTTCTTGGCCTTCAAGGCGCCGTAAGGGAACATGTAATATCTATTGAGGCATGCGGTGCAGAAGCTGTTGTCATTAAACGTAAAGAACAATTGGATGGAATTGACGGTCTCATTCTTCCTGGTGGAGAAAGCACCACAATGCGTAAATTAATTGATAAATATGACTTTATGGAGAGCCTAAAAGCATTTGCTGATTCAGGCAAGCCAATGTTCGGGACTTGTGCAGGCTTGATTTTATTAGCAAATAATATTACCGGTTATGATGAACCACATATTGGCGTTATGGATGTAAAGGTTGAAAGAAATTCATTTGGACGTCAGAAAGAAAGCTTTGAAGCCAATTTAGATATTGGTGGTGTAGCAGAAGATTTTCAAGCAGTCTTTATCCGCGCTCCGCATATTGTACAAGCTGGAGAGAATGTGGAGATACTAGCTAAGCATAAGGAGCGAATTGTCGCTGCTCGTGAGGGGCATATTCTAGGCTGTTCATTTCATCCAGAGTTAACAGGGGACCACCGTTTGACTGCTTACTTTATTGATATGGTGAAGGAAGCGAAAAAGTAAATATTTGAATAATATGGTTGCAAATCGTTCATAATTGTAGTAAATTATGAATTACTTAAATTCAAATAGTTCAAAGCAATGAGAGGAAATAGTAACAGGATATTCATTCTATAGAGAGCCGGTGGCTGGTGAAAATCGGTGAATGCTGCTTGTGAATCCATCCTCGAGTAAAGTATGGAAAGCCGTTTTAGGTTAGTAATTACTTTCGGTTAAAACCGTTATTATTTTAAGGTGGAAAGCTTCAGCTTTCAACTAGGGTGGCAACGCGGGTAACTCTCGTCCCTTTTTTGGGGACGGGAGTTTTTTGTATTGCTGCAGGATCATTAGAATAGCGTTTAATCGAAAGAGGTAAGCTTATTATTTATTTTAAAAGGAGGAATTTTACATGTTAGACATTAAGTATTTAAGAGCAAATTTTGAAGAAGTAAAAAAGAAGCTAGAGCACCGTGGAGAGGATTTAGGGGATTTAGGGAAGTTTGAAGAACTAGATGGAAGACGCCGTGAATTAATAGTAGAGGCAGAGCAGCTGAAGAGTAAAAGAAATGAAGTTTCACAGCAGGTTGCGGTCTTAAAGCGTGAGAAGCAGGATGCGGATCATTTAATCACACAGATGAGAGATGTTGGAGATGAAATCAAGAAGCTAGATGATGAATTAAGAGAAGTAGAAGAGGTTTTAGAGCATTTAATGCTAAGCATTCCTAATATTCCGCATGAAAGTGTCCCGGTTGGAGAGACTGAAGATGATAATATAGAAGCGTGGAAATGGGGAGAAATTCGTAAATTTGATTTTGAACCAAAGCCACATTGGGATGTTGCTGATGATTTAGGTATTCTTGATTTTGAACGTGCTGGGAAAGTAACCGGGAGCCGCTTTGTTTTCTATAAAGGTCTAGGGGCGAGATTAGAGCGTGCTTTGTTTAACTTCATGCTGGATCTTCATACAGATGAGCATGGATATAAGGAAGTCATGCCGCCATACTTAGTTAATCGTGCAAGTATGACAGGTACAGGGCAGCTTCCAAAATTTGAAGAGGATGCATTTTTGATTGAAAGTGAGGACTATTTCTTAATACCAACTGCAGAAGTACCAGTTACAAATATGCATCGTGATGAAATTCTAAGTGCTGAAGACCTGCCAATTAACTATGCTGCATTTAGTGCCTGCTTCCGTTCTGAAGCTGGATCTGCCGGACGTGATACGAGAGGGCTCATTCGCCAGCATCAATTTAATAAAGTAGAACTTGTGAAATTTGTAAAACCAGAAGATTCTTATGAAGAATTGGAAAAGCTTACAAAGAATGCGGAAAAGGTATTACAGTTATTAGGTCTTCCATATCGTGTAATGAGCATGTGTACAGGCGATCTTGGCTTTACTGCTGCGAAAAAATATGATATCGAGGTTTGGATTCCAAGCTATGGCACATATCGAGAAATTTCTTCTTGCAGTAACTTCGAAGCTTTCCAAGCGAGACGTGCCAATATTCGATTCCGTCGTGAGCCGAAAGGCAAACCTGAGGCTGTCCATACATTGAATGGGTCTGGCCTTGCGATTGGCCGTACGGTTGCCGCTATTTTAGAAAATTATCAACAGGAAGACGGAAGTGTCATTATTCCTGAAGTGTTACGTCCTTATATGGGAAACAGGGATGTTATTAAAGCGCAATAAATTCCCGTTCTGAGCGGGCTCAACCCGCTCAGAAAACATTACAAAAATAATGTTGACTTAGTTTTAATTAAATGATATAGTATTTCTTGTCGATACGGAGGAATACCCAAGTCCGGCTGAAGGGATCGGTCTTGAAAACCGACAGGCGGGTCAAACCGCGCAGGGGTTCGAATCCCCTTTCCTCCTCCATTTAAATTGACATCTAACATGCGCATAAATTGGAGATAAAATCGTTACAAGAGCTGTAACGATTTTTTTTTTATAAAGAAAATAGTCGCCATTGATGGCGACTATTTTTTTAATAATTGTGTTTGCTTTAAAAAGTTTGAGATACGTTCGACAACGGGTTCAACTGATTCTTCATGATTGATTATGTCGTAATCATTAATATTAAGTCTTAGTACAGGGCATGCGTTAAATGTATTAATCCAGTTTTCATAACGCTGATGCATTTCTTCCCAATAGGCGATCGGTGTCTGCTGTTCCATGGGGCGGCCTCTTTCTTGAATGCGAGAAAGAATATCGTCAAGGGAACCTTCAAGGTAGATTAAGAGATCAGGATGTGGGAAATAGGGCGTCATGACCATAGCTTCAAAAAGGCTTGTATATGTTTCATAATCGGTTTTTGACATTGTCCCTTTTTCAAAATGCATTTTAGCAAAGATGCCTGTATCTTCATAAATGGAGCGATCTTGAATAAAGCCGCCTCCATATTCAAAGATCCTTTTTTGTTCTTTAAAGCGCTCAGCAAGGAAGTAAATTTGTAAATGGAAGCTCCAGCGGTCAAAGTCAGCGTAGAATTTATCTAAGTAAGGATTTGTATCGACCTTTTCAAAGGAGGTGCGAAAGTTAAGTGCCTTGGCAAGTGCATTTGTCATGGTTGATTTCCCGACTCCAACTGTTCCAGCAATGGTGATCACGGAGTTTGCAGGGATCTCGTATTTATTTCTTAAATTCATGATTGAATGCTCCTCTTTTTCAATAATGTGGATAGCGTATCAAGTATATAAGATAAGTCATTTTTATTTTTTACAAAATTTAGATGATCGCCATTGAAGCGCAGGACTGGAATGTCCGGGTGCTTTTCTTCAAAGTCATTTATGGCATTCTCATAGTCAATGGATAATTGCTCTAAATACAAAGGGCTAATATTTCTTTCAATCTCTCGTCCTCTAAGCTTAATTCGGGTTAAGAGTGTTTCAAGGCTGGCATGTAAATAAATGACCACATTTGGTTTAGGCATATCATTTGTTAATATTTCATAGATTTTTAAATATTTTTGGTATTCGACTGAATTTAGTGAACGGCCAGCAAATATTAAATTTTTTAATATATGATAATCGGAAACGACAGGTTTATTTTTAGTTAAAAAATGATTGTTTAAATCACCTAGCTGCTTATAGCGGTTACACAGAAAAAACATTTCTGTTTGAAAGCTCCATTCTTCAATATCCTCATAAAATTTCCCTAAAAATGGATTTTCATCGACGATTTCTTTTAATAATGCAAATTGAAATTGTTTGGCTATCTCTTTCGCAAGAGATGTTTTCCCGACACCAATTGGCCCCTCTACAGTAATAAAAGGTGTTCCCCCCATAGATTGCCCTCCTACTTTCTACTTGGTTCTATTCTATTTAATAAAATTGTATCCGTTAGGACGCTAGTTCAATAATGACACAAAAGATATTTTAACACACTATTAGGTGGTAAGGATATGGAATTTCAGAGAGGAGGGCAATGAAAAAACAGCTGTACGAATGGCCAGCTGTTAGTAGGGAAGAATATTGTTATTTTCATTAAGCTCTCTTTACTACATTGAAATTTTCTGTGATTAAGAGCCAGTTTTGCGGAAAGGATAGACCGAGCTTCCAATAGCTCATTCCTCTTAAGTTGAGTTCTTTCACTAAATTAAATTTAGCTTGAATGGACCTAGCATCTTCAAACCAAACTTCATGCTGCTTTCCTTCACTGTCTGTATAGCGGAAAAAGGGTGCTTGGGCTGTATAATCATATTGGATAGCTGCATTGTTGTTTGCTGCAATCTGAATGGCCTGCTGTGGACTGACTGCTCTAGCTATTGATCCTTGTACAAACGGCAATGTCCAATCATAGCCGTATAAGTTTTGACCCATCATAATTTTTGTAGAAGGTATTTCACTTAATGCATACTCAATTACATCTCTTACTGGTCCAATTGGAGAAACAGCCATAGCTGGACCCCCGCTATATCCCCATTCATATGTCATGATAACAACAAAGTCGACAATTTCACCGTGTGCTCTGTAATCATGCGCTTCATACCATTCTCCAGGCTGATCTGCCCTTGTTTTAGGAGCAAGCGCTGTAGAAATTAGCCACCCCTCTTGTTGAAAGCGAGCTTTTGCTTTTCGAAGAAATTGATTATATGCTTCCCGGTCTTCGGGGCGTAGAAACTCGAAGTCAAAATGGATATCCCTAAAGCCGTATTTCTTTGCTGTCGTAACGATGTTATTTAGAAATCGATTTTGTATAGGCAAATCGTTCAGAAGAATTCGCCCAAGTTCATCATTGAATTGATCATTTTCCTGATTTGTAATGACCATCATTAATACATTGTTATTTGCACGAGCTATGGCAGGGAAGTTGTTAAGCAGCGGTTCCTTCAGTGAGCCATCACGGAGCGCTTGGAAGCTGAAGGGGGCTAAATATGTTAAATACGGCGCTGCCTCTCTTGCGCTAGCTTCTAAATTAGGAGCAACCGTTGTTCCTCTCGGCTCAACATAGGCGTTGAATTCCGCTCTTGTTTTTGGACGGGGAGGAATATAAAGCCGAAATCCGATTTGAAGCGGCTGATTTACAGAAATGCCGTTAACAGACGCAAGTTCCTGAAATGAAAGACCGAACTTTCTTGAGATCGAATATAGGCTATCACCAGATTGAACCCAGTAAAATTGACCAATAATTGGTATAACAAGCGTTTGACCAATTACAAGATTGTTTGGATTTGGAAGTTCATTGGCTTCTATAATATCACTAACGCTTGAACCATAGACTTGTGCAATCGCATATAAGGATTGGTTTGGCTGAACAACATGAATTTGCAAGTTATTCCCTCCTAGATGAAACCGAATAGGGCAGTAATTGAATGAATGTTCTAATCAAAAATTAGTCATTACAACATTTTATGAATGAGAGAAAAAAGAAATGATATAATTTATAGAGGAAAAAGCAAAAGGAATGAGATGGATGCTGCAAAATCTAGATAGAGATGAAACATTCATGAAAGAAGCAATTAAGGAAGCTAAAAAAGCGCAAGAATTAATGGAAGTTCCGATCGGATCAGTTATTGTGCTGAATGGAGAAATTATAGCCAGGGCACATAATTTAAGGGAATATAACCAAAGCTCAATTGCTCATGCAGAACTACTGGCTATTGATCAGGCTTGTCAAACACTCGGAACCTGGCGACTGGAAGATGCCATTTTATACGTGACACTAGAACCATGCCCAATGTGTGCTGGAGCTATCATGCTTTCTCGAATAAAAAAGGTAGTCTATGGTGCCAAGGATCCAAAGGGCGGATGCGCAGGGACATTTATGAACTTGCTTCAAGATGAACGGTTTAATCATCAGAGTGAGGTTGTATCTGGAGTATTAGAAAAAGAATGTGGTGACCTTTTATCTACCTTTTTTAAAGGGCTGCGTTTGCGTAAAAAGGAAGAAAAGAAACAACGAAAGTTACAATTGGAGATAGATGAAGGAATTAACAATGGATAAGCATTGATTTTTACAAATGATATTAGTATACTTATATTGTGTCATTCATTGACACCTAAATATGGTTTCAACTTTGCCGTGCTAGGCGGGGAGGTAGCGGTGCCCTGTACTCGCAATCCGCTCTAGCGAGGCTGAATCCCTTCCCGAGGCTGATGTCCTGTAGGGCCTGCCTTAAGTAAGTGGTGTTGACGCCTGGGTCCTGCGCAATGGGAATCCATGAACCATGTCAGGTCCGGAAGGAAGCAGCATTAAGTGGACACTCTCATGTGCCGCAGGGTTGCCTGGGCCGAGCTAACTGCTTAAGTAACGCTTATGGGCGTTAGTCGACGGAAGGTGCACGGCAGTTTAACTATAATAAATGAAACTCATCTCAATTGAGATGAGTTTTTTATTTGTTTCCTTTTAAAAAAGAACAGGGATACGTTATAATGGTGGAAGAGTGCACAGGAAGGGGGCGTGTCGATGAGTTATCAAGCTTTATATCGCGTTTGGCGGCCACAAAGCTTTATAGATGTTGTTGGACAGGAGCATGTAACGAAGACATTGCAAAACGCCCTGCTTCAGCAAAAAATATCGCATGCTTATTTATTTTCTGGCCCAAGAGGAACTGGGAAGACAAGTGCGGCGAAAATTTTAGCAAAAGCCGTAAACTGTGAAAGGGCCCCGGTGAATGAGCCATGCAATGAATGTGCATCATGTAAAGGAATTACCGATGGTTCGATTCCAGATGTGATCGAAATCGATGCAGCGTCAAACAATGGTGTAGAAGAAATAAGAGATATTCGCGATAAGGTGAAGTATGCACCAACCTCAGTGAAATATAAGGTCTACATTATTGATGAAGTACATATGCTTTCCATTGGCGCCTTTAATGCACTATTGAAAACACTTGAAGAGCCTCCAAAGCATGTCATTTTTATTTTGGCAACAACAGAGCCGCATAAGATCCCGCTTACGATTATTTCCAGATGTCAGCGGTTTGACTTTAAACGCATTACGGCGAAAGCGATAGTAGGAAGAATGAAGCTTATTGTTGAGGAGACTGGTATTCAATGTGATGAGCAAGCTCTTCAAATTGTAGCAAGGGCCGCTGATGGTGGAATGCGTGATGCATTAAGCTTACTCGACCAAGCTATCTCTTTTAGTGAGGATCGCGTAACGATTGAAGATGCTTTAACAGTCACAGGTGCTGTATCACAAGGCTTTCTTAATAAATTGGCAAATGCAGTCCTTGAAAGGGATGCGGCAGCTGGTTTGGAATATCTTGAGGAACTCCTTTTTCACGGAAAAGATCCTTCTCGATTTGTAGAGGATTTTATTCTTTATTATCGAGATATGCTGCTTTTTAAGGCTGCCCCAAGATTAGAAGAATCGTTAGAAAGAGTCATGCTTGATGATGATTTTCGAACACTTGCAGAAAAAATAAAACCAGAAGAGCTTTATAAATTAATCGATGTATTAAATAAGGCACAGCAAGACATGCGTTGGACGAATCATCCACGAATTTTTCTTGAAGTTGCAATTGTAAGACTTTGTCAGCTTGAAGGAGGATTACAAGTAACGCCAACTGGTGATCTTCAACCATTACTAAATAGAATAAACCAGCTTGAACAAGAGATAGGCGATCTAAAACGAAATGGGATAGCTGTAAGTGATGAATCACAGCAGGCTGTGCAAAAGAAACCACAAAGAAGCTCCAGAAAAGGATTTCAAGTCCCCGTTGGTAAAATTAATGAAATACTAAAGCAAGCGACAAAAGGAGATTTAAAGGCTATAAAGAGTCAATGGGGCGATATGCTCAATCGGCTAGTTCATAATCAAATGCGATCACAAGCAGCTTTATTAAATGAAGCAGAGCCTGTGGCAGCATCACAAAATGCTTGCATTATTAAATTTAAATATGAGATTCATTGCCAAATGGCGATGGACAATGCTAAGTTTTTAGAAACATTAGCAAATATAATGCATGAATTATTAGGGAAGCGAATGCAAATTGCGGGGATCCCTGATGAACAATGGCAAAAGATTAGGGAAGACTTTCTCCATACTCAGCATGACGGCGAGTCCAATGAGGGAATAAATCAAATGGAGGAAGAGCCGCTGATTGCTGAGGCAAAGAAGTTATTTGGAGAAGGTTTAATAGAAATTAAAGAATAGTTATTGGAGGAAAAAAACGATGCGTGGAATGGGAAATATGCAAAATATGATGAAGCAAATGCAAAAAATGCAAAAAAAGATGGCTGAAGCTCAAGAAAAGCTTGGAGAAGAAAGAATTGAAGGAACAGCTGGCGGCGGAATGGTTACAGTCGTTGTTTCTGGACACAAAGAAGTACTTGAAGTGAATATTAAAGAAGAAGTTGTAGACCCTGAAGATATTGAAATGCTTCAAGATCTTGTTTTGGCAGCTACTAATGATGCATTGAAAAAGGCAGATGAATTAACAAATAATACAATGGGCCAATTCACTAAAGGGATGAATCTCCCGGGAATGTTCTAAGACAGAATTGTCTAGCGCAAGCGTCCTATTGCCTATCAAACTTCAGGTCCGCTTCCTTCGATAAGTCGACATTCAATTGGCTATCACTTATGGTGTCTCCTTTATCGAAAGGCCCGGACCTTCTGCGTTTGTTCGGAGTTGACCAAGGCACTTACGCTTTTCTAGGAGGAATCGATATGCATTATCCTGAACCGATATCAAAGCTGATTGACAGTTTTATGAAATTGCCAGGTATCGGCCCGAAAACGGCCGCACGTCTGGCATTTTTTGTATTAAGTATGAAGGAAGACACTGTACTTGATTTTGCGAAGGCTTTAGTCAATGCAAAAAGGAATTTAACGTACTGCTCGATTTGCAGTCATATCACAGATCAGGATCCTTGCTATATATGTGAGGACCAAAAAAGGGATCGAACGGTTATTTGTGTAGTCCAAGATCCAAAAGACGTGATAGCAATGGAAAAAATGAAAGAATATCATGGGCTGTATCATGTACTTCAAGGAGCTATCTCACCAATGGATGGTATAGGACCTGAAGATATTAATATTCCAAGTCTTTTAAAGAGACTTCAAGATGATACGGTGCAAGAGGTCATCCTTGCAACAAACCCGAATATTGAGGGAGAAGCAACAGCGATGTATATTTCAAGACTTTTAAAGCCATCAGGTATCCGAGCGACTCGTATCGCCCATGGGCTGCCAGTTGGAGGAGATCTAGAATACGCTGATGAGGTGACACTTTCAAAAGCTTTAGAAGGAAGAAGAGAAGTTTAAGAATAATGGAGGCGGAATAGATGTTATTTCGCAAAAAGGGCTGGCTTCGGAAGGAATTTGATGATCAGCTATTAGAAAAGGTAAATGAGTTGAAGAACTCTTGGAATAGTCAGCGGCAGCTGCTAGAAAAAAGTTTTGACCCATCCGCAGACGCAATAACTCAAGCAAAGATAGCTGAGGTAAAATACTTCTTTCTTTTTAAAGAAGTGAGGAAAAGAAAGATCACTCTCAGAAAATAAAAAAAGCATGTCCTTCTTTCTAGGTCTTATTTGTACTTGCATATCATAGTATGAAAGTACAAGTATATTGAGAGGAGGACTTTTTGTTGGAGCCTGTTGTAGTAATCTCCATATTAGGAGGATTAATTCTCTTATTATTATTTATAGGTGCCCCTCTAAAGCCAATAAGATTTATTGGACAGGGCGTTATAAAATTACTTATTGGTGCACTTTTTTTATTTTTTTTAAATGCTTTTGGCAATCAATTTGGCATCCACGTACCTATAAATCTTATTACATCTTCTGTTTCTGGTTTTTTAGGGATTCCCGGTCTATTTGCATTAGTAGCTATTCAAACCTGGGTTATTTAATGGACAGCTAATTTTTAATGAGCTGTCCAATTATTTGTGAAAAAGTCTTGACTGTATAGTTGTTAGGTGATAATATATTAAAAGTCGTCATTGTGAATTGAACAAAATAGCTTTAAAAAGTTATTGACAGTAGAATTAATAAATGATATATTTATTAAGTCGCTTGTCGACGACTAAGGAAGTATTGCTCTTTGAAAACTGAACGAACAAAAAACGTCAACGTTAATTCAAGTTTTA
>NZ_JALDXW010000020.1:0-83816 GCF_032154635.1 Cytobacillus sp. | reverse complement strand
CGTGGAACAACAACAGTCATTTGTACAGCAATAGATGCTGCTGGTAATACCAGCACTTGTTCATTCCACGTGACTATTATTATAGACCCGTGCCGTTTTTTTAGTTGTAGACGACGGAGATAAATACTTCTAATGAAACCATGAGACTGTTTGTAGACCTAGCAGTCTCAATTACATATTTTCCTAGCTATCATCTGACCAAATTTCCCGAGAAGTGACATTATTGTCACTTCTTTTTTTAATTTGTAACCATAATCGAAGGCTAATATTTCCTATCCCTTGTAAAATATAAAAAAAGATAAGGAGGATTTCTAGAAAATGAAAGCATTAAAGATAATCATTGGAATGTTGGTTGTTGCAGCTATAATTGCATTTTCTATGACTTTTTTTGTTAAGAACGAACTTGCAGATATGTTAAACCCTTTTATTCCTCATAAGGATGTTTTCGTAAAGATTGATCAGTCTGGAAAAAAAATGAATCAATCAACCTATGAATATGCCTTAGAAGGAATTAATGAAAACGGCAAAAACATAAAGATTACTTTCACTGCCAGCAAACAATTACGGGAAGGCGCCTACTTGAAACTAGATACGAAAAGAACTTATGTGAAATCTTGGGAAGAGGTGCAACTGAATGATATCCCTGCCGTTGTTAAAAAAAAGCTCAAATAAAATATATGGATTTTATAGATGAAGCAGTGATAGTATTTCACTGCTCTTTTACATTCACAAAATATATCAGAGAAAGGTTTAATCCTTCTATACGACCGAAATCTATTCTGCCGGCTTCACAAATATCCATATTATTCAGTTATAACAATTTGTATGAGCCTAAAATTTTATAGACAATGTCCCAGAACTTTCCACTTGAATACAGTAATAAAGAGTATTTTAAGGAGGTAAGTAAATGGAGCACAATTATGCACGCCCTCAGCAACAACTTCTTGCATGGCATGAAACAATGGAAGTTCATGAATTAGTTGCTTTTCAATCCATAGGTCTTATGACGTTAAAAAAAGCTTATCGTGAAATTACTGATCCCGAATTGAAAAAGTTATACAGACAAGCAATGAATGGGCTCAGTAAAAATATAAGCGAACTTCTGCGTTTTTATCCTATGGCACCAAAGCCGGATAGGTACAATGGAAATCGCAATGATCATTTACCATTTTATTCAGGAGATTTATTAGGGTTAGCAAAAACTTCTGTTAGAAACTATGCTATTGCCATTACAGAAACAGCAACACCTGCTCTAAGAAATGTTCTGACCCAGCAGCTGCTGCGAGCTATTGACACTCATGCTAACATTTATAAATATATGTATGAAAAGGGCTACTATCCTTCATATAACTTAAATAAATTACTTAAAAACGATGTGAATATTGCTAACAAAGCTCTTTCAGAGCCAATTTAGATTTCGCATATGCCAATAATTATTCATTGATACCCTCCTACTCATCTGCTTCAGAGCCATAAAGGCTCTTTTTTTCTATTTAAGTATTTCCTGCATTCTATTGGGTATATCTTTGCAGCCATTTCCCCAGCATATCTAATAATTCCTTGTCCATCGGCTGATTTACCTGCATTTTATATTCTTTCAATAATCCTAGCATGGTGTGCTGTCCTTCATACTTGCGGAAAATATGATTCATATTAGGAATCATATGCCACTCAGCTTCGCCTTTCACCATTTCAGCCATTAATTTAGCATGTTCTGGAGGTACTTGAATATCTTTTTCACCAGTTATGGCCAAAACCGGGCATGTCACTTCCTTTAAATAATCACAGACATTATAAGCGTAAATCTCCCGCACCCATTTGGCATTTAGCTTAACCCCCTTTATTCTCATTACTGCTTTATCAGAATGAATCATCTTATTAAGGATTTTGCTGTTTTGCTTTCTTGCTTTTTCTGTAACCTTCAACGTTCTTATAAGCCAGCCCTTAAGTCCTGTTTTCCGATTCAACTCAGCGTATGCCAGTTCATTTTGCCTAGGCAGCAGCTCTTTAGATGGTTCAGCTGCCCCAGCAAGTAGAATAAGTCCGGAAACCGGGATTTTTTTAAACACAGCAGGAGCAATGAGCGCTCCTTCACTATGACCTAAGACTATGATTTTATTATGATCTACTTTCGGATGAGATTGTAAAAATTTTATACATTCTACAGCATCGTCAATTAAATCAGTTAGCCCTGTTTCAAGGAAGTTTCCTCCGCTTTTAGAGGTTCCTCTTTTATCATAGCGTAAAGTCACAAACCCTTTTAATGTAAAAAAATCTGCTAGATCCTTATATATATTCATCTTCATTTTTTTGAGGTTCCCATCACGATCTCCTTTGCCAGATCCTGAAATGATTAAAATGGCAGGAAATGCAGGACTGGAATCGCCAGGGATTGTTAAAGTTCCGCTTAAAGGATAAGTCGCTTGGATTACTACTTCATCACTCTTATTCATGTTTTAACTCGCCTTCCTTTTTGGGGATCGTAATTGTTGAGATGATTCTCTTTGTTCTATTAGATGCAGGAGTATTTTGCATATATTTTTCATACACTCTTCGTAAATCTTTTATATAATCAAGGAACTCTGTATCTGAAAGGTGTAAGGCAACTTGTCTATAACCAACCCCATCTCGAAGAAAATCTATATCACCTTTATCAAGATATGCCTCAAAGTCAGAAGTTACTTGTGCAGTATAGAATAGAAAATACTGCAAATGTTCTTCTTTAGTCATTTCTTTTAAGTCATCGTTTGTCATGTTTACTGCAGGTACATTTAATGAATAAACCTTTTCAACTGCACCGCGAATTTGATTTTCTTCCGTTACGATTAAAACCTCTGCCTTCACTAGTGTATCTAATTGCCTATATAAAGAAGCTTGAGGAACATCCTTCAATTCCTTTGCGACCTTTTTTGCGGTTTTACTCAATCCATCCAGGAACACTTGGATAATTTTGAAACGCACTGGGTGCATGATAATTTCTACCTTATTCATAAACGACTCACCCCTTTTATTATCACTATATATAATATTATCAATATTGATAATAAAAACAATCATTATATTTCCTATTTTTTGATTGGTTGCCAGATAAATAAAATGCGATTGCTCATTGATCAGCAAGCGCATCATCTCGCGTATCTATTTTTTGTATGCTATATCCTTAAACTAAACTATTCGTGCTGCCTACAAATAATCCAGGCTATTGAAAATTAAGATGATTCCAACGATACAAACAATCCATGAAAGCGCAGATCCTGAATGCTCCGCAATTTTCAGCCTTATCTTTTCAAGAGGCTTTTGCATTTTCTTACCTATCATAAGGTAGAGTAGAAATAAAATGAGTGGTGGCAGAACCATGATAAAATTGTATCCTACTAAAATGGCAGCCCATTCCACCCATGATAGACTCGATGTAGTCATGATGCCAATAGCTGCAAAATAGGGAAATGCGGTTCCTACTTCGATTATGGAAGTAGTGAAGCCTAATGCAACCATTGAAAAAATACTTTTAGACTTAGGTGTAGGCAGCTCTGAATTTTTCTTTGTTGGTATAAAAAAACTGACAATGAATAATATCGCTCCAACAATGAATACCGTCCAGCTTACGATACGATTTTGAATAATGCCAGATAATGCATCGAACAAAAAGTCCAAGCCTAGCATAAGTAAGACACCAACAGCAAAATAGAATCCGGCTACCGTTATTAAATAAATGAATAAGCGCTGTGTTAACTTCCACTTATCCGTTAAAAGCAAATATACGGTTACCCCCAATGTTGCTGGACTTAACGTATCTAATAGCGCTAATCCCCCTATTAGAAGAAGCAATTCTGCATTCACCCATTTGTCCTCCTTATTCCCTTATGGCTATACCTTTCTTTAAATAAATGGCATATGCCTGTTCCAAAAACTTAAGTACATCTTCATCGATTGGGTATAATCCGAATTTCTCAGATTGTTCTGATGACATCCTTACCTTCCAAAGCTTACTTAAAAATTCATCCTCTCCATCAAATTCCTCTATACGCTTTTCATCCATTCTTCTAATGATGTTTTGAACTTTTGATGCTTCCGGACCATTCTTCATATAACGTTTTAACTGGCCTAATAGCGCAATCCATTCTAATGCATCAGAGTTTTCACTTGTCATACTAGGAACCTTTTCCAATAACTCCTTGTTTTTTCCTTTAAATAAAGATTCACGAAAAGATTTCTGACTTTCCTTATCATTACTAGAAAGGCGCATGATTTTATAAATGGCTTGCCATTCATCGTCCCCCTCTATTGCAATTCCATGGATCATTTCTATTAATGCGCGTTCTGTTTTCTTTAAATTTTCTTGTTCATTTTTAACATAAGACAATTGTCTCTTTAAACTTTTCGACCAATCCCAATCAGGGGAAGCAAGCATATTCTTAATTTCATCCAAAGTAAATCCTACTTTTTTAAGAAATTGAACCTGCTGAAGTTTTTTTATTTCTTCATTGGTATATAAACGATGACCGCCTTCTGTTTTGGATGCTGGTCTTATTAAGCCAATTTCATCGTAGTAACGGAGTGTTCTCACTGTAACACCTGTCAGATCTCTAACTTTATTAATGTGAATCAACGAGTATCACCCTCTGCATTGTTTTAAAAATGATCAACAGAACTATATTTTGTACAATTCGATTTTTATTTATCTTTAGAAAAAAAACTTTGAAGCAAATAGCCTGCACCTAGTCCTACTAATACACCCGGAAAGGGCTGATCAATTATTAGCCCTATTCCTGCACCTAGAATTACACAGCCATAAATAATTATATCGTTTTTCTTCATTTAAAAACCTCCACGTCTTTTATATTTCCATTCACGAAACGAATGCAACTTATTAGTTACTTAAACAAGTATATAAAATGACGCAGCGTAACTTTCAAGTCTTAAATGATCATTTATAAATTTTCTAAATATACCTTGTAATTGACGTCGCGTAATGTTTTATCATATATCCAATGAATGGAGTGATAGGAAATGAGAAAAATCTATTTGAAAATATTTCTTCTACTTTCAAGCATTTTGTTAAGTGCCTGTATGGGCGAAAAAGAAAGAGAAGATCTTCAAGTAGCTTCACTTAAGAATATTGATACCATACTAATTGATTATGGCAGTACAAATGTCAATGTAGTTTCAGCCGATATAAATCATTTGGAAGTTTCTATGTTATTACAAGATAAGGGGCCGAGTATGCTAATAGATAAGGAGAAAGATAAAGTAACCATTCAACAGAAAAAGAAGCTCATCCGATTATTTAAGATCGGTAAAAAGCCTCAATTGGAAGTTCGTATCCCTATTGAATTTACAGGGGAAATCATACTTTATGGTTCTTCAGGGGACGTTTTAGGAGAAAATTTGCAAACTCACAACATTCGAGTAATTGGAAGCAGCGGCAAGGTAGAACTCGATTTTCTTCCATTTAAAAGTAATATCGACATTAAAACAACAAGTGGGAATATACATGTTGTTTTAAATGAGGATCAACCTGATGCCACACTATATCTTAAATCCAGCAGCGGCATACATACGGTCGGTTTTGCATTGGAAAATGTTCGACAAAGTAGGAAAGAAACTCGCGGAACAACTGGGAACGCAAATTATGAGATTAAGTTAGAAACCTCATCTGGAAATATCTCTATAGATTAAGCAGGAAACAAAAATGATGCAATTGAATATAGGTAAAAAATCTATTAAGTCATATTTTACTGCACACAAAAAGAACCTATTTTGAATAAATTAATCAAAATAGGTTCTTTTACATATATTTTGAATATAGATTGAATAAATTTTATCATAATTAGGCGTCCATCTTCACAAACTCGACTCCGAGCGTACCCTAAAACCCACTTTAAAATGATTATGAAAGAGAATATTGTTTCATTATATCCCATAATCCCCCCCCGGAAAACGAATCATTTACTGGACTTACTAGTTAATTAATTTCATACTCTCTCTTAAACCCAGTAATTTCTATAGAAAAGCGTTTCTAATTTTTGTTGAAACACATCAAGAGATTTACTTGATCGTGTCAAAAAGCTCTACATCTACTTTTTCTGTTTCCTTCCAATTATAAAACCTTTCTATATGCCATGTATGTTTTAATCTTGTATAGTTGTTCTTTTCAATCCATTTATGTAAAAGATCATATGTATCCATAATTTTATAATTAGGACCCGAATGTCTCGCAACGGCATATCTTTGCGGTGGGACTGTTATTGTGACCATATCAGCTGGAATATCCTCAAACGCTTTTACTTCAACACCAACCCAGTACCCATCTTCTTCAGCCGTTTCATTTTCTACAAAAAAGGCACCGAGTTGCTGTAATGGATTTACTACATGTTTAATTTCACTCATCCGTTTGCTTACACGTATTGATGCTTTAGGTATTTCAATTACATACTGGTCACCAGCACACAAAACGCGAAACCCTACTAGCTTTAATTCATCAAGCTCTTTAATAGTCATATTTTGCATGGTTATTTCCGACATTTTCATTCCTCCTTCACTTCCGATATTTTACATTTTCTACAGATGAAACTTGAATACCTTCTTTTTATAAAAGTTTGGTTCCACTTGCTAAAAAAATTGACCCCGCCACCTCACTTTAATAGAATTTCACCATGGGATAACGGTCAATTCTGGCCACTTCTTATGCCATTTAATCGCTTTATTATCATAGATTTCGCGTGTGATCATGCACTTATTAGGTCTAACTATCATAGAGAACAAGTCATCCAGATCGAATGGTGCATAAATATTGAATGAATCATTTGGCTCTTTTCTAATCCCTAATGAAGTAGCTGTAGTCGGCCAACTATTTATCGCGTCTTCGAGTGATACATACGGTTGAATTGAAAAACCAAACTTTTTCTCATACCACAGATGAACCCGTGCCTGATTTTTCACATCTAAATGAAAGGGACAATCTCCTATTTTATCTACCAAGTATTCAGTAAGTTTTTGTTCACTTGCTTTGCTTAAATCTTCCTTATCAAAATACACTACATCCACATCTGAAATTCCATAGGTGAGAGGATATCCAGATAAATAATTCCAAATCGTGTTTGTAATACACCCAGCACCGATGTAATAATTATAAGGTAATTTTGAATCCTTAAGTGTCTCGATTACCCTCATCACTTGGTAACTGCTCCTTATAATATTCATTAGGTCCTCCTCTTTTTTGTTCACGGAAATCCCTCCTTCATCATTCACAAATTTCAAACAGTTCTTATTGGACAATATAAATCTATAATCTTATCAATAAATAAATTAGTCAAAAAAACCTTCTTTAACCAATACGGTCAAGAAGGTTCTGATATTATTTTACTTCCACAATGACTGCACTACTTGTGTCACTTTCGTTATGGAGGCGGTCAAGAGATGTAATAACATATGTATATTTTTTATTAGCTTCTGCTGTTTTATCAAGAAACATTTGTTGTTCTCCATTTTTTCGAAGTGTTTTTATTAAATTAGCTGAGCCTTCAATACTTTCTTCCTCTAATCGATAAATCGCATAGTATGCTGTATCCTTATTTAAAGGATTGTCCTCAATGGTTAGCTCAATGCCATTTATTGTACGTGCAGCATGTAAAAGATTTGGCTGCTGCAGTGATACATGATCAAGCCAAGGCATTGTTGGGATTAATGCTGGCTGCTTATAAAGATCATTTGTTAAGCGATCTTTGATACCAAGTGGATTTCGATTTAAATCCTTCAGACTAAAATGCATGCTGCCCATAACTGCATCAAATTGTCGATTTAGCTGTATTTGTTTAGGGTATTCCTCAGCCTTTTTCCATGCTGAGCTTGAATCATTTTTAATTTTATAAGCTGCTTGTCCAATATATAGATGAACTGGTTTTCCGCTCGTCTCCTTCATCCACCAATCTAGTAATATATCATATGCGGCAGGCTTAAAACCAATATTCCAATAGATTTGCGGAGTAATATAATCAATATACCCTTTGCGTATCCACTCTCTTGTATCAGCATATAAATCATCATAATTGCTCAGCCCTGCGGTAGTTTTTGAACCTGTTGGATCTTTGGCAATGTTTCGCCATACTCCGAATGGGCTTATTCCAAATTTCACATAAGGTTTTTCTTTTTTAATTGCCTTATTTAAGTCTCGAACTAACTGATTCACATTATCCCTGCGCCAATCCGCTACTGTTTTAAACTTGCCTTTGCCATATTTTTTAAACTCAGCTGTATCAGGAAATTCTTTTCCTTTTACCTTATAAGGATAAAAGTAGTCATCCATATGAACACCATCAATATCATAGTTCTTGACAACCTCAAGAACTCCATCAATAATAAATTTCTTAACTTCAGGTAGTCCGGGGTTATAATAGAGCTTGCCTCCATATGATTCAACCCAATTTTGATGTTTTCTAGCTGGGTGATCAGCAGATAAACGTTTGATATTTGTGTGATTCATGGAAATTCTGTATGGGTTGAACCAAGCATGAAATTCCAGATTGCGCTTATGTGCCTCATCAATCATAAAGGCAAGGGGATCATAACCTGGATTTTTCCCTTGTGTCCCTGTTAAATATTCAGACCACGGACCAAATTTTGAAGGATAAAATGCATCAGCTGTTGGTTTCACTTGAACAATAACTGCATTCATCCCCATTTTTTCGGCGTCATCTAATAGTTTTGTAAACTCTTGTTTTTGTTTTGTTATAGAAAGCCCCTTTTTGGATGGCCAATCAATATTCGTTACGGAAGCAATCCAAACAGCTCGAAGTTCTCTATTTTTGTATGTAGTTAATGTTTCTGCCTGTCCACCTCTAGGAAATTGTAGTATCGTTGTCCCCATTAAAACAAGAATTAGCGAAACCATTAGTGTCTTTTTTACTATCTTCATCCTTCATCCTCCCCGTATAGTAGCAACCCTATGCCTCTCTAATTTTCACAAGGATTGGAAGAATAGTCAAATATTATATAAAAAAGAATTGTGGTGATCACTTGAATCGATGGTTGTGAAACCTTTTGTCTCTTTTTTACGTAATACAAGAAATTAGAAATAGGAGTGTTGTTTATGTATGAATACAGGTTTGTTGATATTGCTGTTGGAACGTTTAGTGAAAATCCGAAAGAAGATTACCATGAAATTATTCATGATCATGCACGCAAAGGGTGGAGGCTTCACCAAATCCTGACCCCGCCTTTTGCCTCAGGGGGACAAGCAATTACCATGGAATTAATATTCGAAAGGAAACTAGCATAAGTAATAGCGGGCTTTGAGCCTGCTATATTTTTTATTTGCGGCCAATCATTTCGAAGCTTTTCCTTCTGCTAAACCAGTCGGCAATTAAATACAAAACAGTAAGAATCAAAAAAGAATAGGTATAGGCCCAGTCGACCTTTTTATATAAGTCCAACATGGACATAATTGGCATACCTACAAAAGCACCGAATGCTCCAAACAAGAGTGCCTTAATAAATGGATTCACGTGTGGTTTATATTGAAGTAAAAACATTATCGTTACCGGGATTACTGAATATCTAAAGGAATAGCTTATTGTAGGTAACGGGATTACTTTAACTGGATACGTCCATTTGCCATAATCTACTCCTATTCCATCTAAGTTTGTCGATAAAATCATTATTATAAATCCAACAAATAGAAGTCGGGCAGAGCTTTCCCTATTTCTGAATATTGCCCATAGAACCCATGGTACAATTAACATCGATAACGCTACCCACCAGCTCCAAGAGAATAGGAAAGCATTAATCGTTGCATCAACAATTAATTCATTTGCATGGACAATTATTTTATTTGCTTTTTCAACTTGGTTTAATCCCTCTTGAAATGTCATTCTCCACACACCCTTTTTATTCCTTAATACTTACCCCTTAATATTTGACTTGATGTTTTTTTTATTCTTGTTCTTGCGTGTTAAATGACAATCGTTTCTTCAATCCGCTACTTATTCATTTCCCATTTCTAAATGCTGTATACTACAGGGAGGAGAGTGATTATATTTGCAAATAACAATTAAAAAACAAGAGGTTGATTTTGCGGGTGCTGATCTAGGCGAAAAATGCTTTGAACCACTTATTAAGCTTTATAAAAAGAAAGTTGCAGAACAAACTGATTTCAATCAGATTAAAGAACAATTTTATAAGGAACTATCAGAAGGTCAAAGAGCATTATTTATGTTTTATGTTTATTACAATCATGTAAGTAAATCACTTATCGAATTTTATTGGTGGAGTGCTTATTTAAGGGCTCAACCTAATAGTTGGTCAGCCATCAAAGCTGGTTTTAAGTATTTTAAGGACGATACGATGCATTCACTCCTTGAAAAAATAGAATTAGAACTTAAACGACATCACTACCCCGAAACATTAGAAACCTTTTCAATTAAACGGGAAGATTTAGACCAAAACAAAGTACTTCTTGCATCCATCACAACTCTGTATAGCTTATTTGAACAGACATCCCCTCTTAGTATTAAAAAAATTAATACCTGCATTGCTAAAAACTTACATGAATTTGTTTCAATAATAGAGGAATAGCTTTTTAGCAATGCAGCGCTCAGCACCTTGTAATAAGGTGCTGTTTTTCATATGATTGATTTTTTTCTGTATTTTATATAAACAAACGATTAATTGCACTTTTACTTTTTATTGTATTGTACTTTCACAAATTTCCGCTTCCCGATCTGTACAATTAATCCATTAGTCACCGAAATTTGTAATTGAATATCCTCTACCTTTTCTCCATTAATCTTTACGCCTCTGTTTTCAATCATTCTACGGGCTTCACTTTTAGATTGAAACAATTTCAAATGCACAAGAAAGTCGATGACTGAAATATGATTAATACCTCTCCATTCGATCACTGGAATCTCTTCAGGCAGACTACCTTGCTGAAAAACTTGAATAAAATGCTGTTCTGCTTGTTCCGCTGCTTTTAATCCGTGATACATTCTTACAATCGTCTTTCCGAGCAGCATTTTTGCATCTCTTGGGTGCAGTATTCCTGATTCAATATCTTCTTTGATTTTCTGAATTTGAATAGGCGTTAGATCTGTAACCAGTTCAAAATATTTATCCATTAACTCATCAGGGATTGACATCGCTTTTCCGTACATTTCTTGTGGACTTTCATCAATACCGATGTAGTTATTCTTTGATTTAGACATCTTTTCTACACCGTCCAGCCCCTCCAATAATGGCATTAATAACGCAACCTGCTTATCTTTTCCAAACTTTTCTTGAAAATGTCTTCCCATCAGAATGTTGAAATGCTGGTCTGTTCCACCCAGTTCAATATCACATTCTAATTTGACTGAATCATATCCCTGCATTAAAGGATAAAAGAATTCATGCAGAGAAATAGGTTTGCCAAAAGCTATTCGATCTTCAAAGTCATCTCTTTCCAATAATCTAGCTACTGTTATTTTACCTGCTAATTGGATAACTTCCTCAAAATTCAATTTAGACAACCATTGAGAGTTATAATGCAGCTCTACTTTCGACATATCCATGATTTTTCCAAATTGTTCAAAGTACGTTTTTGCATTATGCTTAACATCGTCATCGGTAAGCTGTTTTCTAGCTATTGATTTTCCAGTCGGATCACCAATTTTCCCTGTAAAGTCTCCAATAATTAGTTGGATGGTATGCCCATTTTCTTGAAATTGCCTAAGCTTATTTAAAACGACCGTATGACCAAGATGTACATCTGGAGCAGATGGATCTAATCCTAGTTTTATTTTTAATGGACGATTCTCAATTATTGATTTAGCTATTTTAATTTCTAATTCTTCTGTTGGAATAATTTCTTGCACACCTTGGCTGTAAATAGCCATTTGCCTCTTTACCTCCGCTCGTTGTTTCTCAGTCAATTGTTTCATAAAATTACTCATCTTGATTCCTCCTAAAAAATAATATAAAAAAACCACATCCCCTAAAAGGGACGTGGTTTAACTTTTGCACGCGGTACCACCCTTATTGAAGGATATAATCCTTCCTCTCTACGATTAACGGTTTCTCCGTTCTTTGCTGTCTTTTTTTCGCAAAGAAAGCTCAAGGAATGTAATTCGCGTTATCTATGTGTCAATTCACACCAGCCATTGACTCTCTGTTTACAGGGAGATAATTGCTACTAGATGTCCTTTCATCGCTTTTCACATATTCAATTTATATCAAAAATTATTCTCTCTAATTACTCTTCGGAGTAATTTTGACATCGCCTTTTGTTCATCCACACTTAAACTGGAGACAATACTCACTTCATTTTCATGAAATTGAGGATATAACTTTTCCATAACTCGCTTCCCTTTATCCGTTATTGTTACAAAGGTAATTCTCCGATCCCTATTATCAACCTTTCGATAACAAAATTCTTTTCGCTCCAGCGTATCAGTTATATTACTTGCTGTTGCTTTTGTGATACCAGCTGATTTAGCTAATTTTTTTGTTTCTATCGAATTCCATATCCACAAATCATATAGAATGGAAAATGAGGTCCACGATAACCCATAAGCAGATAACACTTCACGTTCCATCTTAGTTCTTAATCCTTGTGCAATTCGATAAAGATTAGTTACTACCGCAATAGCATCTAAGTTTAACGATTCAATTGGAATTTTAGTTAAGAGATTGATTGTATCTACCTCTTCGGGAAGCAATTCTCCATCTTCATTAAATGAATGTATGATCACTCACCTCGTTAATTTTCAAAATCGTTAGCTATGAAACGATATTAACAGAAGAATGTTTTAAATGCAATACTGTTTTATTAAGTTTAAATTTTCAATGGTTTCTCTAACAGATAAACTTTAGCCATATAATAAGCATGTGCAGTAAAAAGTTGTGTTTTTATTAGATTATTTCGTATTAAGTTGTCCATTTTTTCATATGTACCTCCATTAACTATAATAGTTTGTTAACTACGTACACGATAGCCGCACTTATTCACAAGGATAAGAGCTAATATTAATCTATCAGCTCTAGATCATGCCTCCCTTTTTGGAAATATCTGTTCACGTCCAATTTTGCTTATCATTTTTTTGTTAATGGAAAGAACACACAATCCTTAATGTTTTCACTATCCGTCAGGACCATTAGCAGACGTTCAATTCCAAATCCCCAACCTGATATTAGCGGCATTCCATATTCCATTGCTGTTAAATAGTCTTCATCCATCTCCATTGCCTCCACATCACCATTATTTTTTAACAATGCCTGTTTCTCTAATCTTTGTCTTTGCTCCAGCGGGTCAACTAGCTCTGAATAAGCATTTATTATTTCTGAACCGTTAATAACTAGTTGAAAACGATCAGTCATTGCTGTGTTTTGATCGTTCGCTCTAGCCAATGGAGATAAATCAATAGGATGCTGAACTAAAAAAGTAGGTTTTATCATGTATGGTCTGCACACTTTCTTATAAAGAAGATCGATAAAATTCCCTCTTCCTAAAGATTCAATACTCCTGTGCTCTAATTCAATCTTTTTCTTCTTAGTTTCTTGCAAAAGGTCATTTACTTCGGGAAAGAGATCAATATCGATTCCTGTCTTCTTAAAAATTAAATCCCTAAATGAAACAATTTCCCACTCTAATGAAAAATCAATCGTTTGGCCTTGTATGTCAATTTCTGTGGTGTGAAATACTTCTTCAAGGACGTACAGCATCATGTCACGCATCAATTTCATTGTGTCCTTATAGCTCCAGTACGCAGCATACCCTTCAACCATGGTGAATTCTTGAAGATGCTGAGGACTGATGCCTTCATTCCTAAAACACTTTGCAAATTCAAATATTTTCGTAAAACCACCTATGATTAATCTCTTCAAATATGTTTCTGGAGCAATTCGCAAATTAAATTCTGTACCTAAAGAGTTATGATATGTCTTAAAAGGTTTTGCCATTGCGCCTGACGAAGTTTGCTGTAAAACCGGGGTTTCTACTTCTATGAATTGATGATCTTCGAAAAAACGGCGGATTGAACGAACTAATTTGGATCTTGTTGCTAATCGATTCTGCGTTTCTTTTGTCATAATTAAGTCTAAATAACGCTGACAGTATCTACTTTCAATATCACTTAGCCCGTGCCATTTCTCAGGTAATGGCCGTAATGCCTTTCCAAGAAAGACGTAGCTTATTATACGAAGAGTCTTCTCACCAGTTTTAGTTGTATACATCTGTCCTTCCACGCCAATAAAATCGCCTATGTCGAAAAAATCACAAAATTGATTGTAAAGCAATTCGCCAACCTCATCCTTTTTTAAAAGAAGCTGCAGGCTACCTTCGATGTTTGAAATGGTTATAAAACATAATTTACTAAAGTTTCTAATAGACATTATTCTTCCAGAAACTCGTACACCAACCGTTCCATCCTTAAGAAGTCCCGCTTCGTTAAGATCACAATTCACCGAGAAACCTTCAGGATAAACGATCAGCCCGATTGATTTCATAGCATCTAATTTTTCCCTTCTTCGAATGATTTGATCATTTCCCATATTCTTCACTCCCGTTTCTAATTGATTTCTTTACTTACTGCGCGAATAAATTCTATAAACAAAAAAACTCCCACCCCCAAGACATATAGTCTTGAGGACGAGAGTTATAACTTCGTGGTACCACCTCAGTTTATTGATATGTTGCCATATCAACCTCTTCGGGTACGGCAATTTCTTTCATTGATTATACCCTATCTCTTTAACGGGAGATCCCGTCGCAGCATCACTAAGAATTCACGCTTAGATCCGTGCGAAGCTCCGAGTCTTTGTTCATTAAGATTTTTATTACTCCTTCTCACCAACAGGAGCTCTCTGAAAATAAATAATCAAAACTACTTTTCTCTTCAACGCTATTATTCCATTAAATTTAAAAATCATTTTATTGGAAAAAATCAATTAAGTCAACATCGATTTTCGAATTAAAAGTATTCTCTGCCCTTCTTATTCAATAAAATGACAAACTTCTAACTCATTTCCCTCTAAATCTTGAAATTTAAACCATTTCACTTGTCCGTCTTCATTAATTGATCCAACATTTACATCGTTTTGAATCAGAAGCTGATGTGCCTTTTCTATATCCGGGGTAAAGAAATTAAATGATATACTTGCACTTTTAATAGGTTCTTTCGTTGCTCGAACTAAGGTTAATGGAGTTTCTCCAATATCAAGAGCGGCATAGCCGCTTTTCTCATCTTTCCAACGAAGTGTAAACCCTAATACATCACAATACCATTTGATTGAGCCTTCAAAGTCCTTAACTTGTAAAAAAACAGTATCAATTCTTTTAAATATAGACGACATCCCTTTCTCTCCTTCTAATTATTTATATATCTAATTAATTTAACATGATTCTTCATTTTCCTTCTTAGTTAATAATCTGCTTTTCATTGTTTAAAATAAATTGGATTTTGTCGTTTAATTTTTTCCTAGTCGTTAGATTTTTCAATTATAATTAAAAAAACTGCTTTCATAAAATGGCTTTTGTTCAAATACACTTAATATTAAATGATTGAAAGGGTGATTGTTTTTGAGTGAATTCATCGTCTGTAAAACATGTGGAGAACTCGCTAGTTTTGAGAAAATGACCTATATAAACAATGAGCCAGTTTGCCCCACCTGTTGTGACAAGGGAGCATATGTACTTCAACCTATCGATAGTGAATAGAGGGGATACCCTCTTTTTATTTTGAAGATTACATATTCTAGAATTATTTACTTATAAAAAAGTTCACATTACCATGCTTAGAAAGATTAGACTTCTCACTATCTGGGAGCAATCTTTCTACACTTTGTTTTAAATAATTGTATTGATTTTGATTCGTATCCGAAAAAGCCTCTTCCCTATTGGAAAGAATATCCTGATAATTTATTCCTTCACAAAATTGTGATTTGGTTAAATCATAACGCTTGCCGTCTATTGTATTGTAGAAGTGCCATCCATCAGGCAGCATAGTTTTCAATATTTCTCCGCCAAAAATGTCATTTATCACTAATGCTGTTACACCACATTGTCCTTTTGCAGGATTATCCTCGGACCACTTTGAACTTGATTGTATCGACCAAGATTGGAATAAGAATTGCAATATAGTTTCATAATCTATTTTTTTAACAGACATACTTACCCCTTCTTCCATATTACTATTTAATAAATCAAATTTGTTTTTAACTTTACATTCAAATTGAAGACAAGCAATGAATGAATTTTCTAGATTTATGTAAAATAACAATTACATACTTTCATTAAGGGAGTCAATATATGCTAAAACAATTTTTACTTAACCTCATTGCTTCAAGTCTCGTTATGAAACGGAACTTGGATTGGCATAGACGGATTTTATGGATTTCGGTCCCTTTGTTTGCTGTATCTATGCTTATTCAAACGACGTATATTATTTATCGAATTCAAAAGTATAACAACTGAAGCTATTAATACATTTATGATAAACTTTGGGATAGATGTTTGATTTGTATATTATGCTTATAGAAAACTAAGAGCCATTTTAATACTCTTGAAAATGGATTTTGACATTAGAACATCAAACAAATAGGTAAAAAAATGTCCCTCTCGTATTTGAGGGGGACATTTTCTTATTTATAATACTCATTTGCCTTCTTTAATAAAGCCTTTGACGGTGTTTCATATTTGATATAGCCGTCAATTTTTGTAACCCAATGATTATCCCCTACATCGTATTGCCCAAAATAAAGATCATCATATCCATATACCCTGTAAACTTCTCCAGGCTGTAGAATCCTAACAAAAACAAGCTGATCATTCAAGTCGCGTTTCCATAAGTTGATTCGTTTTAAAATTCTTATGCGCCCAATTTGTTCTCGCTTTAATTCTAATCCATCCCACATTGGCGGTTTTGGTGCTTTTTCCTTTAAATTGAAGGCACGTACCAAACCATTTACATGTCCATGAGCAATCCTTTCAATATAGGATTGCTGCTTTAATTTCCCTGCATCAGACGGATGATCAATAAATCCATTTTCTGTTAAAATTGAAGGCATATTGCTTTCCCTTATCATATGGAAATTTGCTTTTTTCTTTCCTCGATCTTGAAAATCAACCTCTCTTTTTATTTCTGCATGAATCATATTTTGATACTTAACTGCTGCTGCACTTGCTGTTGGATAAATATAATCCTCGAATCCCGTACCACCGCCTGAATTGATATGAACTGACAATAGATAATCTGCTTTCCATGTATTAGCTGCATTCGTTCTCTGGGATAGTGAAAGAGTTTCATCCTCTTCGCGACTTAATTTCACTTGAACATTTTCATATTCACTAAGGATATCTCTAATGTTTTTTGAGATTTGCAGTGTCAAATTCTTTTCTTGAAGTCCGTTCCCAACTGCCCCCGGGTCAGTTCCACCATGTCCCGGATCAATAAAGAATTTCACCATTTGAAGCCCTCCTTTTCCAATATGAAAGAAAACGTATGCTCGGTAGTTATTTAATTCTAACCTATTTCAATCAGTTAGTTGGCTTTATTAAGTACATTTTTTAGCCGAACATGGATGAAATTCACTTTCGTTTTATTACACTCTTTATTAACATATTCTCACGACATTCCTTACGTTCTACAATTTAATTTTACCAATCAACTTTTCCTCAGAAATTTCATCATTGCTTGATTTTCTTCTAGAATATTGGACGAAAATGGGTTATAATAACAAGTTGATGTTTTAATACTCTTTAAAGGAGTTTCTATTATGAAGATTATTTGTTCTACACTGAATGCAAAATACATCCATACAAATATTGCGATCCGATATTTAAAGGCATTCGCTGAGCCTGAATTTAACATTGAACTTGCGGAATATACGATCAAAGATCCGATTATGAATATCGTAACTGACCTAATAAGGAAGAAGCCTACAATTATTGGCTTTAGCTGTTATATTTGGAATATCGAAGAGACGATAAAAGTCGTAAAGATGATTAAAAAAATAGATCCATCTATTCAGATAGTAGTAGGCGGACCAGAGGTGTCTTATGATGTTCTTGAGTGGATGGAGAACGTAAAAGAATTTGACTTTATTGCCATTGGTGAAGGAGAAGAAACATTTAAACAATTGCTCACTGAACTAAATGGGGATCAGCAAATGGAAAATGTCCATGGCATTGCCTTCCGAAAAGGAGGTCAAACAAAAGTAAACCCGCAGCGAAATAAGCTTGATCTTCGTGAGCTCCCTTCACCGTTCAGATTTGAGGAGGATATTGCTCATTTGGGAAAAAGGGTTACTTATATCGAAACAAGCCGCGGCTGCCCATTTAGCTGCCAGTTCTGCCTTTCATCTATAGAAGTAGGGGTTCGTTATTTCGATAGAGAGAAGGTTAAGGAAGATATTCGCTATTTAATGAAAAATGGTGCAAAAACGATCAAATTTGTTGATCGTACATTTAATATTAGCCGCAGCTATGCAATGGAAATGTTCCGTTTCCTTATTGACGAGCATTTACCTGGGACCGTGTTTCAATTTGAAATCACTGCTGATATTATGCGTCCAGAGGTAATCGAATTTCTTAATCAGGAAGCGCCTCCAGGATTATTCCGCTTCGAAATTGGTGTACAATCAACCAACGATTACACAAATGAGCTAGTCATGAGGAAACAGAACTTTGAGAAGCTCTCACGTACGGTTACTATGGTAAAGGAAGGCGGAAAAATTGATCAGCATCTTGATTTAATTGCTGGTCTCCCTGAAGAGGATTATCATTCTTTTAGAAAAACGTTCAATGATGTATTTGCAATGAGACCTGAAGAATTACAGCTAGGCTTTCTGAAGTTATTAAGAGGGACAGGTCTCAGGTTAAGAGCCGAAGATCACAAATATATCTACATGGATCATTCACCATATGAAATGCTTGGAAATAATGTCCTTTCATTTGATGATATTATTCGTATTAAGCAGGTTGAAGATGTTCTTGAAAAATATTGGAATGACCACAGAATGGACTTTACCGTTGAATTTCTTGTCACACATACCTTCCCGTCTCCATTTGATTTCTTTCAAGACTTCGGAAGCTTTTGGGAACAAAAGGGCTGGTCTAGAATTGGGCACCAGCTGGAGGATTTATTCAAACGTCTATATGAGTTTCTTAAGACGAAGAGTATTGAAGACCTTGATGTGATTGAAGGATTAATGAAATATGATTACTTATCAAGGCAAAAGTATAAACCCCGAAAACCGTGGTGGGGACCAAGTACAAGCTACGATAAACCGGAAAGATCTGTCATCTATCAAAGTATTATGCAACAGCCCAACCAATTTGGTCCAGACTTCGTTAGACTAGGTCTTACTGAAAAAGAGCTATTTAAACATACACTTATCGAAAAGCTTACTTTTGATTTGGATAAATATTTTTCTGATGGCAAGATCGAAAAGAAAGGGTCAACGATTCTAACCTACTTCGATTCAAGCACTGAAAAGACGATGATTTTTTCCACAGCAGAAAGGAAACTTTAGAACAAAAACCGGCTATTTCAGCCGGTTTTAATTATTTCTTCTTCTTTTTCTTCTTTTTTTCTTCATTCATAAAGGGAATCTCATACAGTTTATTTGCATTCATGTCTCCAAATTCATGGCCGAATTCCACATTAGCAGCATCTGTTTTTTTCTTCTGATTTTTTTCACTCACTATGCTCTGCCCTTTCTTCCTTGCTTAGAGTTTCGGTTTGCACCTTTCATCGGGTTTTCACCTTGACTAAATTCAGAGGAAAACTCTGCCTCTGCTAAATTTTTTTTGGGTGTTTTGCTATATTTTTCAACAGCATCGAATTGTGCTTTTCTCTTTGCCAAGATTTATGCCTCCTCTATCATGAATTCCTTTCTATTTTTCTCCTCCAACTTCTTTTCATTCAGGAAGGATGCTTCCTATTTTTTCTTTAATAAAATGAGTCTTACAACAAAAACTATTGAAAAAGGAATGATGACTAATTATGAAAAACAATGAGGAACAGCCATTGAAAAAAATCGGAATAGATGAAACACTTCCACATCAGATTGAAGCACCAAGCTTTAAAGGGACGGGTATACAGATGGAGGCTCCTTTTAAAAATTCACACGGTGTAATAATTGGGGATAGCTATTATGCATCAGAACATTCCCCTTTAGAAAATTGGAGTGACGAAATTGATCCATCCATTATGGCTGGGGATGAATGGGTACATCCTACGAATGATATTGGCTGGAACACCACCGAAAATAAAGAGTTGTTAGAAAGTAAAAGAAAGCCTCAAGCGTACCCTTTTATGCATCCCACTATAGATGTAAGCCGAGGAACAGATTAAAAGTAATGCGAAAAGCGCCTCCAGTTCCCCTGCAAGCACAAAACGAGGCTTCTTGGTAAGATTTCTTTCCCCTTGTGCGTGAGACTCGACTTGTGTCCAGATGGGTATAGGCGCTAAAACTAGACTATTTTCGTTTTTATGAAATATTTCTTTTAATAAATCAAAAACCGACGCACTAAATTTGTGCATCGGTTTTGGTTTCTATTATTTATCCAATAATAACCCTTTCCTTTGGATAATGATAATTTGCCTTCTTTTCCTTCCCACCAATAATAAATAAAAAGGACGTTAAGCCAATTCTTCCGATAAACATTAGAATCATTAATACGCATTTTCCAACGTCACTCATTTCTGCAGTGATCCCCATTGACAATCCTGTCGTACCAAAAGCAGAACATACTTCAAAAATAATTTCGATTAATTCATGCTGACTATCTGTAATACTTATTAGCACTACAGATGTAAAGCACATGATTGTGGCTAGAATGGTAATAACCAATGATTTCATAATGTCATTTTGATGGAGTTCGCGATTAAAGATTTTTACATCCAGCTTGCCTTTTGCAAAATGATAAACAAATAATATATTTAATGCAAAAGTTGTTGTCCGGATTCCACCACCGACCGAGCTTGGAGATGCACCAATGAACATTAGAATACTCATAACTAATAAGGTTGGCATTGAAAATTCACTAACATCCATTGTAGAAAGTCCACCGCTTCTAGTTGTCGCCGATTGAAAAAATGCATAGAAAAACCCTTTATGCCAGGTGACATCCTTAAAATAGTGCTGAAATTCAAAAATCAAAATGATAAGCGTTCCAAAAACTAATAGTACAGCAAAAGTTAACGTTGTAAGCTTTGTAAACAAAGTAAAACGAAAAGGGATTTCTTGTTCCTCCCTTTTTCTAAACAAATATTGCTTCACTTCAATTAAAACCGGAAAACCGATTGCACCGAGGGTGATTAACAGAATATTAATTAACTGTACGAAATAATCTCCTGCGTAAGGTACAAGCGAATATCCCGTAATATCCATTCCTCCATTTGTTGTCGCACTTATTGAAGCAAAAAGTCCATGGAGCATTGCTTCTTCCCAGGAAGGATAGTATTTCATAAAGTGAAAGCCTAAAATAAGCGCCCCAATTAATTCTATTAAGAGGATAATTTTAATAATTTCTCTTATTAAATGAACAAGTCCTGATAGCGCAAATTGATTATGGTCTACCATTATTAGTTTACGACTTCGTAACCCTATTTTCCGACCAAGAATCATCCAAAAAAATGTACCAATGGCCATAATTCCTACCCCGCCAAATTGCAGAATGGCCATAATAACAAAATAGCCAAAAACGCTATATGTTTCCGATATATTTACAACAGAAAGCCCCGTTACACTTACAGCACTAACTGCTGTGAAAACAGTATCTATAAAATCAACTTTCACTCCAGGTTTGTGAACGCCAGGTAACCGTAATAACAATACCGAAACCGTAACAGCTAGTAAATAATAGCCGGTAATGACTTGAGCCGGTGTCAGTTTATCCAAAAAATCTCGAATCTTTTTCCACATAAACAGCAATTTCCCTTCACTATTTTCCATACCCCCTATCATAAAGAATAAATGCCGGATTTGAAAGTAAAAACCCTAAAAATCTTTTGTATTCCAATTAAAAAATGAAAAAAGATAGCCTTCTTATTTAAAGACTATCGTAAATAATTATTCGTATGCTGAATGGTTAAAGAAAAAACGATACCCTAAATATAGAACAAAAGCAATACCCATGGTTAGAAATCCCCATCCAAGCGTAATTTGCTCAATTAATAAATAATTATTACATAATTGCATGGTTGCATTAATATATAACCAGCCCATCATGATAAAAGCAAATGAGAGGAAAAAAATTACTGCATTCTTTCCAGCTTGCCCAAGCTTCCTCCAGCTATCTCTCAATGGAACTCCAGCTAAAAAAGGTAAGCTTACAAATTTAAATAGCTCAACCATCCATAATTCTAATGCTTCATCCATCGTACGCGGCAGCATCCAGTATCCTAAAATAATAATAAATAAGAGGATTCCCGGTACGCCATTATGATTCCATTTTTCAAAAAAACGAGGAAATTTCCTTTGAAAAAAAGGAGCCATTAGGAAGCCTGTAATAACTAAAATAGGCATCTGCATATGCATATGAATGATCATAACTGATTCCATTAAATTTGCAACAGGAGGAATAATTAGGAAAATAAATAATCCTAAGCCAAATGTCTTCTGATTCATTTTTATTCCTCCGTTCCGTTTGCAAGTATATTTGTAACCTTCTTGACAGCATCATCAATTTCTTGATAATCCATTACATCTATAAGGTTGCCTTTTTTATTTACTAAATAAAATGCCGAATTATGCGAGAAATTCCCATTTCCATCAGGTATAACAATTACACCGAATGTTTTTAGCAGCGAATCTAATTCAGATTGATTTGGAATTCTGGCCATTCTCCATGTTTCCCCATCACTATTAAAGGCATCTTTATATTTATTTAATGTTTCTGGATCATCTCGTGTAGGATCAAAGCTAATACTCAAGAATACGATATCCTCTCCAATATACTTAGGTGGCAATAAATCATAAACCTTTGACATATTCATTTCTAACTGTGGACAAACCGTTGCACAGGATGTATATAGAAATGTAATAAATACATATTTGCCTTTAAACTCAGAAATTGAATATTTCCTTCCCTTGCTATCCTCAAGTGTTACATTTGGAAATTCTGGCTTATCATCTTTTAACTGATTGACTCTAGCTGTCTCGGCAGTAAATGCTTGGAACCCGTCCGTCCCTATATAAAATAATACGATCCCAAATAATATAACGAGGATAGATGCAATTGCGTTATTCCGATTTTTGATCATGGAAATCACTTCCCTAATCTTAATTATTAGGCTGTTTTAACAACATATTCCTCTAATTGAGCATAAAGAGATAGCCCAAAACATCGAGCTATCTCTTTATTTATCAATTGTCCGTCTCCTGTGCTCATAGATCGGCTTATGCTTGTCGCCCCTGAGCAAGGCGCTTCCGCTTTTCTTTTTGTCTAGCTCCAGCGCCTAGGGGCTCGAGGTCATAAGCCACTCTATGAATGAAGGCAAAGGACGCCTTCTTTCATAGATCGGCTTATGCTTGTCGCCCCTGAGCAAGGCGCTTCCGCTTTTCTTTTTGTCTAGCTCCAGCGCCTAGGGGCTCGAGGTCATAAGCCACTCTATGAATGAAGGCAAAGGACGCCTTCTTTCATAGATCGGCTTATGCTTGTCGCCCCTGAGCAAGGCGCTTCCGCTTTTCTAATTACCAAGTTTTAAATGGTGGGGATCCTGGTGGTGCGTTGACGATAAAGTCTGTTAATGGAATGACATATGCCATTGCAACAACAATGATCATAAGAATTACCCAAACACCCCAACGTTCAGTCCAATATGGAGTTTTCGCTTCTCCTTCTTCTACTTCAGCAATAGGGAATTCTGTCTCCCCTTTTGGAGCAAAGAACATTAAGTTAAACACCGCATACACTTGCATGATTGCGGCAACCATTAATAATGTACCGCCAATTGCTAGAAAAATTAAATATGGGTCCCAGCTTAAAGCTGTTGCATTATCAAAATATGTTGAATAAGACGTTCTGCGTGGCGATCCAAATAATCCAACCGTATGCATGGCACCAGACATTGTCACCATACCGATTGTCCAGATAACCGTTGTTACGACACCAAACTGATTCATTCCTTTCGTTAATATACGCTTTGATAAATAAGGAACGAGCCAATAACTAACACCGAAGAATGTCATTGCTACTGACATACCTAATGTTAAGTGGAAGTGTCCAACGATCCACAGTGAGTTATGAACAACTTGGTCTAATTGGTTCGTAGTTTGAGCAATACCGCCGGCACCTGCTGGGATAAAAGCAAGCATTGCGATAAATGGTGCAAGGAAACGAACATCGCCCCATGGCATTTTCTTGTACCAGCCGATTAAACCTTTTCCGCCTTGCTTTCTTGCAGTTTTTTCAAATACAGCAAACATGGCGTAAGCAGTCATTAAAGATGGGAATCCTATAGCTAAACTCATGAATACGTGCATGTATTTAACTGATTCTGAAATACCAGGGTCAACGATTTGATGGTGGAATCCACCAGTAATATTCATAATAACTAGCGCAATAATGACAACTCGAGTAAGCAAATCACTCCAGCGTCTTCCGCCAATCACTTTTGGTACAATTACATACCAGGCAGAAACTGCTGTTAAATACCAAATATTAACTGCTGTATGACCAAATGCCCAGAACAGTGTACGAGCAACCATTACGTTAATTGTATCAACCCAGCCAAGAGACCAAGGGATGATCATGAAAATAACTTCTACTGCTACAAATGCTGTTGCACCTACTAAGAGTATAAATACACCTGTCGCAAAGAATGAAAAAATTGGAAGATGCTGTCCTTTATGATTTTTCCTCCAATTAGCTACTTGAATAAATCCTCCAAAACAGCACATCCAAACACCTAGTACGACAAATACTAGACCAAAGTAAAACATTGGGTGAGCAGCCATTGGCGGGTAGAATGTGTACATTACAGAAGCTTCATTCATTAATATCGGGATAACAACTAATATAACCCCTAATATTTTCAACCAAAAGCCTATCCACGCCATTGTTCTAACTTTCGGAAGCAATCCGCCTAAAGTGTGTGACATTCCAGCATAGAAATATCCAATGGTAAAGGTAGCTGAAAATACAACAACCAGTAATAATCCGTGTGCAGTTAACACTTGATAATAAGTAAGCCATGATGGCAATTCTAATAGACCTGCACGGTTTAATCCTTGTAGTAAACCTAAAGTTCCGCCGATTAATAGAGCAATAAATGCAACTGATAAATATGATTTCGATAATTTAGCATCTTGAATGTTAACTCCAAGAATTTTATTTGCTTTTTCTTTGAATACGCTCGCATTTGCTTTTTGTGAGATGACAGTTTCCACGGCAGCTTCCCTCCTTTATTTAACAGTAATAGTGGTGCCCATTAATTGGTGACCTGCACCACAATATTCATTACAAAGCACTAAATATTCGCCAGCTTTATCAAACTTTTGTGTAATTTTTTGTACATATCCTGGCATAACCATTGCATTTATATTCGTATTAGCCACTTGAAAACCATGTACCACATCTTTAGAAGTTAAGGTAAAATGTACAGTTGATCCTGCTGGAATTTCAATATCACTAGGAGTAAAGCTGAATATTTGTAAGGTCATTACTACTTCGTACTCGTTTTCGCCAATTTGTTTAATTCCCGGCTGATCAAAAGGTTCAGTTTGGTCAACCTTTTGTGGATCTATTCTTTCACCATGACTTGGTGGCCCCATTTCTAAAGCAAATGCTTGATACCCTGCAAAGATCATAAATGCCATGATCATACCGAAGCTTAACGTTAACCATACCTTTTCAGAACGATGCATGTTTTTCCCCCCTAAATTCTAGCCATATATAGACCGTATAGTACTAAATACGTAACAAGAATTACTAATCCAACCACAGTGACAGAAACGATGGTCCCTTTATGCGTTTCCTCTTGACTAGAAACCATTTCTGTTTTTGACTTATTTTTTGTTTCCATTGAATTAATCCCCTCCTTGTGTGATATCTGTTCTCATTATAGGTGAAGGGATTGTGACGAATAGTGCATAATATCACATAGCAAATGTGATTTTGAAATTTTGTTCATATACGTGAAATAATTTCACAAAAATTTCTGTTGACTTTTTTTACTAAAAGAAAGACCATTCCGTAAATATTTCCATCAATAATTAGTTACTATTTATCCATAATACAAATACAGGGAAAATTAATACTCTGTAACCGACAGCAAAGGGGTTGAAAGTAATGGCAAGAAGCAGCAATAAACTATTAGTTCCTGGAATTGAACAATACTTAGATCAAGTAAAGTATGAAATTGCTCAAGAATTTGGGGTACACTTAGGATCTGACACTGTATCGAGAGCGAATGGTTCAGTTGGGGGCGAAATTACGAAGAGATTAGTTAAACAAGCTCAAGCTCAAATGGCAGGAAATAATAATCCACAAATCTAAATAGAAAAAGTCCGGTTATTCACCGGACTTTTTTTAGTCATCTTTATAATTTTTATGTTGGTCTTTTTTCTCTTTATCATTATTTTGTGATTTTCGATCACTATTATTATTCCTATGATCTTGCCCTTTTTCCTGTTTATTATTCTGACCAGGGGGATTAGGCTTATCTTTGTTATCCCTGTCCTTAATAGGCTGTTGTTGCGTTTTCTCCACTTTCTTTTCATGGCCTGGAGGGTTTTTTGTCCCGTTATTAAACTCTTTATTGTTTCTATTGCTATTGCCTCTGTTATTGCTATTTTTATTTTCATGATACTTTCCTGGCGATTGCACTTCTGTCTTTTGCTCCACCTGTTGTTCTTGCGGTTTCTTTGATTGATTTTGAGTTACATTCTTCTTTTCAGTCGGCTTTTCTAAATTTTGGGAAGTATTCTCTATTGGCTTTTTTTCTGTTTGTTGGGTAGATTCAGGTTTCGTAATATACTGTTTTATTTTATATTGACCTGTTGTTAATCCCTCTTCAATCGCCTGTTTTCTGTCTTCTCTTGACCCTTCGACAACCTTCAGCTCTAAATTTTCTCTACTAATAGCATTTTTAATTTCATTCATTTCTGTTTCCCAACGCTTTTTCTTCTCTTGTTGTTCTTCTGTATAAACGGTAGCTATCACTATTTCTCGATTCTGTTTAATATATCCCTGTACTTTCATCTCATGAAGAATTTCACTTGTTAATACATGGATATTTTTCTTTTTCCAGTGTTTGATTTGTTCGATTAATTTTTTTCCTTCATTGTTATACGCCACAAATTCGATCACTTCAAATTGTTCATTTATCCCTAGTTCAATACTCGGATTTACATCAATGGACATATAGGCGTATACGTCATTCGATCCTATCAATGGAATAAGACTAGCAAAGGTTAACATTAGGATAAGTGCGACAGAAAAAATAGCTTTCCCTTTAAAGCTTTGAAAAAAGGGAGGAAGGACTGACTTCTTCGTTTCATCTATTTCAACCGGGAAAAACTCTATTTCTTGTCCAAGCTGATAATGATTATGATGGTTATGTGCACGAAGAAACTCACCTTCGGGGGTTAACAGTGTTAAAAAACGCTCGTTCATTTCCATTATGATTCCTGTTTTCACGTTTCTAACACCCCTTTAATATAATCCTTTAAATAAACATAATCACCAATTAGTATAAGAGCGATCGCTATAATGTATTTACGGTTTCTTTCGATCGTTTTCCGACTAATCGATACCTCCTTTTCAAGTTGTTTGATAGGGAGTCTTTTCTTGTCTAGTAGTATTCGTTTAAGCTCTTCATTTTCCGTAAGCTTCTTTGCCACAATCATGGCGTTCTTCCTTGCATCTGCATGTTTTGGAGATTGCTCAAGCAATGCCTGAAAGCTAAGCTCAAACTCATGGAGTAAAGATGTAAATTGAACAATTTCGTCCCTTCTAAGTTGTTCATCGGTCTTTTTTCTAAATTCATCTATCGACCGTTCATTTTCTACGATCATACCTGCCTGCTGCTCTTCATCTTCGATAAAGCCATAGTTGAAATCAACACTTAAATTTTGATATTTTGCCTGTTGCCGAATATAATCAATCACTCGTCTTTTTATTAGAACTTCCGCAAAACTGATTAATGAGCTTCCTTTATCAGAACTATACTTTTGAATCGCTTCATTAAAAGCAATGAGACCAATGCTAAATTCATCATCCGATTCATGAATATATCTCTTACACACAGAGGAAACTGTTTTAGCGATAAATGGCTTATAGGAATCTATGATTTCATTCTGTAAGGCCGCATCACCTTGCTGTATTAAATGAATCGCTTCTTCCAGCGTTCTTTTTCGTTTTTTTGCCATGAATAGCATACTTAGCATAGCCTCACCTCTTCATTCAAGACATTATATCATACGATGTCCCGTTAGAGTTTATAAGGGTACGCTAGAATGAAAAGGAAAAGTAGTCCACATTTGGACTGCTCTTCCTTACCTATTAAAGTTAACAAATTAATTAATGGTTTCCTTTTTTTTCTTGTTCTTTTTCCTTTTGTTTCCCTTTATCTTTTTCTAATTTTTTTTCTTCCTTTAATGCCTTTTTATTCTCTTTTATCTCTTGCTTTTCAATTTTTCGAGTATTTTTGCTTTCTTCTTTAATCAAAGCTTTTTGAATTTTTGCCTCTTCATGAGTTGCTTTCTTTTCTTGCCTTTGTACAGCTTTTTCTTGTATTTTTTGTTTTACTGGAAGGGCATCATCTTCCAGTTCCACTTTTGTTACTTCTTCTTTTACTTTAGCATTTTTTTCTGCTGGCATATTTACAGTCAAGTTTTTATCTACTGGTAATGCTGTACTTGTAGTGCTCTCTTCTATCGCCTCATGATCTTTAATTAGATCTTTATTTAGATCTTTTTTTTCCATTTTTTCTATTTTCAAAGCGATCTTGGCATAGCTTTTTTCAATATTTTTTTGTAAAGCAGCTTTCGCTTTTGGATTTTTCACTTTCTCCATGGCAGCGGTTAATGCAATAATATTTTGCGATAATAACTTATCTACATCCGCATCTTCTTCAACGTCTACTTCCTCTGATTTAACATCTGTTTCTGATTCATCTGCTTTAGAATCATCCCTTTCTGTCTTTTCCTCTGCTTCAGCAGCATTATCGACAGACCCTTCTTCTCCGATGATAGATTCTACATTTTCTAAGCTTTCAAATGCATGCTTGATCGCCTCAAGAGCTTCATCTTCCTTGCCCTCTTTGAAAAGTGCCTCCGCCTCGGCTAAACGCTCTGCTGCAAAAGCAGCCAATAGCTTCGCTTCTTTTTCTTCATTAAATGTGAATGCAAGTTTTATTTTTTCTAAGGCAATTTTGGCAAAGTAGAAAAAGCTTCCCGGTAATAAAGAGGGAGCTTCATTTTCGACTTTCTCCCCCTTAGCTTGTTCAGGATTTACTTTAGGTACATCCAGATTATCTGGTAGGTCAACTGTTTCATATTGATCTGTTTCATTTGTGTTTTCAGCGGCAGAGGCCAATGTAGTTGAAAATGTAAATGTCCCTGCTAGCACCCATGCTAAAGTTGTTCTTCCTAATTTTTGTAATTCTTTGTTTGATAAAAACTTCAACTCTTTCACCTCATAAAATGTTTTTTAGCGGCCGCTTGTTCATTACAACTGTACGATACGCAATGAGGTGTTTTTGGGGGTTGCTGAATAAAATTTATTAAAGCCTTAAATCAATGAGATGTTTCTTATTTCTGCAAACGGTATTTTTTTATTGATAAAATGATCCACCTGATTATGAATCCAATCATTAAACCTGGAATTAAAGAAAGCATAGGTAAAAAAACTGGTCCAATTAAGATGCCAAATACTTTTATCCTGGTAGAGTACATTAAGCCTACTGTAACAAAATAGGCGCTAAAAACAAATGGGAGAAAGGATAATTCTTCCTTCTCTGGCATCGACGTCCGGTAAGCATCCCACATCGCAAAAAAGTATAGACAAGGATAAAACATCAGCCATTGAAAATTTGTTACTTGGATGGCATGATCAATTTCTCCTAGAAAACTGAACATGATAGCAGAATTAAAATTACTATACATATTAATAACGAATTCAAGTAATACAAAAAGCGTGCCCTTAATTATTTGGCCCGAAAGTAGCTGACTGAATCCTGGTAGTGCAATACTCCATAAAACAGCCTCAAGTTTACCTAGCGTTTTCACCCTAAATCACCAACCGCTCCATTATTGGATCACTCTCTTTCGATCAAACTAATTCTAATTTCCCATTTTTGATATATATCTTATTATTACTTTTATGGCGTAAAAAAACCGCTAATCGACTGATTAACAGCAAATTTTTATTTATTGGAAATAAAAAAGTGCAAAGACAGCAATTTATGCTGCAGCCTTTGCACTTTTTGTAATTGTTAAGCCGGTCAACCCGAATCCAACTGTTAGTATGGGCGAAAGTAAACAGAAGAAGGTGAATGGTAAATAGTCGATTGTAGCAACACCTAAAACCCCTGTTAGAAAAACACCACAAACACTCCAAGGAACTAATGGATTAATGACCGTTCCTGCATCTTCAAGTACCCTAGATAAGTTTTTCCGTTCCAGACCTGCCTTATCATAAGATTCTTGAAAAGCATTTCCGGTTAATAATATGGAAAGATATTGTTCCCCAAGAAGAAAATTAATTCCGATTGCTGTTCCAGCAGTCGCAGAAATTAAAGAGGACCGCTTACTTAAGAATCCCTTTATACCTTCTAAAAGGGCAGGTAATATCCCTAGTTTAAAGAGAAGGCCACCCATTGAAAGAGCTAAAAGTACTAAGGAAATAGAGAACATCATACTTTCCATCCCTCCCCTTGTTAAAAGGGAATCGATTTCTTCTACTCCAGTATCTGATTTAAACCCAAAAAATAATAAATCCATCATCTTCTGAACACTTATATCGTTCTGGACGAAAAAGCTAATCACTAAAGCAGCTAAAATGCTTGATGAAAGCGTAATAAGCGCAGAAATTCTCTTTATCGCTAGAAACGTTAATAGAATAAAAGGAATTAATGAATACCAATGTACAAATTCTAGCTCTATTAGCTTTGCTTTCAGCATATGAATCATTTCAAAGCTTGCCGAAGCTTCAGTTGGCGATAAAAAGGCAAATAGGATGAGTGTGATACCAAAAGCTGGGACTGTCGTCCAAGCCATATTTTTTATATGTTCAAAAATATCCACCTTAACAATCATGGAAGCAAGACTCGTTGTATCTGATAATGGAGACATTTTATCACCAAAAAAAGCACCAGAAATAATTGCGCCAGCTGTCATCGCTTCTGACAACCCTAGTGCTGAGCTTACACTCATGAAAGCAACCCCAATCGTAGCTGCAGTTGTAAGTGAACTGCCCACACTTAATCCGATAATGGAAGAAACAATAAAAGCAATGGCATAAAAGAACTTCCCATTAACCACCTCTAAAGCAAGATATATAAAAGTTGGAATCGTTCCGCTAGCCATCCAGCTGCTGATTAACATCCCAATAAAGAAGAAGATAAAGACAGCACCAAGACCCGATTTTGCTCCTTCTATTAGTCCCTCTTCTATGTCCTTTACGGGAACCCGTTTAATTAATCCATATGCCATTAAAATAATAACTGCTAAAACAATTGGAACGTGTGGACCAACCCCAGTAAAAATGATTGAGTAGCTGATTCCACCTAAAAGTATAAGTGTAATTATAAGTGCTTCTAGCGGCCTAATCGTTAATTTTTGCTGTTCATGCTGCATAAAAAATCCTCCTCTAGTTGTATACGCAGCATTTATTCTGCGAAACTACCTTTTCACTATTTTACTTAGACGCTTTTTGGCGTTAAAGCAAAATAACATGCTATTACTATAATATTTTTAAAAAGGCTTGTCAATGAACACCTAAAAAAATCACGGTGGATGAACACCGTGATTTATCTATCGAGTCTTTAGAATGGCATGTTCTTTTAATCCCTTTCCAGTTATTCCAAAAGCCAAAACAGTCATTATAGTAAATATGCCTGGGAATGTTACATACCACCAGCATGTGAACAAGAATTCTCTTCCTATATTCATGAGAAGCCCCCATTCAAGCTCAGGCGGCTGGGCTCCAAGACCCATAAATCCTAATGCAGCTACCATTAATATAATTGTCCCCATATCTATTAATACCCGGGAAAGGAATAAGGCCATGTTGTTACTTGAAACAATTCGCTTAAAAATTATGATCCATGCCGAGCCATCTAAAGAATGCGTTGCCTCAACAAGCCCGCGTTCTTTCAATGAATCAATTTGTTTCAAAATTGGGATCGTATACCATGGCCACCAAGATACAGAAATAGCGATAATTGCCGACTTCATAGAGGCACCCACTAAAGTAGCAATTCCGATGGAAAATAAGAACGAAAGCGCTGGAAACTTTTGGAATATCTCACAGATGCGCTTAATCGTTTCAGAAACCCTATTTCCAAAATACAACACCCCTGCCCCAAAAAAGAACCCAAGCGCTGCTGACAAACTAAGTGAAATTAGACCAACTTGGAAAGCTATTCTTGTACCATAAATCACACGACTAAATAAATCTCTTCCTCGTTCATCTGTTCCAAAAAGATGCTCCATATTAGGCGGCTGAAACTTTTTTTCTAATTGAGAACCTCCATTAATATCATCAGGATAAGGAATTATAATAGGGGCAAAAATGGCAATTAAGATCAAGATTGAAAGAAAAATAAAACATACAAATGAAAGTTTTTTCTTTTTTATAAGTGTACCTATCTCCTTCCATAGCAGTTTTCTTTTCGCTTGCTTCTTTATAAGAACCTTTTCCACTGAAGTAGAAGGTACTTGTGAGTCTTCATTTTTGATTTTATTTACCTCCTCATTCCTATTTGCCATCCATTAATGCTTGATATTAGTATAATTGTCTATTAATAACATACAATATTTTCCTAACAATCAAAGTATACTAATTCACAACTGGCAGATTAATAAAAAAAACGGCCCCGTTATCGGAACCGTTTTTCATATTAATGCTCAGAATCCATGGGATTGTATAATTTAACTTCTGGATTTTTATCTTGGAACCATCTTAACGCGAAATCATTTTCAAATAAAAAGACTTTTTTATCATAACGGTCATGAACAAGAAGGCTTCGAGAACTGGAGAGATTTTCACTTACTTCATCCCCCTCAACCCAACGGACAATTTTCGAACCAATTCTTTCCATGTATACTTCTGTGTTATATTCATTTTTCATTCGGTGCTCAAATACTTCAAATTGAAGCTGACCGACTGCACCAAGCAATAGATCTTCCGTTTTTACCGTTTTATAAAGCTGAATCGCACCCTCTTGTACAAGCTGCTGAATCCCTTTATGGAAGTGCTTTTGCTTCATGACATTCTTCGCAGAAACTCTGACGAAGAGCTCTGGTGTAAATTGCGGTAGACGGTCGAATTGGAAATTTTCCTTTCCGGAAGTTAATGTATCCCCGATTTGGTATGTGCCTGGATCATAAATTCCAATAATATCCCCACTTACGGCAAGATCAACCGTACTTCTATCATCAGCCATAAATTGAGTGGATTGAGCAAGCTTGATCTGCTTCCCAGTTCTCGGAATATTTACGGTCATTCCTCGTTCAAACTGACCTGAACAAATTCTCAGGAATGCAATCCGATCTCTATGTGCAGGATTCATATTCGCTTGAATTTTAAAGATAAAACCAGAGAAATTTTCTGATAGCGGGTTAATTTCACCAGCTGTTGAATTCCGTGGCTGTGGAGATGGTGCAAATTGTAAATACGACTCTAAAAATGTTTGCACACCAAAATTTGTTAATGCGCTACCGAAGAATACAGGCGTTAACTCCCCTTCAGCAATTCTTTCTTTAGAGAACTCATTGCCAGCTTCATTCAAAAGCATGATTTCCTCAAGGGTTTGCTCATACAGCCCCGAATTCTTCAAAGCATGCTCCCCTTCAATTTCTCCTTCTTCATTTAAAGAAATAAAGCGCTTGTCTTCATCCACACGGAATTGCTCAATTCGATTATTAAAACGATCATAAATACCAAGGAATTCCTTCCCCATTCCAATTGGCCAATTCATTGGATACGATTCAATCCCCATGACTTCTTCAAGCTCTGCAAGAAGTTCCAATGGTGTCTTTCCTTGTCGATCCAACTTATTAATGAAGGTGAAAATAGGAATCCCCCTCATTCGGCATACTTTAAAGAGCTTAAGCGTTTGCTCCTCAATCCCTTTTGCAGAATCGATAATCATGACCGCACTGTCTACTGCAGTTAATGTCCGATACGTATCTTCACTAAAATCTTGGTGTCCTGGTGTATCTAGAATATTGACTCTCGCTCCATTATAATCAAACTGCATCACACTGGAAGTTACTGAGATCCCTCTCTGTTTCTCTATTTCCATCCAGTCACTTGTTGCATATTTTCCGGTCTTCTTTCCCTTAACCGTTCCTGCATCCCGAATAGCCCCCCCGAATAGCAGTAATTTTTCTGTTAATGTCGTTTTACCTGCATCCGGGTGGGAAATAATTGCAAATGTCCGGCGTGATAAAACTTCTTCTTCAAACTTTTTTGCCATGGTTAATTCCTCGCTGACTCTCAAATTTATCGCAGATTACCTACCAGCGCAATTGACATCACGCTGAAGGAATTCTCAATTTAATCATACCTTTCATTTTATCGCTCTGAAAAAAAGAATGCAATGCTGCATTTACACATCTTATTGCTTTTTTCTAGAAGGTTCATGAACTATACTAATTATAGACAAAACATTTTGATTCGGAGGTGCTCGATTGGATTCCATTACTCATACTTTATTTGGGCTTGCTTTATACGGAACTGTTGATAAAAAGAACATGGATATTAAGCATAAACGAGCCTATCTCGTTACTGCAGTTGGTGCAAGTCTCATTCCCGATATAGATGTCCTATCCCGCTTTTGGGATACAGAAGGAATGTACCAAATGTGGCACAGAGGCATTACACATTCGATTTTTCTCACCCCTTTTTGGGCACTCCTTTTTTCACTCCTCTGTCTACTATTGTTTAAGAGTAAAGATATAAAACTGTTCTTTCTTGGATGGATAGCAGTCATTATTCATAATACAAGTGATCTATTTAATGCGTGGGGAACCGGCTATTTAGAACCATTTTCATCAGTAAGGATTACATTTGGGACCATTCCCATTGTTGATTTTGTTGTATGGATGATTATGGGTATAGCCTATATTTTTTCAAAGAAGAAACAGGGAATATCTCCATTTTATTTTAGAATGGCATGGATGTTTATCATCCTGCATTTTATGGTACAAACCATACAAGGACTATTTATTTACAACCAGTATAGTGAAAATTATGATCAAGTGGCACTATCCGCTGGCTTTATTCCTTGGACCTATTCTGTGATTACTAAAAAGGAGAAAGAAGTTACAATTTTTTCTGATAGTCTATTTCAAAAGAAAAGGGCGCAGTATGTATTACAGTCATCCGAAGATGCTAATTTGGACATGCTATTTGATAAACGTCCTGAAGCAAAAACTCTATATCAATGGGCACCATTCGTTGTTCTCGTCGATGATAACGATCGCATCGGCTTATTTGATCCACGGTTTTACCGGAATGGACAATCCTTTTTATTTGAATATATCGAGAAAAACAAATAATTACTTTAATGGAGGAAAAAATATGTCAAATAAAAAAGACTATGAAACAGGCTATAAAAAATTTCTTTCAAAAGCTAAAAAATATTTAGACAACCCTCGTGAAACAAATCGTTTACTTAAGAAAACAGAAAAAAAAGCAAGAGTAAACAAAGCATCTTTTACTGGAGTATGGCAGAAATTTCAACTTCTTATTGATCTCGTTAAGTCTTGGTCAAGCGGTGAATATCGAGCAATATCAAAGAAATCCATCTTATTCATTATTGCTTCTATCCTTTACTTTATTTCCCCCCTTGATATCATACCGGATTTCTTAATTGGTATCGGCATGGTGGACGATGCAGCCGTCATTGCATTTGCTATCAAACAGCTTTCTGATGAATTGGAAAAATATAAGAGTTGGAAACAAAATCAGCCCATTGAAGCAGGAGAAAAAGAGCATATATAATCGTGAATATGTTTTTGATGACTGTGATTCTTCCACCGCCCCGATCTTAGAAGCAAAGTGCCTCTTTCCACAAAAAAAGAACATCTCCAAAAATACTCAGGAGATGTTCTTACTTAGCAAAGCGATGATTTCCAATTTCTTCAGTTACTGTTTGTGCTCTTAGCCATGTACTGCTTGTTTTATCGGGATTGAAAAAGTATACGGAGTCATTTCCTTTTCCTTCAAGAACAAGTGCCTCCATAACCGCTTTTTTAGAATCATTGTCAGCAGGCTCGTTAATAGCTCCATTATCCACTGGCTGAAACTGCCTTTCTTCATATATAACATCTTTTATATTATCAGGAAAACGTTTGTCCTTTACTCGGTTTAAAACGACCAGTCCGACTGCAACCTTTCCTTTATAGGGCTCCCCTTTTGCTTCCGCATGGACGAGTCGTGCAAGAAGATCCTTTTCTTCTTTTGTAATTGATTTTGGTAAAATAATCTTTTCACCAGGTTGGACTTTTCCTGAATTTTTATGATTAATCTTCATTAAATCTATCTCAGATACTCCATGTTCCATTCCAATATCAAAAAGGGAATCCCCCTTCTGAACTGTATAAATATCAACATGATCTAAAGTTTCAGCGTATGCGTAATTTTTATCAGTTTGGAAAAACGGGAATGAGAGCATCACGAGCCCTGCAAAAACTACTGCAAGTTTCTTCATCATTTCTCCTCCTTTTTTCCTGCTTGAACAACATCTATAACCGTAACATAGAAAATTGAACACTTCTACACCTCAATTATTCCCATAGAAATCCAGTGAAATATTGGAATTTGTTCAAAATAAGGTGATAGTTAAGATAAATAGTACTTTTTTCTAGTCATTTAGAACATTTCTGTTATAATGGGTTAGGAATAAAATCGCTTTTAAAAAATGAATAGGCAGAATTGTAGGGGAACCGTGTAATCGGTTGAGATTTCATCAATAAGGTGATAACCCTTTGAACCTGATCTGGTTGATACCAGCGGAGGGAACATATTCTAATACATAGATGTGTTTAGTTTATATGCGCCCTGGTTCATGCCGTGGGCGTTTTTATTTTGCAAAAAATCCATAGATTCTGGAGAGCATAAGTATAAATCACCTGGAGGTTAAGAGATGAAGAAATGGATAGCAATCCTAAGTTCTGCCTTGCTGCTTGCTGGATGCAGCGGCGGTGAGAATCAAACAAAAGAAAAGGACAATAACGAGTTAGAAAAGGTTACAGTTGTTCTAGATTGGACACCAAATACGAACCATACTGGCTTATATGTTGCCAAGGAAAAAGGATACTTTGAAGAAGAAGGTCTTGATGTGGAGATCATTATGCCTGGTGAAGCTGGCGCTGATCAGCTAACTGCATCTGGAAAGGCTGATTTTGGCGTTAGTTATCAGGAAAGCATTACACAAGCACGTGTGCAAGGAGTTCCTCTCGTCTCTGTTGCAGCCGTGATCCAGCATAATACATCTGGGTTCGCTTCACCTGCTGAAAAAAACATCACCTCTCCGAAAGACTTTGCAGGGAAAACATATGGGGGATGGGGCTCTCCAGTTGAGAAATCCGTTCTTGATTCATTAATGAAAATCGAAAAAGCAAAAGTTGAGGATGTTTCAATTGTTAATATGGGAGATGCCGACTTCTTCACAGCTGTAAAACGCGATATTGATTTCGCTTGGATTTATTATGGCTGGACAGGCGTAGAGGCAGAGCTGCGCGGGGAAAAAATAAATATGGTTTATTTAACCGATTATAGTGATAAGCTTGACTATTATACCCCTGTACTTGCAACCAATGAAAAAATGATTGAGAGTAATCCTGAAACGGTAAAAGCTTTCGTTAAAGCAGCATCAAAAGGATATGGCTATACCATAGACAACCCTAAAGAAGCTGCAGAAATCCTATTAAAAGCTGCTCCAGACCTAGATGAAGAGCTTGTGAAAAAAAGCCAGGAATGGTTAGCACCTCATTATCAAGACGATGCCTCAAGATGGGGTGAACAGAAGCTAGACGTTTGGAAAAACTATGCAGATTGGATGTTTGAAAACGGTTTGCTTGATAAGAAATTAGAAGCTGAAAAAGCATTTACAAATGAATTTTTACCTGAGTGAGGAGAGTTAGAGAATGGCAAATGCATTAGTAAGTATTCAAATTATACCAAAAACAAAAAACGGGGAAGATGTCATTCCTTACGTTGATGAAGCAATTCGTGTCATTGATGAGTCAGGAGTTAAGTATGAGGTTCACCCGCTGGAAACAACGATGGAAGGTGAATTGGAACAATTATTAAGAATAATAGCTGAAATGAACGAAAAAATGATCGAAAAAGGGAGCAGAAATGTCATTTCGCAAATTAAAATTTTATATCAGCCTTCAGGAATTGAAATGACCGATCTAACGGAGAAATACCGTTCATGATGAACCATTTATTAAAAGGATGGAGACCAGCATTTGTTCTCCTCCTTTTATTCATTATTTGGGAAATGACAGTTAAACTGGCTGATATTCCTGCGTGGCTTCTCCCACCGCCTACAGATATTTTTAAAGAAGCAATAGAAGGCTGGGGAAACTTTCATGCTCATCTTGAATCAACCATTAAACTTTCATTACTTGGATTTTTGATTGGTTCAGCAATTGGATTATTAACAGCTATTATCCTTCATCTCCTTCCTTTAGTTAGAGAATCAATCTACCCTTTATTAATTTTATCACAGAATGTTCCAATTATTGTTCTTGCTCCATTATTGGTCATTTGGTTTGGGTTTGGCTTACTGCCAAAAATCATTGTTATTACACTCGTTTGTTTCTTCCCAATCACTGTTGCAGCTTTAGATGGGTTTAGACAAACTCCACATGAACTGAAGCATTATATGATGATGGCTGGTGCTCATCGAAGACAGCTTTTTTGGAAGCTTGAGCTTCCTTTTTCCTTGCCAGCAATATTCTCTGGTTTAAAGATTTCAGCTACATATAGTGTGATGGGGGCAGTCATCTCGGAATGGCTCGGTGCCAAATCTGGAATTGGAGTTTATATGACCTTGGCTTCCTCCTCCTTCCGAACAGATCGTGTGTTTGTTGCCATTTTATTTATTATGTTGTTAAGTCTATTATTATTTATTATCATTCTGCTGGCAGAGCGTTTTCTTGTCCGATGGAAAAGAAAGGAGGCTGAAAGGAATTGAGTTTACTTTCAATCGAAAATGTCTCAAAAAGGTTTGGGAAGAATGAAGTCATCCGAGGACTAAGTTTGGATGTTAAAGCAGGTGAATTTGTTTCTATCCTTGGGCCTTCAGGCAGTGGTAAGAGTACGATTTTCAACTTAATAGGAGGACTGCTAACTCCAGATGAAGGTACGATTCAATTACAAAACAAGAGCATTATTGGTAAACGCGGGTCCATTAGCTATATGCCGCAAACCCCATCATTGCTTCCGTGGCGAACGATTCTGCAGAATGTATTATTAGGCCAGGAGCTTCAAGGGAATATTAATCGAGATAAAGCGATTGATATGATTGAAAAGGCAGGACTGAAGGAAAATATTCATTCCTATCCTCATGAATTATCAGGAGGAATGAAACAGCGAGTAGCCTTTATTCGTGCACTCTTAAGCCCACAGCCAATCATTCTGCTGGATGAACCGTTTTCTGCATTAGATGAATTGACAAGGCTTGATATGCAAAAGTGGCTGCTCAATATTTGGGATTCTCATAAACCAACCATCCTTTTTGTTACCCATAATATTGAAGAAGCACTTTTCCTTTCTGATCGAATTTTAGTTCTTTCCCATCGGCCTTCACATGTTATTAGTGAGCTTAAGGTTCCTTTTAACCGGCCGAGAGGTGAAGAACTTTTACTTGAAGATCAATTTTTGGCAAACAAGAGAACGATTTACTTTACATTAAAAAGGAGGGATGGGGAATGAAAACAATGATCGATTCACACATTCATCTCGATCATTACAGGGATGAGGAAATACAAGAAATTATCTCTAGTTCCCCATCCATTCAGTCCATTATTTCTGTTTCATATGACTTAGAGTCTGCAAAGAGAAATCTTTTATTATCTGAAAAATTTTCAAAAGTGCAGCCAGCTTTTGGGTATCACCCTGAACAGCAATTACCGAATGAAAAAGAACTGGCAAAACTAATCACATGGATCGAGTCACATAAAGATAACATGGTTGCCATTGGTGAAGTAGGACTTCCCTATTATTTACGAATGGAAACAGCCGATCCATCCTTTCCATTACAAGGTTATATCGAGCTATTGGAAACATTTACTATCCTTACTAAAAAGTGGGCAAAGCCAATCGTGCTTCATGCCGTTTATGACGATGCCCCTATCGTTTGTGATCTTTTAGAAAAACACTCAATTGAAAAAGCTCATTTTCATTGGTTTAAAGGAGACAGCAAAACTGTAGAAAGACTCATTAAAAATGGCTACTTTATTTCCTTTACACCTGATATCGTCTATGAAGATGAGATTCAGGAAATTGCAAAAGTGTTCCCAATTGATCAGGTTATGGTCGAAACTGATGGACCTTGGCCATTTGATGGTCCATTTCAAGGGTTAGTTACTCATCCGCAAATGATGAATGAGACAGTTGGAATGATTTCTAAGCTAAAAAGGTTGCCCAAGCAGGAAGTCTATCGTCAACTACTTGCAAATACACAAAGCTTTTATTCCCTCTAATAGCCGTCTAAACTAAAAAAAAGCAGGAAGTCTCCTGCTTTTTCTAAATCGAATGATCTAGAATCTAAAACAAGCTGCGCCTACAATGATTAGAAGGATGAAAAGAACAACGATTAAGGCAAAACCGCCGCCGTATCCAAATCCTCCACCATATCCACAGCCGCCGTATCCAAAGCCGCCATATCCATACATACACTATCTCCTCCTTGCTGTCTTAAAATTCATATCTCCTATTACTAATATCCGTAACCACCGTAGCCCCATGAAGCACCAATGATTATTAATAGGATAAACAATACGACAAGTAGAGCGAAGCCTCCACCGCAACCTACGCCTCCACATTCATTTCCCATGTTCAAATACCTCCTTTGTTTGTTTCCATATATCCTATTCATTTACCCTAGATTGTGCGATAGACGAATGCACAATTTTAGGTACACTCCCCATAATGAAGGAGGGGTCCTTATTGAAAGGACCCCTCTAAATAGATATATATCTTCATTTTTTCATTCATTTCTTTTTATTAAAATGGGCGTTTAGTGCCTAAAGAGTATGCTTGTTACCTGCTATTGTCACTCACTCTTATCTTCTTTTTGTTTATTCTCTTTCAATTCCAGTGTTAAATGATCTAGGCTTTCACGAACATTAGATTTTCCTGAGAAATTTTCCAATAATTCTTTGACATCAATACCCGATGAAGCTTTCAAGCTTTCCTGCATCGTAGACATAAGATTTGTTGCATATCCAGTGACCTTATTCGCCCCGCCGCTTTTCCCATCACTGCCTGTATCAACTACAGTAATTTTATCAATGTTAGAAAGCGGGCTTGCCACTTGCTTCGCATATTCTGGGAGCATTTTCAAGACCATGTCCATAATCGCAGCTTGACCATACTGCTCGAACGCTTCAGCAATTTTGCGCTTTGCTTCAGCTTCAGCTAGACCCTTCAGACGAATGATCTCAGCTTCTGATTCACCTTGTGCACGCTGTGAGTCTGCTTTTGCAAGTCCATCCGCTCTCACACGCTCAGCTTCAGCCTTTGCTTGTGCTTCAATTCGGTACTTATTGGCATCTGCTTCAGCAAATTGCTTCTTCTTCTCTGCTTCTGCCGCTTGCTCAACCGCATAACGGTCCGCATCCGCTTTTTTCTTTACTTCAGAGTCATATTGGCGTTCTCTTCTTAAAATCTCTTTTTCCTCTAATTCAATTTGCTTTTGACGCTCGATAATCTTAATCTGCATTTCTTGTTCCGTTACTTCCTGTTTAGCACGAGCTGTTTCAAGATCATACGCTTGGTCTGCACGTGCTTTAGCAATATCCTGATCTCTGCGATAATCCGCCATTTTCATTTGGTTTTCTTTTTCTGCTTCAGCAATTTCAGTCGCTCTCTCAAGCTCTGCCTTTTGTGCATCCTTATCTGCTTCAGCACGTTTTATCCGTGTTTCTTTTTCTGCTTCTGCTGTTGCAATATCAGCATCCCGTTTCACTTGTGCAATTCTTGGCTTTCCTAATGAATCAAGGTAGCCATTTTTATCACGGACATCTTTAATTGTGAAGGAAACGATAATCAGACCCATTTTCGCGAGATCCTGTGAAGCCACTCTTTGAACTTCTTGAGAAAATTTATCCCGGTTTTTGTAGATTTCTTCAACAGTCATTGAACCAAGAATGGAACGTAAATGGCCTTCAAGCACTTCTTTTGCTTCATTTTCCCTGTCTTCTTTCTTTTTTCCAAGGAATTGTTCTGCTGCTGTAGCAATTTCACCAATTGATCCGCCAATCTTTATAATGGCTGTTCCGTCAGCCATGACCGGTACACCCTGCTCGGTATATACCTCTGGTGTTGAAACTTCTAATTTACTAGAAAGCAAGCTTAATGGTTCTGCCTGTTGAAATACTGGCAGTACAAATGTACCTCCACCTCTAATAATCTTAATTCTGTTGCCTGATTCATCCACGTGAACATTTTTACTGCCTAAATAGCTTCCAGTTACGATTAAAGCTTCATCTGGCCCCGCCGTCCGATATTTCGAAATAAAAACTCCTAATAAGGCAATTAATAAAAAAGCAACAATCCCAACAACAATCCAAATTTGAAGCATTTTTTCTCCCCCTATCTAATATTCATTTCGAGGTACTACATAAAGAACCCCATCTTTCACATCGATAACAAGAACCTTTTGTCCTTCACCAATGCCTTTATTATCAAAGCTAGCAGCAGGCTTTGAAATCCTTCCACTATAGCTTTCGATCAAAATTTCTCCAAACCCATTCACTGGAATCGGGATGATTACGGAAGCAATTCTCCCTTTTAAAGATTCTTCCGTATAAACAAGTGATTCTTCCGTATTGGCTAATGGAATTAGTACAAAAACATTTAATAAAATATCTAAAATAACAGAGGCAATTGCAGCAATGATAAGTATAAGGACACTATTCATCCCTGTAAGAATCTCCAATAAATAGCCTATTGCTGATAGAAAGGTGAAGAAAGCTAACACTAGAACTGGATTGAGAAACCCAGCAGCCTCAGACAGCCCTTCGACCATGTCGCCAAAAAATAAGTAAAGGATAATTAAGCTACCAGAAATGACAAGTACATAGAGATAAAGTGTTTGAATAGGTACGCCAAAAAGTTCCATTTTTTCACATCCCTTCTTTATCTATTATCAGATGTAATTGATTTAATTTATATACGAATAACCCGTATAAAAGTTTCAAAATTCTAACAAAATAAATAAGCACTAAGAATATACACTCTTAGTGCCTGCCTTTATCTTATAATGATCTGTGGATACCTAGAGCGAGCTGAGCATAACGTGACATTCTATCCTTTGTCCAAGGCGGATTCCAAACGATATCTACATCAACCTTATTGATTTCTGCAATATTATCTAAAATGGCACTTTTCACCCCGCTTACGATTTGCCCAGCCATTGGGCACCCCATTGATGTCATTGTCATATCAATATGCACATCATTCTCTTCATTGATGCTTACTTCATAAATCAATCCTAAATTCACAACATCTATCCCTAATTCCGGATCTATTACTAATTCCAGCTCTTCAAAAATTTTCTCTTTTAAAGTGTTGCTCATATACTTACCTCCTACCTTTGAAAAACATGAAATATAATTGATATTTATTATCATTATAAAAAATAAAAAAAGACAAAGCAGTGAATCGCATCACACTTTATCTCTTCATTGAAGATCTTTTTATCATTTCAACACTGAATCCTGCCATTGCTTGATGACTTAGGCGACGACTGCCCTTAAAGACTGTTTTGCAAATTGCGATAAATACTTTGAATTTAACCTACTATACTGTGAGATTAAATAGGCAGACTGTGTTGAGTTTTCTTTTCTTAACGTATTTAGCGCTTTAATCATCCCTTCTTCTGATTCAATTCCAATCCCGTGACCAAAATATAAACCATTCCCTAAGTAAACAGTATTCTCTCCAGTCCAAACAGGATGAGCAAAATCAGGATTATAAAAATAAACGACATCACCTGGAATAAAATCTCTGCCGACTTTAGTAATAATCCCTAAATCACGGTCATAATTCCAATCCCAAACAAGCAGCCGCTGGAACAACATATTGAAATAGCTTGTCGAGATCGAATCAAGAACTGCTTTATAATAAATAATTACAATTGCTGTAGAACATTCAAATGCATATTGATTGCTATTTATAAAAATATCATTAATTGCTTCAGAAGGCGGAACAGAAGGTTTGAGCAAATACCCATATTTTATCTTTTGCCAAATTTTCGGGTTAAATTTAGACGTTTGAAACGGAGCAAACGCAACATTACTTTCATGAAGCTTTCTGGCCGTTCGAATAATATTTTCTCTCAATTGGAGGTCAAATAGCAATTCATGGAGAGAACCGTACATATGCTGTAGTGGACTATTCTCTAAAGCAAGATAAATCTCTCGCTTTACCCCTTGAAAACTGCCTGCAGCTGGCTTTAATCCATAATCGCTAAGAACGATCATTTTTTCCCCAGCCTTTCTATAAGGTTTTATTTTACCTTATGGCATTTCATACAGGTTGGTTCCAATTTACAAGTCATTCAACATACTTTTCCGACCGTTGGGAATAGAATTTACTTTACAAAAGATTGATTTAAATGCTAACGTAATAAAATAATCTTGTTTTTAAAAAAGGTGAGGACATGAATAAAGAAATTATAAAATTCATACGTGAAAGCTATAATATGACACAACGAGATTTTGCTAAAATTGTTAGTTGCAGTTTTTCGCTAATCGCCTTAGTAGAAATTGGAAAAAGACGTGTAACATCTAATTTAGAAAGTAAAATAAAGGTTGCTTTCGATTTAGATGACCAACAGCTGCAATCAATCGCCTCTCTCGTCTCAGAGTTCAGTAAGGGCATTCCCCCATTTATGTAAATGGAGGATGAATCAACCCTCCTATTATCGGTTATGTTAAAAGCGAGCAAGCATTTAGTTGCTCAAATAATCGTGGTGGGAGTGATGTATCATGGCAAGAAACAAACTTTTAGTACCCGGTGCTAACAATGTATTGGATCAAATGAAGCAAGAAATTGCGGGTGAGTTTGGGGTTCAGCTAGGTGCTGATACGACCGCACGAGCAAATGGCTCTGTCGGAGGCGAGATGACCAAACGTCTTGTCGCCATGGGACAGGAGCAGTTAAAAAATCAGCAAGGTCAATCTTGATGATTTTTTGGAAAAGACCCTCTATGGGTCTTTTCTTTTTATCTACTATTGTAATTGATCCGCTTCCACTATCAGCTTAACTAAAATCTTTGCTCCATAGATAAGTGCCTCTTGATTAAATGACATTTTTGGATGATGCAAGCCGGGAGTTAAATCACAGCCTAAACCAATCATCGTTGCTGCAATGTCGGGATTTTTCAACGTATAAAAATGAAAATCTTCTGCTCCTGGGGATTTACAAATCGCCTGCAGACTTTCTTCATTAAGAATAGAGATAATGGCCCTTTCAGCTAATTTTATAGCTTTGTCATTCTTTATTGCTGCTGGAGAATACTCTTCAAGACTAAAATCAATAACAGTTTCCGTTAACTCAGCCATTTTTTTAATTGTATGTTCAGACTGTTTGATTAACTTTTCCATTGTTTCATTTGTTTCAGCCCTTAAATCAAATGTAAACCTTGCAGTTTCAGGTATTACATTTGATGCCTCTCCTCCATGTAGCTCCGTTATTTTAATCGAATAAGGATAGTCATCCTTTAAACGAATTTGCCTAATGGCCTGGATTAATAGCGCTGCCGCCTCAAGCGGGTTATTTCCTTCCTCAGGACGAGCTGCATGTGCCTGCATCCCTCTTATTGTTCCTTTAATGCTTACAGTTGAACCGTGGACAATGACTGGAGATGCTTTTCCAAAAGGAACCTCAAAGCTTGGGCGCAGATGAATACCTCCAAGAAATTTTACATTCTCTAATACACCCTCCTCCATCATTTTAAGCGCACCTTCTGCTTTCTCTTCAGCTGGCTGAAAAATAAACCGGACCGTATGAGTAAGAGGTATTTTTGTTTTTGCAAGCGCGAGTGCAGCGAACAACATCATGGTACTATGTGCATCATGCCCACATGAATGATTGGCCCGGACTATTCCATCTACCTCCTGCACTAATGCGTCCATATCCGCGCGAAGCGCAATTACATCTTCTTTTTTTCCTGGAATTTCAGCTACCAGCCCATAATGATCAGAAAATGTCTGAGTACTAATGCGGGATGCTACAAGCATTTTTTTTATATATTTAGAGGTTTTCTCTTCCTTCCAGCTTGGCTCAGCTAGTAAATGGAGTTCTTTATACGTCTGAAAAATATGTTTTCGCTCTTGATCAATAAACAAAATCGGATCCAATTATATATGCCCCCTAATCGAAATAGTCAAATAAATTAATAACATCATAAACAAAAATGAATGCTTTTGAAAGAAAAATGATATAGTTGAAACAAGGGGCAGGAGGGTAAAGATGATTGCAAGATGGCTTACAATCAATGTAGTTACTGTCATGTTGATTTTTTTGTGGAGCCTGCATCAAGGGAATAATTCTACCTATATTTTAATCGGAAAAATAATTGCACAGGTTGCGTTCATATTATTGCTAATCAATGTAAATATGTATTTTGTATTCTTGCTTATCCGTAAAAGCAAAGGTAGAAATGTAAAAGTAAGACTGGCGAAAATATCAAAAAGGATGATGAGTTATCATATTCCTATTGCCGTTACAGCTGCTTCACTAGTGAGTATACATGCAGCCATTATGATTTCCTTACACTATGAACACCTTTGGAAAGCAAAAACCGTAAGCGGGGTAATTAGCCTAGGTCTGTTACCGCTGCTTTTGTATAGCGGACTGCTAAGAAGATGGAAGGCCACAGGATATAGAAGAACGTTTCATTATATAATGGCATTTGTCTTTATCATTCATATTTTTATCCATATTTTTACTAAAGGGTCCTCCTGAAATACTATCATCACCAGTACGCCCAGACAATAAAACCAAAAAGATTATGATAAAATAATCGTGAGGTTACAATTAAAGGAGATGTTCATAAAATGAAAAATGAAATTATTGAACGATTTACTACATATGTAAAAATTGATACGCAATCCAATCCGGACAGTGACACATGTCCTTCCACACCAGGACAGATAGCTTTAGGAAAAATGCTCGTTGAAGAATTAACATCAATTGGGATGGATGAAGTCACTATTGATGCCAACGGATATGTTATGGCAACTCTCCCTGCTAATACAGATAAAAAAGTGCCAACAATCGGCTTCCTCGCACATCTTGATACAGCAACTGACTTTACAGGGACAAATGTGAACCCCCAAATCGTTGAAAATTATAATGGAAACGACATCATCTTAAACAATGAATTACATATCGTCCTTTCACCAAAGGATTACCCTAATTTAAGCAACTATAAAGGCCACACTTTAATAACAACAGATGGCACCACCCTTCTTGGTGCTGACAACAAAGCTGGCATTGCAGAAATTATGACTGCCATGGCCTACTTAATCAAACATCCTGAAATTAAACATGGAAAAATTAGAGTAGCATTTACTCCTGATGAGGAAATAGGCAGAGGACCCCATAAATTTGATGTCGAAGCATTCCAAGCAAAATATGCGTACACAGCTGACGGTGGCCCTCTAGGCGAACTTGAATATGAAAGCTTTAATGCAGCAGCTGCCAAAGTTACAATTAAGGGGAATAACATTCATCCTGGTACAGCTAAAGGAAAAATGGTCAACTCCGCTAAAATCGCTATGGAGTTCAACAATAAACTGCCAGTAAACGAAGCACCTGAATACACAGAAGGATATGAAGGGTTCTATCATCTATCCTCTATTAATGGTGATGTTGAGCAAACCGTTTTAAATTATATTATCCGTGATTTTGATAAAGATAACTTTCATGCTAGAAAATCAACGATAGAGAATATTGCCGATGAGCTCCGCGAAAAATATGGGCAAGATACAATTTTCTTAGAGATGAGCGACCAGTATTATAATATGAAGGAAAAAATCGAACCTGTAAAAGAAATTGTCGATATTGCCTATAAGGCAATGGAAAGATTGGATATTAAACCGATCATCAAGCCAATACGCGGTGGAACAGACGGCTCTCAGCTTTCCTACATGGGGCTCCCAACACCAAACATTTTCACTGGCGGCGAAAACTATCATGGCAAATACGAATATATTTCTGTTGATAATATGGTAAAGGCAACGAATGTGATATTGAATATTATTAAGATTTATGAGGAGAAAGGCGAGATTTAGTAAAGTATTTTTCTTTTTTAAAGGTGCTGTTTCAAAGTTGAGGTCTATCAGACATCATCTTAAAAATACTAGAGAGATAATCTCATAAGAAAGTTCCTTGAGAATATCCTCCGAAATCTGAAGGAAATGTCTCATTGTGTACAATTAAAAAACCGGCATATAGCATTTAAAAGTGCTATACACCGGTTTTTTATTTCTTCATACTATTAGTAAGCTAAGCTAAATAGTGCTTTAATATGTGATAAATAACGAACATTACTTGCTTCCTTCATTAATGAAGCAGGCATGCCTTTTAGCGATGTATTGTTTGCACCGATTGTTGCAACCGCATCTTTGCGTCCAAGGCTAGCAAGTGTGCCAGAATTAACTGGTGCAAATGATTCAAACGTTTTCTCTTGAAGGTATGCAAATAGATTGTAACCAACAAGCTCACCCATTTGCCAAGCATTTTGAGCAGTTGGTGCGTATGGACGTCCACCTTCTGCAGGGAATGCAACAGCACTATCACCTACAACAAATACATCATTGTGTGATGTTGATTGGAGGAATTCATTTACAGTTGCACGGCCGCGGTCACATGCAAGACCAGATTCTTCAACGATTGGAAGAGCTTGGATGCCGCCTGTCCAAACAAATGTATTAGCAATGATTTTTGTACCATCTTTTAGATCAATTTCATTGCCGCTAACATTTGTTACAGGAAGACCTGTTAAGAATTCTACGCCACGTGCTTCTAAGCTTGCAGTTGCACGTTCAATTAAGTGATCTGGCAATACCGGAAGAATTTTTGGACCTGCTTCAACAAGCTTGATCTTTAATTCCTTTGGATCTACGCCATAGCTCTTAGCAATTTTCGGCATATTGTCAACAATTTCTCCGACTAATTCAACGCCGGTTAAACCGCCGCCACCGATTAGAATTGTTGCATCCGCTTCATTTTTTGTGTTTGCATATTCACGAATTCTGCCTTCAATATGCTTGAAAATATTGTTTGCATCATCAACTGATTTTAAAACCATACTGTTTTCTTCTAGTCCTGGAATACCGAAGTAACCAGTTTTACTTCCTAAAGATACAACAAGTGCATCATATGTTAATGTTGAACCATCAGAGAGCTTCACTTCTTTATTATCTACTGAGAATGATTCAACCTTTGCGATTTTAAGATCAATATCTTTTCCTTTGAAAAGCTTATCTAATGGCATAGAAACTGCTTGTTCAGAGATTGTGCCACCTGCAAGACGGTGTAATTCCGTAATGATTTGGTGTGTTGGATATTGATTTACTACTGTAACATAAGCTTCATTACTATCTAAATATTTTCGAACAGTTAAAGCTGAAAGAAGTCCGCCGTAACCTGCACCTAGAATAACAATATGTTTCGTCATTATTTTCCCCGTCCTTACTTTGTTGTATAGAAAGAATTATTTTTGGCTGCTGCGTTCTGAAGAAATTTCAAGATATGCTGTTATAAAACGGAAAAGTTTTTGTGCTTGTGGGTCTTTAATCATTTTTAATAGACCAAAAAGACCGATCACTTCATGGCTTGCTTCTGCACGATCCTTTGCTTCAATGGCAGTTGCAGCAATACTTTTCACAGAGTTTTTAACAGGATCAACGATTTCTTTAATAGCCCCAACAGTATCATTCTTTAATACATCATCAGTTGCAACTGATTGAGCAAAGTCATAAGACTTATTCAATACATTGAGAAGTTCAGTTAGTTTTGGCAATTGATCAACTAATGCTGTTAAGGATTCTTGAACTTCTGGTTTTAACAGCTGATCAAGGATATCTTGTCTTTCACGATTGGATGACATGTCGAAATGTTCTTGTTCTGGCTTTGTTTGAGTAAGCGTAGCTGTCATTTTCTATTCCCCTTTGCATCTAAAAATATTTTGAAAATAATAAACTGAAAGGAAATTGTGACTTGTGTGTTTTTTCACAAAAAGGTTCAAAAAAAATTCACTTGCATGCTTCCTATCAGTTACCCCTTAACTACTATACTCCTATCTTTTAAGAATTTCAAATACATATTTAAAAATATTAACATTAGTAATAACTTAATATAGTAAAAAATGACTACAGGGGCTCTCATCATTGGAAAGACCTCCTAATCGTGTATAATTATATTGACAACAAAGAAAAAGGTGCGATTTCTATGATAAAAGTTATGATAATTGAAGATGATTTCAAACTAAGATCAATGATTGCTGAGTATATAGAGAAGTGGAATTTCATGCCTCTCCTACTCAGTGATTTTGAAAGAATTGATGAACAAGTAGCTGATAATATGCCAGATTTAATTTTACTAGATATTAATCTGCCAAGCTTTGACGGCTTTTATTGGTGCGGTAAAATTAGGCGAATATCGAGTGTGCCAGTTATTTTTATATCCTCTCGAACAGAAAATATGGACATTGTGATGGCAATGAACATGGGTGGAGATGATTTTATTCATAAGCCATTTTCTTTAGAGGTTCTTGTTGCTAAAATGAATGCCATTTATCGAAGAGCAAGCCAAAATCATCCAAACGAACGGTTAACGATATCAGCCGGTGATCTTGTTTTAAATCTAAGCAACAGTGTAGCAGCCTATCAAGATGCAGAGACCTCATTAACTAGAAATGAATATCACATTCTATATCTGCTCATAAAAAAAAGCGGTCAGATCGTTTCAAGGGATGAAATGATGAGAGCGCTTTGGGAGGATGAACAATTTATCGACGATAACACATTGACGGTAAATATAAACCGCCTTCGAAAAAAGTTAGAAGCGATTGGACTCTTCCATGCAATCGTAACTAAAAAAAGACAAGGATATTTATTGCAATGAACTTTATAGGCTATTTACGTTCACAAAAATGGCTTGTTCTTATGTTCACTGCCCTAATGATCTTTTTTACGCTCATTACGATACTAGATCCTGTTTATCAAATTCATATTTCAAGCCTGCTTTATATTGAGGGAATATCTATTCTTATTTTTGTTCTATACGGTTGTTTTGATTTTTTCCGCAAAAAAGCTTTCTATCGTGAATTGCAACGGCGAAGTGAATTAGATGCATATACCCCCTTCCCTGATTCAATAAATGATATCGAGAACACATATCTTCAACTCATGAAAACACTGCAGGACAAACATATAAAAAAGCTTGAAATAATGGAGCATGAACGTAAAGAATGGCAGGAATACATGACTTCCTGGTTCCATGAAATTAAGACACCTATTGCTGTTAGCCGCATGATCTATGAAACTGGCGGTACCATGGAGAGCCTAGCTGAGGAAATGGATAAGATTGAGCATTTTATTGAACAAGCTCTTTATTTTTCTAGATTAAATGATTTTCATAAAGACTATTTCATACAAGAAGTCGACCTCGAACGTATTGTTAAAGAAGCCATTAAACTTCATATAAAAACATTTATAGCACGAAAAATCCACATCAACCTTAATTTACAAAGGTTTGAAATACTTACAGACAAAAAAGGGATACTCTTTATTTTGAATCAGTTATTATCTAACTCTTTGAAATATACCGCATCTAATGGAGCTATCTCCATTCATATTGATCCCTTAAAAAGGACACTTCGAATAAAGGATAATGGTATTGGTATTGCGAAAGAGGATCTTCCACGTGTTTTTGAGAAGGGGTTTACTGGAAAAAATGGGCGGCAGTTTCATTCATCAACAGGGATGGGACTTTACTTAACAAAAAAGACAACCGAAAAGCTCGGACATCACTTGGAAATCTATTCAGAAAAAGATCAATTCACTGAAGTTGTTCTGTTCTTTCCCAGTACAGAGGATTCATTATACAGAATAAAAAATTAGCATCGGGAATCCCGATGCTAATTTTTTATTCTATTTTATCTCAAACACTGCTCTATAGATAAACAAGAAGGTGATTATTGTTTGCGGCAAATATAGACAAATGCGGGCGGCATGTTAATAGGGACGAAATTAATTTTTTCAATGATAAAGGAATTTGAAAGCTCCTTCCTCATTTGTAAAGAGTATTGAAAAGCAATAAAATATCCACCAGGTCTTAACGCTTCTACTATTTGATCAAGTAATGCGCTTCGTAACTCTTTTGGAAAATTGAAAAACGGCAGCCCGCTAATAATACAATCTAATTGAGTAAGCCCTTCTTCTTTTATTGCCTCTGTTAAACTTAAAGCATTTGCATAGCACTTGAAGGTAGGAAACTCTTGTTGAAGCATATCCTTCATTCTTTTATCTTTTTCAAATAAAAAAACGTTAGCTGAATCTAAAGTTCTAGTTTGAATAACTGAAGTAATTGCCCCAGTACCGGAGCCAAGCTCTGCAATCGAATGAATCCTGTCCCACGGAACATCCCGTACCATCCTCTTTGCCAAAAAAGAAGAGCTTGGCCAAATACTTCCGATCTGTTTTGGTTTATGAAAGAACTTTCTTAAAAATAATAATGATTGAGAAATTTCCAAAACATCTTTCTCCTCACCCTTCACTTGCAATTTTTGTATATTTAGAAAGAGTAAGAAAGTAATACACCAAATACAATAATAGATAGGAACCAATTGTAATCAAAAATGGTGTAACCATGCTTATTCCAAGAAATGCAGACAGAGCTAGAATGATAATCGAACTATGAGATATCGCAATAACGAGAGGAATCAGGTAAATAACTATCAATTGCTTAGCTATCAATCTTCGAAGCTGCGATTTGCTCATGCCGATTTTTTTTAATATTTTGTAACGTGGCTGATCAGTTGTTGCCTCTGTTAAAAGCTTATAATGTAGCATACTTCCTGCTGCCAGCAAGAAGACAAACCCTAAAAACGCACTAATAAAAATTAACAGACCATATACTTGAATAAACTTATGATAATTATGATAAAAGCTTGAAAAGATTTTTTCTCCTTTCGTAGCAAAATCAGCATAAGGGTCCACATAGAAAAGCTTCATAAGCTTTTGATCTAGCTCTTTTATCGATTTTTCGTTTTTCAAGCTATACAATTGCAATTCCATTGATAAACCATCATTTTTTAGCTGCTGAAAAAAAGAGTCCGTAATAACTATTGGAAAAACATAAATATCAAGATTTAATAACGCATAATCTTCATAAGCTGCAATTGTAACAGTTTGGCTATCTGTGAGAGGAATGCTTTTTCCAGTAAACGGGTCTGTACGTTGATCTAAATTGCCATCATAAAAGGCAATGGCCTCCCCATCATTAATTGGAATAACCTTTTTTTCTAACTTTTCTGCAAGAAAGTGGTAAGCAGTTTCTGGTATCAAAACAACTGGAAACTCATTTGGCACCCTGCTAATTTCCGATAGGTCTCCATCCATTTGCAGATACTCTATCCTTTTGGAAAACTCAATTTGCCGCTGCCCATTCTCCATAATTAACTTTTCTACTGCCGTATTTTTTTCCTCATCTGGTACAGTATACATAATGCTATACGGAAAATTTTTCTTCGAAATCTCTTGAATATTAGAATATAGGCTAAATGTTGTCCCAAATGAAATTAAAGTAAATGTACTTAATAGTGAAATAACAGATAGGATAAGGACATTCCCTTTAATTCTGTGAAGAAGATGGGTGATACTAATTAAATTGACTCCTTTATAATAAACGGCTGTTATTTGCTTCATTTTTTCAAGAATATACATAACAAAGGCACGAACAAATAAATTCGTTCCAATGATCATCATGAGAAAGGAACCAATGATTGCTTGAAAACCGTAGTTGTCCCAAAATAAGGCATCACTCGGCTGCAAAATAATGGTATAACCCATTCCAATAAAAAGAATGGATAGAAGAGCAGCAAGCCATGAAATTTTCTTCGGCTTTTTCTCACCTTTCTTTTCTGCCTTTATTAGCTGTAATAAGGAATGCCGATAAATTAAGCGAAAATTATGTAAAGATGTGATTACAATAATAAGGGAAAAACTAACCACGGTTTGCAAAATGGCTTGAATAGAAAGTGACAACTTGGCAATAATTGCTATTCCCATTAATTTCATTATTAGCATGGCAAACAGCTTGGAAAGGAGAATTCCTAAGAATAGGCCGATAAATAAAGAACCTAAGCCAAGAATAATATTCTCATAGAACAGCAGCTTGCCAATTTTCTTTTTTTCAATGCCAAAAAGTGAATAGAGAGCTATCTCCTTCTTTCGACTCCTAGTAAAAAAACCATTTGAAAACCAAATGAAGGCAGCAGCAAAGAAAAATAATAGAATCGAAGCTGCTTGGAATGCTGGTTCGACTTTGTCATATATCGTTAAAGAATCAATTATTTGCTTATTATATTGCAAAGATGCAAATGTGAAATATATGATTACACTAAATACCATAGGATAAAGATAGAGCAAATACATTTTTGTATTCCGAAGAATATTCCTTTTTGCTAAGTTATATAAAGTCATGGTGCCCACCGCCCCCAAGCGTTGCAAGGATATCAATAATCGCTTGAAAAAATTGCTTCCGTGATTGCTCGCCTTTGTAAATTTCAGTGAAAATGACCCCATCCTTTATAAAAAGCACTCGCTTGCAAAAGCTTGCAGCATACGCATCATGTGTAACCATTAAGATGGTTGCATCCTCTTTCTCATTTAATAGTGATATAGTTTGCAGCAGATTGTATGCAGACTTTGAATCAAGTGCACCTGTTGGCTCATCAGCAAAAATCAAGCTTGGATTTGATATAATTGCTCGTGCTGCAGCAGTTCGCTGCTGTTGTCCGCCAGATAATTCATAAGGGTATTTGTTAAGTATTTTTTCGATTTCGAGCAGCTTGGAGATTCGGTCAAGACGCTTTTCTATTTCCTTAGCAGAAATGTTAGAAAGTGCAAGTGGCAAGGATATATTCTCCTTTGCTGTTAATGTATCTAGCAGGTTAAAATCTTGAAAAATAAAGCCTAGCTCTTCCCTGCGAAACCGAGCCAATTCATGCTCTGAGAGATTCATAATGTTTTTACCGTTGATTTTTATGTAGCCTCCAGTAGGTAAATCTATCGTTGAAAGAACATTTAATAATGTAGATTTCCCAGCGCCTGAAGGTCCCATAATACCAACAAACTCTCCAGCTGCTATTTGCAAATCAATACTATTTAATGCTAAGTGGATATTTCCTCGTTCTCCATATACTTTTTTCACTCCAGCTGCTTCTAGTACGACCATTCTTTGTTTCTCCTTTATATGAAAATTTCATTTTCTGTTCATTTGATATCTCTACTATAAAAGACGAATGAATTGTTAACCATAACTTATCCTTACGATTGATCATGAAAGCTTACATTTTTGTAAGATTAATGTAAAAAAAAGGCTGGCCCATTTTTCAGGGTCAGCATTTTTAAAGGTTTATTTTCACATCTGACTTTTCTTATGTTCATTCACAGCTATTCTTGGCTTTCTTGTTAAAGGCATATGAATTCCTGCGAATACCCTTGCTTCATACACAAAGCCAAACAACGCGGTTCCAAGTGCTAAATGCAAGACAGCCCATGGGATGTCTAGATAAGATAGGATCGTCCATACTCCTACTAGCAGTTGCAGCAGCAAGATTAATATTGCTATGGATAAGCGATTTTGCATAGTCACACCCCATCTTTTTGAAAACGACCAAAAACTGATTAGAAAAAGATAGATGGTAGATATGAATGCTAATACTCTATGAATTGTCTGAAGTATGCCTGGTAATGTATTTGGCAGAAGTGATTCCCCACAGGTTAGCCATCCGCAAGCTAGTCCATAAGATTCATGCTTAATATAGGCGCCAAATACGAGAGTTAAAAGCAACAGGACTAAGACAATATTTAGATGATTGATGATTTGTTTACGCTTTTCAATATTAATAGAAACCGGATGAATTTTATGCTGTAATTCCATATGACCCGTACTCCTCCAAAGCCAAATAAGGCTGGCAAGGAATACCATCGCAACTAATAAATGTCCTGTTACGACAATAGCAGGCAAATCAAGAATAACAACCACAGCTCCAAGAAAAATTTGAACTATTAATAAAAAAAGCATTCCCCATGCAACTGAACGAATGGTTGTATTAGCATGTGACCGGATGATCTTTACGAATAAAATAATGGCCACTATTCCTAGAATAGCACCAATCACTCTATGAGCAAATTCAATTAAAGTATCACCTTGCAATTTAGGGATCACTGCTCCGTTACACAACGGCCATTCTGGGCCACATCCCATACCAGACTCTGAAGAGGCAACAAACCCTCCAAACACAATCAAAAGATATGTCAATAAAATAGTAAATAACGCCAATCGAGCACGATTCAAACAGTACACCTCTCTCGTTTTATTAAAAATTTAGAATTTTAATTCTATATTAATAGAGATAAATGAACCAAACGGTGATATAAATCACAAAAATCACGATTCGCCAATAGTAGTGGGATTTCGATAAAAGTAGTGTTCATTCGCTATGATCGCAATCACAGCATTTTGTCATTATTTTCGTATAGTTAAGATAGATAAAAAATGAAGAAAGAGAGGGATGATTACTAGATGTCATTTTATAAAGGATTGACAACCTATTATGATCAAATTTTTCCTACAAATAAAAATACACAACATTTTCTATCCACTCATTTATGTAATGGCAGGAAAATCTTAGATGTTGGTGCTGGAACTGGGAATATGGCGCTTGCTCTTGCCAAAGAAGGCTTCATCGTTACTGCGACTGAGCCTGAAGAAAGGATGGCTGAAGAGATCCGAATAAAGGCATTAGCCGAAACTCTTTCCCTTACTATTGAGACTAAAGGCATGCAACAGTTAGATGAACTAAAAGAAACCTATGACGGCATCTATTGCATTGGCAACACTCTTCCACACCTAAAAAACTTGGAAGAGATCAATCAATTTTTTCACGTAGCCTTCAAAATGATAAATGGAAATGGAATATTTATACTTCAAATAGTAAATTTCGAAAGCGTATTAGGAAAGAAAGATTTCTCCTTCCCTGTCATTCGAAACGAACATTTTGAATTTCAGCGCCACTACGATATAGCAGGAGAGAACATTCATTTCACTACTTCTTTGACAATAGAGGGGAAAACTCAATCCAATACTATTTCTTTATACCCTGCAACAGCAAGCCAGCTGCTGCCATTGCTCGATAGCTGCGGATTTAAAGAAATTAACACATATGGGAACTTTACTAGCATCCCCTACTCAGCTGATACACCTGCCCTCATTGTTACTGCCAAAAAATAATACGGTGCCTGGCACCGCTCGTGGACATTTCCGCTATTATTGTCCACCCTAGACGGACAAGGAGGGGTTCAGCACACTCGGAATGAAAAAAAGCTACAATTCGTATGGTCGATTGCAGCTTTTTCTCGTATTAGTGTGATGTACTTGAAAAAGATTGATCTGTTGTTACCCCCCCATGCTTTGGAACTCGCATGAGCAATACCCCTCCGATTACAAATAAAAGAACGAGACTAAAAACCCCACTGTTCGTATTTCCTGTCATTTGTGCGGTAGCGCCAACAAGGACAGGACCAGCAATCGCAGCGAATTTCCCAAAAATATTATAGAATCCAAAAAATTCATTCGATGATTCCTTCGGTACTAGCTTAGCGAAATAAGAACGGCTTAGAGCTTGAACTCCTCCTTGGACTGTTCCAACAAGCAGAGCAAGAATCCAGAAATCAATAGCTGTCTTCAGGAAGTAAGCATAAATACAAATAAAAATATACACAAGAATACCAACCATAATGGTTCTTTTTTCATTAAACCTTTGCCCAAGCTTGCCAAATAGCACTGTAAATGGCGCGGCTATTACCTGTGTAACAAATAAGACAATTAATAATGTCGTTGAGTCGATTCCGATGTCAGAGCCATAGGCTGTTGCCATCGTAAAAATGGTATGAACCCCATCAATATAAAAGAAATAAGCTAATAAGAACAAGAATAACGCACGATAGGCTTTAATGTTTTTCAATGTGTTAAACAGCTTCTTAAAACTAGCAGAAACAGGATTCGTCACTCGTTCTTCATAGTATTTTTGCTCGACATTTCTCAGCATCGGCATTGTGAATAGTCCCCACCATAACGCTGTAATAACAAAAGCGATCTGGCTGGCAATTCCTACAGACAATGGGATAACACCCTGCTGTGCTAAAATAATAATGGCAATAGATAATATAAAAGGAATGGTGCTTCCGATATATCCAAGAGCAAATCCATTTGCAGAAATACGATTCATTCGTTCATCACTTGTTACATCAACAAGAAAAGCATCATAAAAGATATTAGCGCCTGCAAATCCAATCGAAGTCAGCACAAAGCAAATTAATAGAATTAGCCACTGTTCAGTTGGTACAACCGCCAATATTAATGTAAAAACAATTCCTAAACAGGCAAAGAAGGTAAAAAACCTTTTCTTAAACCCTTTAAAGTCAGCTATCGTTCCTAAAATTGGCGCCAATATGGAAACAATTAATGTAGCAAATGAATTCGCATATCCCCAATAGGCTGTTGATGTTGCGGCAGAAATTCCTGCCTCTGTTGCAGCTGATTTAAAATATAAAGGAAAAATGGCAGTTACAACAACAATAGAATAGGCAGAATTTGCCCAATCATAAAGAACCCAGCTGCGTTCAGGTTTCGACATTTTCTTCATTAAACAACCTCCTTAGGTGTCCTCTAATTTCAAGAATTGCTCCATTACTTCTCCATCTGTTTGACCTAAGTCCACCCCTAGCAATCTAGCTAATGTAGGACCGATATCAATGAGTCTCATAAAAGGAATTTCCACATTCGCAAGCACTCCTTTTCCAGAGGCAAGGAAAAACGTAGAATATTCTTTCTTCTCTGGCGAATACCCATGACAGGCAAGCATATACTTATTATTTTCCCAGACATCTTTCTGCGTCACATGCTTTATATACTCGCCCTCGTAAGGCTCAACAAAGTAATAGCCACGACTTGCCTCGACCATATAAGCACATGTGGGATCTGCCCCTCTATTACCAGCCTCCTCCCCAGTAAAGATTTGTTCAATACCGTTGTCAGGATCAGCAATTAATTCTTCTAGTATGGCTTTCACTTTTTCCTTTGTTTCGAAGTCATGACGATTTTTTAAATATATGTATGCTGAGCCGTCACAGCTATTGCAATAAGCTTTCCATTCGATTATTTTCCCTTTAAAGTCAACCGATATTAAGTTCTTTTCCCGAAAAATTACATTTAGATGAACGGCTTTATTCACATCTAATGCACTATGATCCCCAAGTATAACAATCGTTGTTTCCTCATAGCTGCCGTTTTCTATAAGGGCATCTAATATACGTCCAAGTCTTATATCATGGCGGCGGATAGCCTTTGTTGCTTCATTTGAATATACTCCATAATTATGCCGCATTGTATCTAAATCCGTAAAATGAACGAGAAGTAAATTTGGTTCTTTCGTCAAAATTGTATGTACAGCTGATTCTAAAACAAAATCATCTAATTCAGGCTGATTGATCCCTTTCCGTATATATCCAAAACGCTTGTTAAGCTCCCATTGATACGATGGGGTGCCACTCATAAGTGAAACAAGAATTTGGTTTTGCCACGGACGATTCGGAAATATTTCTGGCAAATTGTATTGAATATTCTTCGCTTTTCCAGTAACTGGCCATAATAGTGCAGCCGTTGTTAAGTTAGCTTTGTACGCTTCATCGTATAATGTCGTACCTTTGATTGCTCTGCGAAACCAATTCCAATCAGGTGAAGCAATACCTGGCTGTAATCGTGTATTATTTACTACTCCATGACGGTTAGGGTAATTCCCTGTAACAATCGTTGCATGACAGGGATATGTAACAGAAGGATAAATCGTTTTCACACGTTTTGAAAATGATCCTTTTTGAAAAACCCTTTTAAAATTTGGCAGTGTATGTATGAGCGGAAAATCAAGTGCAGATAAACAATCAAAAGATATAACAATCATATTTTTAGTTAATGCTGTCAATATGAATAGCCTCCATTTGAACACTCTTCTACTTATTTTACCATTATATAGGAATGAGTTATATGAAAATATAATTTATTTATTATGAATTTTTTGTAAATATTTAAAACCTCTGTTTCTTCTCATAAATAAGCCCCCCTTAAAAATCTAAGGGAGGCTCATAGTTTTATTCAATTAGACAATTTTGCTTCTTTTTAATTCTGTCTTTAGATAAGTTAAAAATTCATCCGCTTTCTTCTCTGGCGCTTTCGTAAGTAAACTAACACCAATAAAAAGGATAGAAGAAATGACGATTCCCCAGATTCCTGATGCAAGTCCAAGCGGTTTGATTTTAGCTAATTCTAAAATAATCACAACCACCCCACTAACAATTACACTTGTCATCACACCAGCTGCTGTTCCTCTTTTCCAAAAAAAGGCGCCAATTATTGCTGGAACTGCTACTAGTAATCCAGCTGATGATGCAACTGATAGCACGGCAATTAAACTTACATTCATCTGGGCAAATAAATAGGCCAATATCGCAATGATTGGTATAACAATTTTCCCAACAAGGAGCTGCCCTTTGTCACTTGAATCTTTTTTAATATATCCATATACATCTCTGGCAAATAAAGAGGAAAGTGTAAGTAAGATAGAATCAATCGTTGAGATTGCCGCTGCCATAATACCCACCATAACAATAACCGCAAGAATCGGCGGAACTAATTCAGATGACAATATTTTTGGTGTTGCAAGATCAGCATTAGCTAAATCAGGAAACATAACTGACGCAGAAAATCCCCATACAACAGAAACAATCGTATAAACAAAACCAAAAATTAAAAAGCCCATCAACATCGTTCTCAAACTTTTCATTGACGATGGCATAAACAGCCTTTGACTTACTTGGGGATTAGACAAACTAAAGAAAAACCAAGGAATCGTTAATCCTAAAAAGGTTAAAAAGCTAAAAAATCCGTTTCCTGGAACAGTTAAGAATTCAGGCTGATTCGTTTCAAGTGTTTGAAAAAATGACCCTAAGCCGCCTAACCCTTTTATAATCAGAATAACTACTAATGTAGCCGAAATAATCATAAATAAGGATTGCAGAGAATCTGTCCAAGCAACTGACCGAATTCCAGCAATATAAGAAAAAACAATGGCAAGGACGGTTGCAATAATTACCCCAGTCGTAAAAGGAATCGCATTATTCGTCATTCCTTGTAATAAATAACCGACTCCTGCAAGCTGAACGGCACTGTAGGGGATAAGAAATAAACAGCTGAAAATAGAAACAACCATTGCGACTTTTTTATTATCATAACGATCACCTAACATTTCTGATGGTGTCACATACCCATATTTCTTACCAACTAACCAAAATCTTGGACCGAAAAAGGCAACTAATGATACTCCCATAAAATAAATTATTTCAAAACCAAATGCGCCAACTCCGCCTTTATAAGTTAATCCAGCTAAACCAACTAGCATAAAGGCACTATAAGTTGTTGCACTATAACTTAAAGCGGATACGAATCCCCCTAATTTACGATCCCCAAGAAAATAGCTTGCCATATTCGTTTGTTTTCCACTTCTTGATAAATAAGCAACAAATAATGAAATAATGATATAAATAGCAATTGTCCACCAAACCATATTCGTACTCAAAATTACTCACCCCAATTCCTCGATATCAAATAATTAATTCCTATAATGGCTATTGCCAATAGCGTCCATACTAAAAAACTCCCATACCATGCGGCTACATTAGTAAATAAAGTGTATGGAAGAATATAGCCTAGCAAAACAATCACAAGAATTAACAATGCCCATTTTAACTCAGCAGATTTCATATATTCACCCCCAGCTATACGAACGATAATAGCAAATCAACAAAACTAATTATACACCAGAATACACAAGTGTAAAGACACTTGTGTAAATAAAAAATAGCCCCAACTCCTTTATAGGAATTAGAGCTATTTTATTTTTTGTTTAAAAAAACGATTTATGCATGAACAGATGCTAATTTTTCTGCTGCAGCTTTTACTCGCTCCATGCCTTCAGAAACAATTGCTTCTGCACGGTCAGGATATTGATTATGACCTTCAATAATTACGTCTTCAATTTGTTGAATCCCAAATAGGTTCATAATTTGTTTCACATAATTTACACTCATTTCAAGTGGCGCCATTTGTGGTGTAGAATAATCTCCTCCACGTGCGTTTAAAATGATCACTTTTTTCTCAGGCACTAATCCAACTGGTCCATTTTCAGTATATTTAAAAGTTACACCTGCGCGGTAAATATAATCAATAAAAGTTTGTAGTGCTGCTGGGATCGTTTGATTCCATAATGGGAATGCAAAAACTACTGTATCTGCTGCCATAAATGCATCCATGGCTTTTGTTGAAGCAGCAAGAATACGTTGCTCGATATCATTTAATTCTTCACCTTGTGCAGTTTTCCCCATGGCATTAAAGAAATCTTGGCCGAAATATGGCATATCTTCAGCGAAAACATCAAAAGTATTTAGTTCAATACCGGATACTTTTCCCGCTTCCTCCATGAAAACTTCATACATTTTACTTGAAATGCCCTCAGATGCAGGACGATTATTAGCTTTAACAACTAAAACATTCATTATATTCTTATCTCCTAACTATACTATATGTTATTTACCTCGAAACAAAATATGTTTAATTCAAGATACATTGATATACTACAATAATAGTTACGCGCCGTCAACTGATAAGACATTTCCTTTACACATAAAAAAGTGAACCAATTATAAAATTTGATTCACTTTTCTCATTTTTATTACCGCTCCTTCTTCAAAAATAGCCATACAATTATTTGTGCAGCTAGAAGGATATATAAAATCACAAATATCATATCGATCCAAAATTCTTTGTTTACAATAAATTCATTCCCCATATGTTCAATAACATAAAAAACTGGCGGGAATAGCCATAATATCCATTTCAAAAAGGCAGCTGTTTCTATCAATGACTTTGATGCGAGTGAACAAACCAATACAAAAACAGCCGATAGCCAGGCATACTTCTTCGTAGCAAAACGGGTTGCCGAAAAAAGTGTTCCTACCAAAACACCAAATATACCAAAAATAACATGGCAAAATAACGCTAAAACATAATATTCCGACGTCATTCCACCTTTAAAACTTCCAGTTAGAATTGGAAAGAAAATAGCAAATAACATGAGTGGAATCATCGAAATAAATATAGCTAGCCATTTTCCTCTCAAGTACTTCGATTTGCTTCCAAGATGTGCAAACAGAATATGTTTTTCACCTTCTTCTTCCATCGTAAACATTGCCATAGCCATCCATGTCATCGTTAAGTATAATGCAATGGATGAAGCGCCATAGCTGCTTAGTATTGGTACGTTTTTATAAGCATACATTATAAAAACCCATGTGAGATATAACACACTTGAAGGAATAAACTTTAATGATCGAATAAAGTTCAGAAGTTCATAACGGACAAAAGCTGACAATTTCCTACCTCTTCTCTTTTAACTCCACAATTGAACAGCCTCTTTGTAAAAGCTTAGTTAGAACATCATCAGAATGATCATTCAATACTGTCATCTCAATTGTGTTTGCTTCTAGATTATGAATTTGAATACTAGGAATTTCTAAAGCTATCGATTGATTTGGAATGATGGCTTTAATGCTTTTATATTTTTTCTTTATTTCTTTTTTATCATCTTCTATGATCCTTCCATTAGCAACAGTGATCACCCGATCTGCCAAACCATCAATCAACAGTGACTCATGTGCTGTAAAGACGATTGTAATCTCTTTTTTATATGTATCTAAGACGTTTAAAAGTTCATATTGTGTACCTTCATCCAAACCTGTCAATGGCTCATCTAACAATAGTATTTGAGGGTCCATTAGCAAGGCTTGAATAATACCTGCTTTTTGCTTGGTTCCCTTTGAACAATTCTTTAAGGGAACATTTAAGAATTCTTTAATAGTAAATATCTCTGCATATATATGTATTTTCTCCATAAGTTCAGACTCCGATTTACCGCTCATTTTACCCATCAGCAGCAAATATTCCTGCATTTTAAAACGAATATTTTCAGGAAAATGCTCAGGTACATACCCGGTTTTACTCATCGCTCTTTTTACTTGACCTGTGGAACTTTCATATATGCCGCCAATCAGTTTTAATAAACTGCTTTTTCCAGACCCATTATGCCCGGTGATTGCAATTTTTTCCCCTAGTGATATACGTAGAGATATATCATTTAAAATACTTACACCATCGATTTTTTTCCCTGCACCAACTGCTTCAAAAATGATCATATTACTTGCCTCTGCTTTTTTCTTTATTTTACCATTACATAGGATGGTTTTTAAGATGTTCTCCCTTATTCTTGGAATCATTTTTATTAAGATATATAATTAAGAAAAAACCGATAGGGTTAGTGTGGGATTACAATATTCTTATAAGAATGCATAATAATGTCGATTAAATGTAAGGGATGATTGTATGAAATTTCAAGATACACAGAGTATGGATGAGCGTCTTGAGTTAATGAGTGCGCTGTCAAAATCGTTTTTATTTAGAGCAGCAAAGATTGATGAAGAAGGAGCGTTTCCCTACGAAAATATTTCTGAGTTAAAAACGTCAGGATATACATCGTTAACAATCCCTAAAAGATACGGAGGCGAAGAAATATCTCTATATGATCTTGTACGTTTTCAAGAATATATCGCAAGAGGAGATGGAGCAACTGCTCTATCCATTGGCTGGCATATGGGGATCATTAAGGATTTAGGAGAGAAAAACAACTGGAATGAATCCATATTTCGAATGCTTTGTGAAGATGTGAAGAATGGGGCACTTATTAATAATTGTGCTTCGGAACCGCAAACTGGCAGTCCAACAAGGGGAGGAAAGCCAACCACAACAGCTGTTAAACAAGACGGATTTTGGCTGATTAACGGACGTAAAACATATACAACCATGTCCCCTGTCCTCGATTACTTTAATGTAACAGCTACTATACCAGAAAGTAATAAGGTTGCCTATTTCTTAATATCAAGATCAACTCAAGGCGTTGAAATTGAAGAAACATGGGATAGTATTGCAATGAAGGGAACAGGAAGCCATGATTTAATATTAAATAATGTTAAGGTTAAGGAAGAGAACTTAGTTGAATATTTCGAACCGGGAAAAAAAGGAGCTTCAGGATGGCTGCTTCATATCCCAGCATGTTACCTTGGTATCGCTCAAGCTGCAGCAAACCACGCAATAGAATTTGCGAAAAGCTATTCCCCAAATAGCATTAAGGGAACAATCAGTGATTTTCCTAATGTTCAGCAAAAAATTGGAGAAATGGAATTAGAATTAATAAGAGCCAGACATTTTCTCTATTCGGTTGCTAAACAATGGGACCTTTCAGCAAAAGATGAACGGAATCAGATGAATCCTGAATTAGGAGCAGTTAAACTATCAGTCACAAACAGTGCGATTACAATCGTCGACTTAGCGATGCGAATAGTCGGTGCAAGCAGTTTATCAAAGAAAAACCTTCTTCAACAATACTATCGGGATGTCCGAGCTGGACTTCATAACCCTCCGATGGATGACATGACGATCCTGCTCCTAGCGAAGAATGCGATTAATCGATCCGTTGATTGATATCAGGAATAAAGAAGCTGAAAATCCACTTTATGGAGCTTCAGCTTTCTATTTTCTATAGTTCATTTAGGATCGATTTTTGAATTTTTCTGATCACATCTCCCCTGCTGATTACACCAACAACCCTATTATTTTGGTTTACGACTGGGAGCTTTTTAAAATGATGTTTGGACAATAATGTAACCGCATGCTCGATTTCATCATCTGGAGAGACGGTAATAAGTCCTTTTGTTTTGGCAATTTTGATGATTTCCTTCTCTGTTAGATCTTTTAAACGGCTTTGTAAATTTTCCTCCCCCAAGTATTCCATATAAAAGATGAAATCATAGACACGCTGCTCGATCGGCTTAATCGATCTCAAAATATCCCCATCAGATACCATTCCTACCAATGTCCCATCCGTTTCGCAAATTGGCAAACCGCCAACTTTCTTTTCAACAAACATGGTCATTACTTCCTTAATGCTATCATTTGGATGAGCTTTTATTACATTTGTAATCATGAATTCTCTAACCTTCACGTTATCAACACCCCATTGATGGAACAAATAGTATAAACTTTGAATCGTAGTTCAAGTATTTCATGCTAGGATATTGAAGTCAAGATAAAACATGAACCAAGATTCACATTTCATATTCATCTTTACTTTCATACAACTTCTTCATAATTTGTGGAGGAAAAACAAGTCTGCAAATGACCTTAGCCATATCATCATATTCTAGCGGATTCCCACTTTGTTCCGCTTTTTCAGGACTGTTTTCAACCATTAGGATGATTGTCCAGGCAACCGTATCTAAATCTAGGTCTTCCCATGTAAGCCCCTTATCTTTGGCTCTTTTTAATCCTTTATATATTCTTCCATGCAAACTCTTTCTTGCTTCTAACATGACCTCTGATAGCTCTGGATCTTTTGGCAATAACTCCGGAAGCACACGATGTATGCCAATTGCTTCTAATGAATTATTGTAGTTTTCCAAAAGGGATGCAAGCAGTTGTTCAGGATTCCGGTGCATCCAATTAGGTACAGGCGGCATTAGCTTTTCCATTTTATCCTCCAATAATGCTAATAGAAGCTGCCTTTTATCAGAAAAATAGCGATAAAATGTTCCCGTTGCTACTCCAGCATTGGAAGCTATATCTTTTGCTGTTGTTTGCTCATACCCTTTTTTAATAAATAGGCTTCGTCCGCTCTCAAGCAAAGCAAGTCTTTTTTGTTGAGCACGAATTTGCTTAGGAATAGAAGGAAATGTCCCTACTAGCTGCCCTTCATCTCTTTCAGACATCAAAATCACCTCATTCTATATCATATCACAAGCAAAACATGAACTACGATTCACTTTAAAATTGACAGACAATTAATTGCGTGTAATAATTGAACCACAGTTCACGTTTTTTCGCACATCTTAGATTTCCGATCTCATATTAGATAGGGGAATGTTGAAAATGTATACTAGTAAGATAGCTAACGAAGGGGATCAAATCCGTTTCAAACGGAACAATCTTTCAATTAATGGAGAAGTTATTAAGGTAAAGGAATCGAGTGTAATTGTACAAATCAGTCCTTCAGATGCCGATCGAATCAATATCGATACTCCCTATACCGTTGTGTCTCATCGAAATTATAAGCTATTGAAAACAAACAAGCATTTGTCATTTTCAGACTCAGTTAGAAATTTGTGAACGATAGAATATCAGCTTTTAACTGATTAAACTTAAAGCCCAAGTTCTCGACAACATCACTTAGAACTTGGGCCCCGATCAGAATATATCCACCTATTTTTATTTAAACTTATCAGGTAATTACTTGACAATTCCTTCTGTTAGAAAATCTCCCATATGGATTAAATGTGTTTCATTGCGGTCTGCTGTGCGTATATCTCTATCCCAATCCTTTTGTAATTTCGCCACCACCTCATCTGTTGTCAATTCAAATTAGTATTCCTGCATTAGTTCCTCTCTTATTCAAAAAAAATCATGCAGGATTCACCCCTCAGGATGGTCTACATGAATGATTTTCAGGTCGATATTTATTTAATCCGATACGTATTCCTTCCAGCTCTTTTTGCTTCATAAAGTGCGAGATCAGCTGCCTTTAGTATACTTGATTCATTTTCATATTCATCAGTTGCAATCGCGATGCCCAAACTAGTGGTAATTTTAAACTCATGTCCATAAATGTTCCAAGGCTCATCCATAGATCTTTGAATTTCCTCTGCTATTGCCGCTATGTCATTTTCTGACTTTCTATTTGGTAAAAGAACAGTAAATTCATCCCCGCCAAGCCGAGAAACCATTTCATCATCTTGAAGACAATTACTAACCCGCTTGCTAAATTCCACTAAAACTTCATCGCCAATATCATGGCCCATTTCGTCATTGATACTTTTAAAGTGATCAATGTCCATTATGATGACAGCAAATCTGGTGCTATTTTTCTTTGATTCATTGAATGTGTAGGTTAATTTATCTTTAAATAATCGACGATTTGGCAAATTGGTTAATGAATCATGGAAAGCAATATGCTGCAGTTTCAATTCGTATTCTTTTTGCAATTGAATGTCTCTTGTCACACACACCATATGTATGAATTGACGTTGATTATCATATACAGGTGTGCCACATAATTCACACCAAATCCACCCTTTTGTCATATGCTTGTTCAGTACTTGCAACTTCCATGATTCTTCATTTTTAATCGATTGCAAAACCGATTCCCACAATTGATCCTTATGTTCCAAATGAATATTATGAAAAAAATACTTTCCTAAATATTCCTCCTTATTAAAACCTAGTACAGTTTTATAAGATGGGGATACATATATAATCTTTCCCTTTTCATCAAGCATCGTTATCAAATCTTGAGAGTTTTCTGCAATAATTCTAAAACGCTGTTCACTTTCCTGATACATTTTCAGAATCATTAATTGTTCAGTAACATCCTTTAAAATCCAATAAATACCAACCACTTCACCATTCACGATTGTCGGAGTGAATTTTGAAATGACTTCCACTCGGTTACCAGATTTATTAGTAATAGCAATATTTACATGCTGATTTTTCCCTTCAACTGCACGATTAAAGCTATCCATTGTTGTATTAATATGTTCAACAGCAACCAGTGAAATAAAATTAGAATCGATTAGGCTATTTGCATCGTAGCCAGTCACATCTTTAACAGCAGCATTTCCTTTGATGATCTGACCATTCCTATTAATGGAAAAAATAGCATCTACATTAAATTCATACAAGGAACGATACCGTTGTTTGCTTTCAAGAAGGCTATCCCAATAGCTCTTTAATTCAAATTCACCCCATTTTTTTTCTGTTACATCATGAACAACTGCAACGATATGTGTACATTTGTTTGAATCATCGAAAAGAGGAGATAGTGTTATTTCTGAATAATACATTTCACCTAAAAGAGAAGTGTTTGATTCTTCATATGTTACACTTTCAAGGCTAATAACAGCTTTTTTATATTGTTCAATTAAAAAATCCGCTCTTTCGGCTGTATAAATTTCACGAATTGATTGTCCTATTATATTCTTTGTTAGTCCTGTTTTCTCCATAGCGGCACGGTTTAAATAAACATAGACAAAATCCAAGTCATTAATAACCTTCACGATGAAGACACTTTCTTTTATCCCTTCCATTAAAACACTATTTAATAAATCCCCTTTGACTTCAAACATGAATCATCACCCTTCTTATTTTTCTTCTACTAATATATTTTATTTAACCTATTGTGATGAGGATAATAGTATATAACCTTTTTCTTCAGAATAATACTACACATATTTAATTTTCTTAGCAATAACTAAAAAGTAATATATTTTCCCTTGTGATAATAATGACCATGAGATGGTCCAAAGATCTAACAATCGTATTAATTAGGAGAACATAAGAAAAAGACATTATGATTATGTCTTTTTCTTGCAAACTATTAAACTATAAAATATTTAGCCAAATCTTTACTGATGTTCCCAGAATTAATAAAGCTAAAATCATCTGTAAAGCTCTTGTATTCATCTTTTTGCCTGAATAAGCTCCAAGAGGTGAAGCAATGAGACTTGCAGCTACCATGATAAGTGCCGGAAAATATTCAACTTGCCCTGTCGTAATCTTTCCAGCAGCTGAGCCAATTGAAGAGATAAATGTTATGGCCAGTGAGGAGGCAATAGTCATCCGTGTTGGTACTTTTAACACAACAAGCATGATTGGCACCAACAGGAACGCCCCTCCTGCACCAACGATTCCTGACCCTATTCCAACTATTAATGCAAGGAATGCTGCAAGCCATTTATTAAATTTCACCTCATCTAAAGGTATATCATCAATGCCCTTTTTCGGAACGAACATCATAACTGCTGCTATTAAAGCAAGGATTCCATAAACAAGATTGATTCCTCCTTCAGTCATCTGAGTGGAGCCAAATCCGCCAAAAAAACTGCCAATTAGAATACTAGTACCCATGTAAGCAATTAATGTTTTATTTAAATATCCACCTCTACGATACGCCAAGACACCACCTATAGTAGCAAAAAATACTTGAATGGCGGTTATTCCAGAAACCTCATGTGCACTAAATTCTGCCACACCAAGTACTGCGGGAATAAACAGCAGCATCGGGAAGTTAATTATCGATCCTCCTACACCTAGCATCCCAGAAATATAAGAACCAATAAATCCAATTAAAAAAATCGTCATAATAAATTCAACATCCATCTTATTTCCTCCTAATAAAAGGGAACCTCTTCAGGTTCCCTTTTATAGTAGATTTTTTTGCTCTAGAATTTTACTAATGTCTTACTCTACTTATAGTAGCTTCATTAAGATTACCTAACAGCACAGCGATTAGGACCCATTTCCATTTCACGCTGCTGCTCTTCACCAGGATGGATTTTCCCCATATTTGTTTGACGAATTTCCTGATAGGCGTTTGGTTGTTGCGGCAAATTTTCTGTTACAAGTTTTCTAAATTCGTTTTCATCTTCAATGTTTAATCCATGATTGTTTTCAAACAAAGTGCCTAATTTTTCTGCAACACTTCCATTCTTATTTAACTCATCAATGATCATAAAGTGTGCAGGCAGAACGGTGAGTTCCCAGGAAAGTTCTCGATAGCGTGAGTATAAACTTTCTCTTAAATCTCCAACCCAGTCCTCTGCCATTCCAGCAAGATCAGGTCTTCCAATCGAATCAATGAATAGAATATCCCCTGAAAGTAAGAACTTTTCATCAACGACAAACGAAGTGGAGCCAATTGTATGTCCTGGAGAATATACTGCGTAAATATCAATTGTTGTATTTCCAATTTTCACGATACTTCCACCTTCAAGCGGACTGTAATCAAAGGTTACCTCCACTGCGTCTTTAGGAGGCAGCCAGTAGGCAGCTTTTGTTTTCTCTGCAATCATTCTGCCGCCTGATATATGATCTGCATGTAAATGTGTATCAAATACATGTGTAATCGTTACATCCAAGTGATTGGCAAAATCAAGATAATAATTAATCATACGTGTAGCATCGATAATAGCAGCTTCTCCATTAGAAACCACCATATAGGATAAGCAGCCTTTACCGATACGAACGAATTGAAAGATTTCCCCACCGCTGTCTAGATCCCCAACTTTCACAGGCTCTAAGTGTTCGCTCCAAGCCTTCATCCCTCCCTCTAGATAGGATACTGATAAGCCTGCTTCGGCTAGCATATCGGCAACCATGATAGAGGAACCTTCCTTTGCACATACGACAAGGATATCTTTAGCAGAAGGCAGCTTTTCAAGAATATCTTCGACCCCATCAAGCAAATCAAAGTAAGGAACATTTAAATAGTCAAAGTTTTTCCCTTCAATTTTCCAGTCTGCAAAATCTGATTCAGTTCGCACATCTAAAATAAATAATTCTTCTCGATTGATAACTTTTCTTGTCACTTCTTTTGGTGTCATCCGTTTAACAGACATCCCTAATTACCCCCTGTGGTATAAAATATGTTAAAATTTTTTACTTTTTTTGAACACTTTCTGTTTCTCCAGACCATTGACTCATGCCAGGCAGCACATTAACAACATGGATAAACCCTTTTTCTGTTAATTTTTGGGCAGCAAGATCACTGCGGCTTCCTGTACGGCATATAACGAAAATGTGATCTTCTTTGTTTAATTCGTTTAATCGATCTTCTAATTCTCCCAACGGAATAGATCTTGCATTTGGAATATGGTCAAATGCAAATTCTGCCGCTTCCCTGACATCCAGTACAACGATATTATCATTCGTGTTTAGTTTTTTCTGAAGCTCTTCATTATTTATTACATTTTGATGTTTTTTTTCAATAGTTTCATCACTAGATGACTTTCTTAAATAATGTTTTAATACCTCTCCCGCTTCAAGTGTTCCCAAATACTGATGACCGCTGCTCGCAGCCCAAGCTTTTAAGTCTGCTTTTGAGCCTTTATCTGTTGCCTGAACTTCTAGAACAAGTCCAGCTTCCAAATCGTTCATTGCCTTTTTTGTTTTCACAATCGGCATTGGACATGCTAATCCTTTTGCATCTAGTCGTACATTTGCTTTAATAGTTTCCATTATTATGCCTCCAATTCACCATGTACCCATATAGGTATTATTGTTCTTAAAAAATTTTAATCTTGTATCTTTTTATTAGATAAATAAGTTTACATTCCCATCCTCTGCATCTGCTAAATAGGCTGCCACTCCGGCGTATTCAATATTCTCTAATAGCTCTTCTTGCTGCAATCCTAATAAATCCATTGTCATCGTACATGCAACTAATTTAACCTCTTGTTCTTGCGCCATTTCAATTAGCTGCGGAAGAGACATCGCATTATGCTTATTCATAACATCTTTAATCATTTTTGGACCAAAACCAGCAAAGTTCATTCTGGAAAGACCCATTTTCTCTGCACCTCTAGGCATCATCTTTCCAAACATTTTTTCAATAAAACCTTTTTTAACGTCAATCTGCTCATCTTTTCGCAAGGCATTTAATCCCCAAAATGTATGGAAGATCGTTACTTCATGATCATATGCTGCTGCACCATTGGCAATGATATAAGCTGCCATTGCCTTATCATAATCCCCACTGAATAATACAATCGTTGTTTTTTTCTTTTCGCTCATAATTTCCTCCGTTAAAATTATTTTACAGTTACCCGTATAGGTATTTATTAAACTAAAAAATTATCCCTTTTTAATCCAAAACTTCAGCACATCATTATCTTCTTTGTGCTTCAAAAGCTCATGTCCACTAGATTTTGCCCATGCGGTTAGATCATTTTTAGCACCTTTATCAGTTGAATGAACCTCTAATACCTGACCAGATTCTAGTTCATTTATTGCCTTCTTTGTTTTAACGATTGGCATTGGACATGCTAAACCTTTTGCATCTAATACTTTATCTACAGTCATATTTAATTCCTCCAAGTTTTTATTTTACCATTACCCCTATAGGTATATTATTAAAAGAAAAAAAGAAAGTCAATCAAAAATTTAAAGCATTTATAACAGAGCATTAAAATTGACGATACAAAGCAGGTAAATTTCATTTGTATGGAAATCTCCCTGCTTTGTAGGCTTAACACTTTATAGCTTTTGTAGATAAATGCCCCTTAATTGCGTCCGTAAACAAAAGAATACGTCTTCCAGCCACCATCCACATTCTTAACATTAAACCCGTTATTTTTTAAAATCCTGCTAGCTAAATACCCTCTTAGGCCAACTTGACAACTAACATAAATGGTTTGATCCTTCGGAAGTTTCTCTAATTTCTCACGGATTTCATGTAAGGAAATATTTACAGAACCATCAATATATCCATTTTCGCGTTCTTTTGGTTCCCTAACATCAATTAATAATCCGCCTTCAGCAATAATTTCATCTATCTCATGCCATTGTACCTGTTCCAGTTCCCCCTCCATAACGTTCGTGGCCACATATCCCGCCATGTTCACTGGATCTTTTGCAGAGGAATAGGGCGGGGCGTATGACAGTTCTAAATGAGTTAAATCTTCAACGGTTAATCCGCCCTTTATTGCTGTTGCAATTACATCTATTCTTTTATCCACGCCATCTGCTCCAACTGCTTGAGCCCCAAAGATCCTTCCGGTTTGTTGATCAAAAATTAATTTTAATGAGATTGGTGCAGCACCAGGATAATATCCCGCATGAGAGCTTGGATGAATATGAACAACTTCATATGGGATGCCTAAACGTTTTAGTGTTTTTTCGTTATTTCCAGTTGAAGCGACAGTTAAATCAAACACCTTCGCAATGGAAGTGCCAAGAGTACCTTGATATGTTTCTTTTTTGCCCATCATATTATTTGCGGCAATCCGTCCTTGGCGATTAGCTGGGCCAGCAAGCGGAATCACCGCCTTTATGCCGCTAATGTAATCGACTACCTCTACGGCATCACCAACAGCATAAATATCCTCATTTGAGGTTTGAAGATATTCATTGACGATGATTCCACCACCTTCACCTATCGCAAGCTCAGCCGACTTTGCTAATTCATTTTCCGGCTTTACACCAATAGACAAAATCGTCATATCTGTTTCTAGTTCCATTCCGTCTGACAAGATAACCTTCCTGCCTTTGTCAGCAAATGACTGGACACCATTTTCTAAAATTAGCTTCACACCTTTATCCATTAAATGTTTTTGCAAAATACTAGCCATTTCAAAATCAATCGGTGCCATAATTTGATTAGCCATCTCGATAATTGTTACTTCTATCCCTCTTGCCGCGAGGTTTTCAGCCATTTCTATTCCTATGAATCCTCCCCCGATCACTACAGCATTCTTAGGATTTTGGTTATCAACATAGTTTTTGATTTTGTCAGTATCCGGGATATTTCTTAGCGTAAATAATGTTTTATTTTCTTCTAATCCAGGGATTGGCGGAACAATTGGTTTTGCACCAGGCGAAAGTAAAAGCTTGTCGTATGTTTCATGATATAGTTCATCTGTTTGTAAATTTTTTATAGTAACTTTTTTGTTTTCTGAATCTATCTCTATAACTTCACTTAAATGGCGAATATCCATATTAAAGCGTTCAGACATCCCTTTAACCGTTTGTACTAATAACTTTCCTCTTTCTTTAATCGTTTCACCAATATAATAAGGCAAACCACAATTGGCAAAAGAGATATATTCGCCTCGTTCAATGAGAACAATTTCTACATCTTCGCTAATTCTTCTTAACTTTGCAGCAGCCGTTGCTCCCCCAGCAACCCCGCCTACGATGATCATCTTCTGTTTCATACCTTCTCCTCCAAATACATACCCACTTAGGTACTATTTTATATTAATTATTATTCAATTTTCCCTTCCCATGAAAGCATACCACCAGTCATATTAATGACTTGAAAGCCATGGCTATCAAGTAATTGTGCTGCTCTCCCACTTCTTCCACCAGATCGACAAACGATTATATACTCCTTTGTCTTCTCTAACTCATGCATACGAAATTCAACTAAACCTAGTGGAATATTAACCGCTCCTGGAATCTTTCCCTCTGCAACTTCCTCCGTTTCTCGAACATCGATAATATCGAGTTCTTTTCCTTCATTTAATCGTGTTTCTACTTCTTTCGCAGTAATTGATTTCATTATTCATTTCCTCCTCTTCTTAGTTACGACCATGCGTTCATGCCGCCTTTGACATTCGTTACATTTTTAAATCCTAATGTTTTTAATAATTTGCTAGCTTTGTTGCTTCTCATGCCACTTTGACAGATAACAATTACCTCTTTATCCTTTGATAGCTCATTTGCTTTTTGAGCTAATTGTTGAAGAGGAATATTGTTAAATCCACGGATATTGCGCGAATGAAATTCTCCAGGTGTTCTTACATCAATAAATTGTTTATTTTTATTAGTTAATTCTTTTTTCAATTCTAATGTACTAATTTGTCTTACACCTTTAGTCGGTAGCATCCGTGATATAATTAAAAGAATGACAAGCACGAAAATAATATACTTTAAATATTCCATTTGCATCCCCTCCCATTACCCCTATAGGTATATAAATATCTAAAAAAAGAAGTTTCCTTCTTCTTTATTACCTGCTTTTCACAAGCAGGTTAACTGCTTCTTTAATCAATTCATCTGTTTTTTCTCCATTTCTTTCTGCCTCAAGAACACATTCCACTAGATTAGAACTGACAATGACTCCTACTGTTCGATCGACGGCTGAACGAACCGCTGACAATTGGGTAATCACTTCTTTACAGTCTTTTTTGTCTTCCATCATTTTTAAAATTCCTCTTAGCTGCCCTTCCATTCGCTTCACTCTATTTTTAATTTGATCATTATACTCCATGTAATAACCTCTTTCTATCACTTAATCGTTCATTTTCCTATTACTTATCGTGCAGAATTAGTATGGATCTTATATCGTTATATTATACCCTTACAGGTATATTGTCAACGAAACATTTGTAGCTAAAAGAGGATTTTTTTATCGTTACTGGGGAAAATAGCCTATGTAGTTGAAAAATACTAGTACACGTATGTTTATTACCACCAAAGGAGATAGGTAGATGACAAATGAACAAAGCAGTCATGAAACGAATGTAGAAAACGAAAATACGTTAACGAACAGGCAAGGTCACCCAGTTACAAATAACCAAAATATAAGGACCGTTGGAAATCGAGGACCGGCTACATTAGAAAATTACGATTTCATTGAGAAAATCAGCCACTTTGACCGAGAACGTATTCCTGAACGTGTCGTTCATGCCCGCGGTGCTGGAGCGCATGGTTATTTCGAAGCATATGGAACAGCTGGTGATGAACCCGTTTCTAAATATACACGTGCGAAATTATTCCAGGAAAAAGGAAAACGAACCCCTGTGTTCGTGCGATTCTCTTCAGTTATCCATGGCGGACATTCACCTGAAACTCTTCGTGACCCACGTGGATTTGCGGTTAAATTTTATACAGAAGACGGAAACTGGGATCTTGTTGGGAATAACTTAAAAATTTTCTTTATCCGGGATGCCATTAAGTTTCCTGATATGATTCATGCCTTTAAGCCTGATCCAATAACCAATATTCAAGACAGTCAGCGCTTTTTTGACTTTTGTGCGAGCTCCCCTGAAACGTTCCATATGGTGACATTTGTCTATTCTCCATGGGGAATTCCAGCCAACTACCGGATGATGCAGGGCTCAGGGGTAAACACATATAAATGGGTAAACAGTGATGGAGTTGCAGTCCTTGTTAAATATCATTGGGAACCAAAACAAGGAATCAAAAACCTAACAATGAAGGAAGCAAGCGAAATTCAAGCAACAAACTTCAATCATGCAACACAGGATCTATATGAAGCGATTGAGCGTGGGGATTACCCTGAGTGGGAGCTTCTTGTTCAAATTATGAGTGACGATGAGCACCCAGAATTGGATTTTGATCCACTCGATGATACAAAGCTTTGGCCAGAGGATCAGTTCCCATGGCTTCCAGTAGGAAAAATGATCTTAAATCGCAATCCAGAGGACTATTTTACAGAGGTAGAGCAAGCTGCATTTGGAACGGGCGTGCTTGTGGACGGGCTAGATTTTTCAGATGATAAAATGCTTCAAGGTCGAACCTTCTCCTATTCCGACACTCAGCGCCATCGTGTGGGAGCCAATTATTTACAGCTGCCAATTAATGCACCAAAAAAACGCGTAGCAACCAATCAAAGCGGCGGTCAAATGCAATATAAAGTGGATCGCGCCCCTGGTCAAAACCCGCATATTAATTATGAGCCATCCATTTTAGGCGGATTAGAGGAAGCAGAGCAAGTTGGAAAGGAGTACACGCCACATATTGAGGGAAGGCTTGTCCGCCAATCCATCGATAGGCAAAGCAATACGAAGCAAGCTGGTGAAACGTATCGCAGATTTGAACAATGGGAAAAGGATGAGCTATTAACAAACCTTATTACAGACCTTTCAACATGCGATCAGCGAATTCAAGAGAAAATGATTGCACTTGCTGAAGAAGCAGACAATGAATATGGCAAGAGACTAAGAGAAGGATTAGCAAAAGCATCCAAAGAGGGCTCCAATCAGAAGCCTCTTGGAAACAGAAATGGGGATCAAGCACCTGAGAAGGCCATTGAAAAAGGACACGAAGCTGAACCATATTAAATTTATTAATAAAGAGGAATATCTTAACTGGTGAGGGGCTTGAAAAGTAGTGAATCGCCAAGAAAATGGGTGAAGACAAATTCGGAAGCTTCTTGAGCTTCCGAATTTGATTCCACTTCAAAATTCTTTGACGGTTGTGAAGCTTTAGTGTCCGAACACGAGGAGCATTCGGTTTATTTGAGAAGAATTAGGGAGCTCATTTCTAACTTATATGTAACCTCTTCATTTAATAATTTTTTTCCCATATTCGGTCAAAATGTACTTCATTATTTTTAAAATACAAACGAAACACATCTGGATTACTTAATTGCTGCCATTCATCAAAGCCAAACGTCTGATTGTAGAAGTTTAATAGTAATGCCATGAGATTCCCATGTGTGACGATTACAGAACTTTGTGCATCGCTTCCGATCCATTCATTTACTACCTGTACGATGCGATCCATCGCTTCTTTACTAGATTCTCCGCCTTCATACTTTAATTCCATATCACTGAATGTCATCTTAAGTTTTTCGAACCAATCAGGCATCGAACTAACACTAAGTAAACGTTCTGCTAGTCGTTCATCCGTCTCAATTTCAATCATTGTTTTCTGTGAAAAAGGCTTAATGGTTTCGACAGCTCGCAAATAAGGACTTGAGATGATTCTGTCAACTTTAAAAAGACTGAGAAAAGTAGCTAACTCTTCTGCTTGCTTTATCCCCTCTACAGTCAATTGTGATTCAGGTGGCTGTCCTTCTGCTTGGCAATGTCTAACTAAATAAATCCTTTTTTCCATACATCTCCCCACTTTCATAGAATCTCGAATCTTAATCCAAGTCCTGAGCCAATCGGATCATATCCCTGCACCATATTCCATTTTCAAAAATATCTTCCTCGTAATGTCTTATAAAGAAATCTATATCAACACCGATCATTCTAAATCCGCATTTTTGATAAAGAGCCAATTGCCCTACACTTGAATTCCCTGTTCCTATTTCAATCGTCTTATATCCTTTTTCCTTTGATCGATGTAATGCATCTTCTATCAATCTCTTACCTATGCCTTCTCCTTGTCTGTCCTCTTTCACAGCAATATTTACTAGTTCTACAGTTTCTGGTCTGGTAGGCAGTAAAACATAAACTCCAATAATTTCGTTTTTATGATCTAAAACATAACATTCTCCACGTTTTACATACTCCTTCACCAATTTATGAGAAGGATCAGCTGTTAACAATAAATCCATTGGCAGCTGTTCATTATCATTTAGTCGTCGAATTTGCATAAGATCCCCCTAATTAATATCGATTTTCATTCTTACATTATAAATAAAAAAGTACTAGTAAAGGATAAATTTCATTTTATAGTGCCCTGCTTTATCAGATGGGTAGAAGATGTTAAGAATGGCCATAATAATTATATAATACCACCTGAAGGGAGATTGACACTATGAATAAAAAAGACAAGTGAAATGAAAAGTCTACTGAACAAATGCAAGATGAGTTACAAACTAGTAATGATATTTCAAAAAGAGAAAATGGTCAGCCAGTTCCTCAACCTAAGGATTATGATGAAATAGAATATTAAGTTCACTCCCATTTATACAAGTACCGAATAGTCACATGCCAGATTCTTCTTTTTTTTGAAAATCTGGCTTTTTTCACTTCTTTCACAAAAAAGCTCGTTAACAATATTTACTTGGAATCAATTCAGTTTTTCTGGCAAAAATATGTAAATACTCACCTACACTAAAGAGCCGGAGTGACTTATGATGAAAAAATGGTGGGTTGTAATAGCCTACATAATTATCTTAGTTATAGGTCTTATTTATAAAGATTCGATATTTACCTGGATACAGAGAAGTGAACCTAGTGACCTTCCTGCTATGTTTTTCCTTTCATTAGTATTCGCAGCTATCCCTCCAATTCCTTTCACTTTATTTGCAGGAGTAATGGGAGCAAAATATGGTGTGTTAATTGGATTGCTAATTAATTGGTTTGGGGGAGTTTCAGCCGCCATTATTTACTTTCTTTTCTCCCGCTATTATTTTTGGAACTTTTTTATTAATTATTCGAAACGATTTTTGGGAGTCCAAAGATTTCAAATGATGCTTGAAAAAAATTCATTTATTGCCATCCTTTTTGTCAGGATGGTACCCATTATTCCTCCATTCATCGTTAATTCCTATTCAGGTGTTATAAACATTTCCTTTCGTACTTTTACCACTGCAACAGCAATCGGACAAGTGCCACCTATGTTTATTATTTCTTATTGTGGAAATCAAATGTTCTCATCCCTTCTTCATCTTTTACTGGCGATATTTATTTACCTTTTATTTCTTCTCTTCATTCTTTTGATATATAAAATCTGGTTTTTACAGAATTCCAAATTTAATTAAGTTGTCTAATTTACAAAAGGTGCCTATTTAAATAGACACCTTTTCATTTCATTCTCCTCTCACTTAATAATTTCCGCTATTATTTCAGAAGGTTCTTTGTCATTAATAAATGAGTGATATTTGGCTACTTGATTTTGATATGTATCCCTTTCATCAAAATTCTGTAGTATGGAATATAATTGTCCGGGAATATCCTGCTTATCAAGGGGAAAAACCAACCCTAAATCTTTTAATTTCTTCAGATTGATTTCTTCTTGTCCAGGTAAAGCATCATAGATAAAAATCGGTTTTCTCTTAAAAATACTTTCGCTAACTGTAACTCCGCCAGGCTTTGTTAAAATGGCATCTGCTTTTTCATAAAGTTCGTTCATTTTCTCTCTGCAGCTAATGTACGGGAACGGAACAATATGATTCTTTTGCATACCTGCAAGCTTTTCGTATAAATTTATATTTTTTCCGCATAAAACATAATATTGTATACGGTGGTCAGACTTCCCCTCCGCAATATTTAGAATTAATTTCTCGATTCCTCCTACTCCTAGGTTCCCTGCAGAAATTAAAACTGAAGGCATAGATGGAGTTCTGGACCCTGTTTTTTCTCTTTGTTTCTTAATTTTTGAATGAATCGGGATTCCTGTAATGATAATCCGTTCGTCACTAATTCCTTTTTCATTCAAGAACTTTTTCATTTGAAGTGAGGGTACAAAATGATAATCAATGTGCTCTATCCCCCAAAATCGGTGTATAAAATAATCTGTATACACATTGATTACCGGAATACTAACTTCTGATTTTCCTTTTAAGTAATTTAACATGTATGCAGGTAAGGAGTGAGTACAAACAATGAGATCTGGTTGCTTTTCTTTTATTAATTTTTTTATAAAAGGGATAAACAACATTTCATATACCCAAAAACGTTTATTATGCTCGATATTTTTATAGACTGAGGTTTGATAAATAAGATTATAAAAGCTTGGAAATATTCGTATCCATTTTAAGTATATTTTCGATATGAAGAATTCTACTCTTCCATAGCTGTAAGAAAGAATATCAACTTTTTCACACCGAATATGAGAATGAATACTTTGAATTCCATCAATTAATGCATTTGCCGCTTGATGGTGTCCAGACGGTATTTGCAAAAAAGGTAAAAATAATACAATCTTTGACCTTTTCATCCTGCACCTCTCTTCGGTTTTTTTCTCCAGACTTGATTTAATGGAATATGCTGACATGGGACCTTTACCAGCTATTACTTGTAAAATACTTAGTTTTTTCATGTATAATTTGTGTTAACGAAGGAGTGATTTAAATTTGAAATTATTGTTATTTTCATTATTAATCATATTTTTTCTTTACTTGATAAAATCAGCCTATAATAACACAAAGAAAATTGTGATTAATAAGATTAAAGTCAATAAAGAAGAGCCCAATGGTCACTGCCCTAAGTTAAAGATCCTTCAACTATCCGATCTGCATCTTGAAAATATATCTATTTCCCCTGAAGAGCTGTTTGAACAATTAAAAGATGAACCTATTGATATCATTGCACTCACTGGAGATTTTCTCGACCGTAAACGTACTATTCCTAAGCTTGCCCCCTACCTCAAAATTTTGAACCAATTAAATGCAAAGCATGGCATCTTTGCTGTGTTAGGGAACCATGATTATGTTTTACGCGATCATCATTTACATGCATTAATAAAAATGCTTGAACAATATAACTGCAAGGTTTTGAGGAATGAAAATGAGATGATTATTTTTCATGGCGAACCGGTTCATATTATAGGAATTGATGATTTTAGTACAAAACGCAGCAACCTAGAGGATTCGTTTAAAGGAATTAAACAAGGAACAACCTTAGTGTTAACCCATGATCCTACTGTTGTTTTGCACATGGAAAAATATCATTTTGACTATTTACTTGCTGGACACTTTCATGGAGGGCAGATCTGTTATCCGAAAGCTTATCATCTTGCAAAAATGGGCAAACTTGCAAGGATGAATATTATAAAAGGATTTCATATGCGAAACGGAAAACCGTTTTATATAAGTGAAGGGCTAGGGCAAACAGGTATAAACATCCGTGTAGGAAGTCGGCCTGAGATTACCTTTCATGAGTTATCATTGCTAGTAGATGTTCATAAAGGCGTTACAGCAATATAAGGAAAGGCTCCTATTTACAGCTTTTCCTTTTTTACATTCAGATGCCCATACATATTTGATAATTTACTTGTGGACATAAATAAATAATATGGATTTTGTTGCTTAAGAATATTCCAAATAGAAGTATCTTTAGTAGAGAGAACTCCTATTGACAAAAAGGCAAGGCGTTTAAACCATTTGTAAACCGGGTGAATGATATCAACTACCTCAAAACCAAGCCTTTCACAGCCCTTATTAATATGAGTAATACCTATAATTCCTTTTATCTCGTTAGAATTGCAATAGTTCCTAATGTAGGTTTCAACGGCAGGCAATGACTTTTGAACGTAGCGATAAATTACTTTTGCTTTTTTCAAATCACTATTTATATCTTTTATTTCCTTCAGTAATCTGACATTGTGAAGATGAATTTTCACTAACAGATCATTTTTATTGATAAGTGTTCCATCTGATAGAACAATACACCGCCCTTTATATTTTGTCAGTCTGACTCTCAATATACTGCCTTCACTTGGTAGGTACGAAAGGCGTGTGCAGTGATAGTAAATGGGGTCAATTAAGCTCCATAATGAAAGAACGTAACCTCTCATGTATCCTAACTCTCCTTCTAGGTCTCCTCTGTCATTTTATTTTTCACATGGTCCCAATATATTATTTGTGGAATTTTTGCACTAGGAGTAAAAAAATGGAAAAATAAAAGAAGCGCATTCCAAATTTTGGAATGCGCTTTAAGGAATGATCTGAGAGGGATTTGAACCCCCGACCCCTACCCTGTCAAGGTAG
>NZ_JALDXW010000059.1:0-17579 GCF_032154635.1 Cytobacillus sp. | reverse complement strand
CAAAACAATGCACCAAATGGAAAAAATGAGAAACTTTGATTTTCTAACCCCATACGTAAAACCTCCCTTAAAGTAATTAAATTGTGAATTGGAAACATTGCACATAAATGCTGATCATTCAACAATGTCAGAATAACCTTTGAATGTCTCAAACGAGGGGATAAAACAATCACAAAATAATCACAATCCATCATAAAACGTTATCTTTATTGAAAAAATGATAAACTAAAATCAAATATGAATGGGTAGGTTCGTTTCTAGAGCGTGTCATTTGAGAAAGGCGGATTTTCGTGAAGGAAGTACATACGATTCTAGTTGTTGACGATGATAAAAGTATTGTCGAGCTATTGAGGGATTTCTTAGAACATGAAGGGTTTGATGTGAAAACTGCTTATGACACTTCACAGGCACTAGCCGTGTTAAAGCAGAGTACCATTCATTGCATTATCCTTGATATTATGATGCCGGGACAAAATGGATTTGAATTATGCCGGCAGATTCGCATGAAAAGCAACGTACCGATCCTTTTTTTGAGTGCTTTAAGTGAGGATGTAGACAAGATTCGCGGCCTGGCACTTGGTGGAGACGATTATATAGTCAAAACCGCTTCACCGGGTGAGATCGTTGCAAGAGTGAAGGCTGTATTGCGGCGCTCCAATTCTCAGCAAGAATTTAAGAGGAAGGTCTTGGATTATGGACGTCTCTCGCTGGATTTGTCGACAAGAGAAGTGTTTGTAGAAGGGCAGCCTATCTCACTCACACCGAGAGAGTATGATTTGCTGCAATTGTTCGCGGAACATCCCAAATATGTCTTTTCATACGACCAATTACTTGGAAAATTTTGGGAAGGCATTGGAGACAAGCATACGATTCGTGTTCATCTGAGCCGACTTCGGGAGAAAATTGAGGCAGATCCGAATGATCCGCAATTTATAGTTAATGTTTGGGGCATCGGCTATCGTTTCAAAGGAGAATAAGATGAAAACCATTCGCATTCGTAAGTTCACCATTCTCTGCTTATTGATTATCTTGCTTTTCCCATGGCTATTTTATGTAGGCGCGCATTTTCTTGAAACAAAATCGCTTAATCTTGGAGTTCAAGCCCATTCAAGAATGACTCAAATAATGGCTGTAGTTGCTGGTCTGCTATTTGCATTTTTGCTTGTTGCCTATGCCATTCGAAGATATATTCTCATTCCTTTGGAAAAAATGAGTCTAAGCGCTCGGCAGATTGCAGAAGGAGATTTGGATATCCTGTTACCTTCATCGCGGATTTCAGAAATTACTGAAGTCCAGGAAGGATTTAATGTTATGGTACACGGTCTAAATGAGTCTTTTCAGAAACAGGTAGAATGGGAAGAGGAACGGAGATTTGTGATTGCTGCTATCGCACATGATTTACGAACGCCACTATTCGCCTTACGCGGTTATCTGGACGGTTTGGAGCAAGGCATTGCAGATTCACCTGAAAAGCAAGAAAAGTATCTGCAGGTTTGTAAGGAAAAGTCTGCACAATTGGATCGACTTGTAGAGGACCTTTTCACATTTACAAAGACCGAAATGATGGAGAGGGAATTCAAAGAAAATACGGTTGACCTTTCATATGTTTTACAGAAGTCGATTGACAGCGTTCGTCCGCTAGCTCATCAAAAATTCATATCTATCATCGTGAAACAATTTGGTGAACCATGTGCAGTCATTGGCGATTCGCACTTATTGGAGCGAGCCATGAACAATTTATTGGATAATGCGGTCAAGTTTACACCTCCCCATGGGAAGATATTTGTAGAATGCTATAAAAACGGCACCAATGTGTTCTTTACTATTAAAGATACAGGCGAGGGTTTCTCATCAGAGGAGCTTCAACGTGTTTTTGAACCATTATACCGAGGGGAAGCATCGAGAAATCGTTCAACTGGGGGAGCCGGGCTCGGATTAACTATTTCAAAAAGAGTCATTACGCAACACGGAGGTGAACTTGCCGCAGGGAATCTTTCAGACGGTGGTGCACTTTTGAGCGGCTGGTTGCCTTTGGCAAATAAGTCTCTTTAGGAATCTTGTTTAACTGATTTCTTTTGTCTAGCGAACGAGCGGAGAACATCATAAATAATAATAAATGGTACTAAGTTAGCTTTCTTTATCTCATCTTTACATCGCTATGATATTCTTTCATTGGTACGAACCATTTAGATCATGTGAGGGAGAAATATGAAAAAAACGATATTAATTGTAGAAGATGAAGATATTTTACGTGAAATCGTTAAAGATTATTTATTGAATGAAGGATATGAAGTATTGGAAGCAGTAAACGGACATGAAGCTTTAGCTAAATTTGAAGAACATGAAGTACATTTAATTATTTTGGACATTATGTTGCCAGAGTTAGATGGATGGTCTGTTTGCAGACGAATTCGCAAATCATCTAATGTGTCTATTATTATGTTAACAGCCCGTGCGGATGAAGATGATACGTTACTTGGTTTTGAATTAGGCGCTGATGATTATGTGACAAAACCGTACAGTCCGCCAATTTTATTGGCAAGGGTAAAAAGATTAATTAATAGTCGATATGCTTCTGCAGGTCAGTTATCTAATGAAGATACCATCATTCATAACGATATCCATGTCCATTTCCCTTCACGTACCGTGACGGTAAAAGGAGAGAATATTAATTTGACATATACCGAATTTGAAATATTAACCTATTTAATGCAAAATCAAGGGATAATTATTACGAGAGAAAAACTGATAACTAAAATTTGGGGGTATGAATTTGCTGGTGATGATCGTACAGTCAATAGTCATATCCGAAATTTACGTCATAAATTAGGTGAAAAAGCAAATTGTATTGTAACTGTTATTCGAGCTGGTTATAAATTTGAGGGCAAAGCATGAAAATAGGAATTGTATCAAAATTATTTATGCTGACAACATTATTATGCATGCTCATTTTGGCGATTATTTATATTGGACAAACCATATTTTTTAAACAATATTATGCAAACCAAAAGGTTAATGAAATTGAAGCTGGTATTCAATCTTTTAAGAAAGAGTATGTAAAGGCAGGAGAAGATGTACCAGCAATTCAAAAACTTCAACAGGATTTTTACCAAGAAAATACGACGTGGATTACAACACTAGATAGTGTAGGAAATATTAGATATGCTAATGATTTTTCTGTAAAAGTTCATGTAGCTAAGTCCACAAACGAGGCTTTCTTTGATCGTGTAATGAACATCCCTTTGTATAGCTTCATTGGTTTAGAAGATATAGAAAGGGAGAAGTTTAATTTAGAACAGGGAAATCGTATTATGATTGATGGGATAATTAAAGATGATACGGTCGTTCCTGTTTTGATAACGGCAGAAAACGGGAATTTTCTATTAGAGAATAAACGGTTATCAGAAAATCTATATGGCAAAAGAACGGAAACAGAACCTTCTTTAGAAGGCAGCGATCAATCTTCAATAGATAGATGGAGAAAAAACTTTGAAGAGAAAGGGGCAGAAGGTTTAAAGGATACAAGTAATACTTTAACAGCAGAAGAACTGAAGAAATTGAATATATATTTATCAGGAGAAATAAAAGAATTACAATTACCAGAGGGGACGCTAAGTTCAAACATATATACAAATCGTGTGTTTGTCGAAAGAATAAAACAGTTTCAATCAAACCTGCTGTTTAGTGGAAATCATAATGCCGATGCTGAAATAATGGACTATGAGGAAAATAATATTAATTACAAAATATTTATTAGCCCCATAAAAGATACAACTGGTAAAACAACTTATATTTTTGCTATGACATCATTACAACCAGTTGATGAAGCAGTACAAATGGTAGGAGATTATTATATATACTTAATTGTATTTGTTCTGCTTCTTGTTGTTCTGGCATCATTTTATTATTCAAAAAAGATCGCAAAACCATTACTGACAATAAATGATACGACAAACAAGATTGCAAACTTGGATTTTTCAGAGACCATACCGATTACATCAAAAGATGAAATTGGTACGTTATCTCACAATATTAATACACTTTCCAACACTTTGCATTCATATATTAATCAGCTGCAACAAGATATAGAGAAAGAAAAACAATTAGAAAATACACGTAAAGAATTTATTTCAGGTGTATCACATGAATTAAAAACGCCTTTAAGTATTATGAAGAGCTGCATTTCCATTCTAGAGGATGGTGTTGCCAGTCATAAAAAGGATTATTATTTTAAGGCAATGACGAAAGAAGTAGATAAAATGGATAGGCTCATAGTTGATATGCTCGAATTAGCAAAGTTTGAGTCTGGAACGTACAAAATGAAAATGGAAGTCTTCTATATTGACCAGGTCATAGAGTATATATGTGAGCAATTAGCTATAGACATAACTAATAAGAACATACATGTGCATAAGCAGCTAACAAATAGTATCGTTGTTGCCAATCAACACCGTATTGAACAAGTTCTCACAAATTTTATTACCAACGCCATTCGTTACACACCAGAACATAAAGGTATTCTGATTTCTGCGATAGAAGAAAATGATCGTGTAAAAGTATGTGTGGAAAATGAAGGGACGCATATATCTGAGGAACATTTAGAGAAAATTTGGGATCGATTTTATCGTGGAGATACATCTCGTCAGCGTTCGAAAGGCGGAACAGGATTGGGGCTTGCTATTTCAAAGAACATATTAGAGCTGCATGATGCGGAATATGGTGTAGTGAATACAGAAGATGGAGTACTGTTTTTTTTCTACTTAAACAAAAAAATGTAGAGAAAGATTGATAGAATGTTACATTTATTACTCCATTTGCTCTAAAAGAGGTAGATAAAAAAGGAAGCAAATCCTGTTTTAAGAATTTGCTTCCTTTTTTCTTGGGAGAATTTCTGCAGCATAGTCAAAGTAGAAGGTACGTTTCCCTTTTTTAAACATGACGGAAACGGCATGAATGGATAAAGTCAGCCACATGATGCTAACAAACGTGAAGATGGCCACCGTTACCCACACATGAATAGCGTAATAGTGAGATTCCATGTCTAATTTAATGTGAGTGAGAAGTGGGAATAACATAGATGCCAACCAAGGTAAATATAAGGCAACGGTTCTTTTTAACAAGGTTTGCCATGAAGGGGCATCTCCTTCCAAATTTGAAAGTTTAAATCGCATCATGCTAGTTCCGATAGTTTTTCCTCCCCATAGAAGGGGGAAAACAAAATACACCACCATAAAGCCCGCTGTTGTATACACCATTTCTATGAATCCACTTGAGGTTAGCAGTCCGACTGTGAAAGTAAACGTCAATTTAATGAAATAATAATCTATAAGTACAGCAAGTAATTGCGACAGCGGCGGTACGAGATGGCTCTTCTGCATTTTTTCTGCTTTCGCCAATAATTTTTCCTGAGAAGGAAATAAAGCCAGTATGACTGGCGCTACAAGGAAACCAAAGAGCGCGCCTGTGCTATTTAACATTAGATCGTCAACATCAAATAAACGATAGGGGCATGTGTAAATTCCGTAAATTCCAGTAACTTGTGTTAGTTCGTAAAAGAGGGACAGGGCAAATCCTAAAGCTAATGCCCTTTTCCAATATCGTTTTTTTGGGAAAAAGTATCTCAAATATACTCCAAAAGGAAGCAATAACAGAAAATTAAATGCCGCCTGCCAAAAAGCACTTTGATTGAATATCTGAATATATGACCGCGGTTGTGACCAAATAATTGAACCGCTTTTTAAAGTATCTCGTATAAAGGTGAATGGTTTTAATGAATAATAAATCGTATTTGGTGATTGAAAAGCGCAAGTATTCCTAGTTGACGGTAGCGGCAAGAGAACTAAAAATAGTGCTGATAACATATAGAAAATAAATGAGTAAACAACAACGGAAGCCCAAAAACTAAAATAGCCATACTTTCTATAGCTATATACCAGCCAAGGGATAACAAGCAGAAAACCTAATACACCAAACATAATGAAGGCGGTCATAATTGGTGTGATATATACAGACATCCATATACCTCCTTTTGTTCTTCTATACGTTGAATCGATGTAAAAAGCAGACGAGTTGCACTGAATAACGCATCTTGTCTGCCTTATTATTGTTTAATTGTATAGAAGACATTCATCGTGTAATTAATTCCAAATGGATGTGGAAACACAAGTATTATTCTTGTTTCTGTTTAAGGTGGAAGATATGATTAATAAATTTAATAGTTGATTAAAAAGATGGTATAAAATTGGTTTTTTATACCATCTTTTAATGTTGTTGAGTATACTGAATGAAAGAATATTTTCGATACTCTTACTTTAAGAAAAGGATTGAAAAATTAAGGAGGTTACAAATGAAAGAAGCTACCTTTCCAATTAGGAATTTATTAAAATCCTTTTGGGATATTGATGTGAATAGATTAAATGTAGTGAGAGATTCGGATAATAAATTAGCCGAAATTGTTGGTACTGACGGTAATGTCTATATCTTAAAAGGTGAAAATAATATATGTGAGAAAGTAAATCGAATATGTGAATTTGCTAATGAACTAAAGTCTATCCTACCAGTCTCTACTTATATTAAAACAATAAATTCAACTTATGCAGTTGAGCATGAAGAAATAATCTATACATTGGAATTTAAATTACCAGGGATAACACTTGAACATGTAACAGATCAACATATTAATGAAATCGGCAAAGCCTTAGGAAAAATGCATCGTTTTTCACTAGAACATGCTTACAAATTAAATCAAGCGACATCTTGGTCTATGTTCGGTGGAAATAAAACAGATAACATTGGGGATTATGATGAAAATGAAATAAGCTTTTTGGATTTTGAAAAAGCATTTTCTAAAGAAATTCAAATGGCTGAAATTAAAACTCTGTACATGCAGCATCGAAGTAAGTTAGAAAAAATGTGGCCTTATTTGCCAAAAGCAGCGACGCAAGGAGATTTTTGTCACTACAATATGGTGTTTAATGAAAAAGAACATATTGTTGGAATCTTTGATTTTAATTTGGCTGGTGATGAAGTGTTAATCAACGAATGTATAGCTGTAGGAATCTATTTAAGCTGGCATGTTAAGTACATAGGTGAGAAAAAATCTTCAATGAGATTTGAACAATTTATTAAAAATTATACCGAGGAGAGAACATTTAATGAATTAGAAATGCAATCAATCCCTTCGTTATTTGCCATTATACGTGCATTTCGTTTTGATCGTGTAGAAGATGGCATAAATGATTCATTAAATAAAACCACTTTTCTGAATGATACATTGAACATATTAAAGGATAAATATAAATTCATTTATGAGGGCAATTGTTAAAGATTCGTTCGCCGAAAATTAAACACCTTTATTCCCTAAAAAAATCATAGAGTGAAATTAAACAACTTTATTATCACTATACAATCTGGATGGAAATATAATTGAAATCTATACAATGCTGGTGAGTGATGAATAATAAATGTGTCTTAATTTTTCTTTTTGTATGTGTAATTGCCTATGTAATGCTAGGGGATGTTTATGATAGATTTCACTTTAAACGGGTAGGATGATTGAATAACATTAATATGATATTTGGGGGAAACGTCATTGAGAAAAATTACATTATCTGATGGAAAAACAGTAGAAGTTGAATGTTTAAGTTGTGCGTTGACAAGTGGACTTATTGAGCCAGAAGGCGGTGTAGTGGTTGAAACCGAATATTTTCATGCACATCAGGATGTTGCATATCCAATAAGGGGGTTAATAATTGTAGCCTCAAAACGTCATATAAAATGTTTGGATGAACTAACAGAAGAAGAAAGATATGACTATATAAACATTCTTTCAAAGATTAGAAAGTTTCAAAGAGAGATTCTAGATATCGAATACGTTTATTATTTTTACAATGAAGATACAACCCATCATTTTCATACTTGGATGGTTCCCCACTATGAATGGATGTACGAATTTGGACGTTCGGTAGAGTCTGTAAGACCTGTTCTTCTTCATGCGAGAAACAACATGAACAGTGAAGAAAATACGAAAGAAGTAATGAGTGCAATTCATGCCTTAACTGAAGCATTAAGAAGCTAGCTTACTCAATAAGCGGAAGAATAGCGCTTTCTTATTAAAATAAAGCATATAGGGAATACTAAAAATTTGCTTTAAAGTTAATATTCGTTTAAATAGATTTTCACAAAAAGGGAGATTAATATGGAAATTCGTTTAGTTAAAGGTTCAGATTACTATATAATTTCACCTCTAATCAATGAGTGGTGGGGAGGCAGGGATATGTCTGATAAGTTACCGAAATTATTCTTCGACCATTTTACACAAACAAGTTTCATTGCAGAAAAGGATGGTAAACTTGTAGGTTTTCTAATAGGATTCCTTTCTCAAACTCATTCAAATGAGGCATATATTCATTTCGTTGGAGTTCATCCTGAATACAGAAAGCATAATATTGGAAAACATTTATACAATAAATTTTTTAATGCGGTAAAGCGAAATAATCGAAATATAGTCCGTTGTGTAACGTCACCAGTCAATAAAGGTTCGATTGCCTACCATACGAGGATGGGTTTTGAAATTGAAGATGGAGATAAAATGGTTGATGATCTGTCAATAAATATAGACTATGACGGACCAAATCAAGACAGAGTTTTATTTGTAAAAAAATTAGATTAAATTTTAATTTCTTATTGAACGAACAACAATTCATTCGATTTCCACTTTACATATACTTACTTTTATGTTAGATTACTCAATAATAAATTTGACAAAGGGAGGTGCAAGCGATGTTAACTGTTTTTAGAATTTTGTTTGGGAAAAATGCAAAAATTGGTAATGAATTAGCATACAAAGGGAGTAGTCTGTCCTTTTTTATGCTATACAACCATATAAAAAACAGTTATCGGAGCATTGCATCTATGACAAAATACAAATAAATGCCTTAATTTATTTGTGTACAATTTGCTATTAATGTCTAGCACCGATAATTTGATCGGTGCTTTTTGTGTTCTTCTTTAACTTAAAGGATAGATAAACTCCCTTCTATTTACTCATAAATGATTAGAGAGTCATATGGAAGGTGAGAAACATGCAATTAAGACAAAAGAATAAATATAGAAGAATAGAAGAATTTTTAAGGGAACGTAATTGCCCAAATTTTAGAATGAAACAACTATTGAATGCTATTTTTAAAGAAAGAATAGATAAATTCAATGATATGAATGTACTTCCAAAATCGCTAAGAGAACTTTTAGTTAAAGAATTTGGGGAAACTATTTTAGATGTTGTTCCTTTAAAGGAACAGCATTCTGAGCAAGTCACGAAAGTTTTGTTTGGAATTTCGGGAGATGAAAAAATAGAAACAGTTAATATGAAATATAGAGCTGGGTGGGAATCATTTTGTATATCTTCTCAGTGCGGATGTAGTTTTGGATGTAAATTTTGTGCAACAGGTGACATTGGATTAAAAAGGAATTTGACATCAGATGAAATGACTGACCAAATTCTTCATTTTCACTTACTAGGTCATTCCATTGATAGTATTTCTTTTATGGGGATGGGAGAAGCATTATCAAATGTACAGGTTTTCGATGCCTTAGACGTACTTACCGATCCTACGCTGTTTGCTTTAAGCCCTCGTAGAATCTCTATTTCAACTATCGGTATTATACCCAGCATTAAAAAAATGACTCAGAATTATCCGCAAGTTAACTTGACGTTTTCATTACATTCCCCATTTAATGAGCAACGAAGTAAGTTGATGCCAATTAATATTCGTTATCCCTTATTAGATGTGTTGGATACTTTAGATGAGCATATACGAATAACATCGAGAAAAGTTTACATCGCTTATATTATGTTGCCTGGTGTAAATGATTCAATTAATCATGCTAAAAAGGTAGTGAGTCTTTTAAAAGGCCGATATAAATCTGGGAGTCTATATCATGTCAATTTAATCAGATATAACCGTACCGTTCGTTCCCCTTTCAGGTTTGCTGAAGTGGACGAAAGCCGTGTTGTTCATTTTTATAAAGAATTAAAAGCATCAGGGCTCAATGTGACGATTAGAAGTCAATTTGGAATGGATATAGATGCTGCTTGCGGTCAATTGTATGCAAATTATCAAGAGAGCAACAAGCAGTAATTTGAGGGGATATTACAAAGCAGATGGCCAGGAGGTTAAAGGAATATATTACAAAATTGTATTTTATAAAAAAAATTGTTACTATTATAGTATAAATGTGAAAGGACTGATGGATGAACGATGATTAACTAATCTATATTTTATTTAACACGAATACGTTCGTACTTTAAAATATAGGATTCGTCTATTCATTTTTATAAATCAGTTTACGCATGATTAAATTTGAGTGTATGTCTAATCCTTCCCATTAAAAATGGGAGGATTTTTTTGATTCTAACACAGATAAGATCCATATCTTTACCTAATTTCTACTAAGTAAAGGAGAGAATAAAATGAGTACAGATACGATTGTTACACATGTAATACTCCGTATAAGTCGTTTTTATCCATCAAACTTATACGGAGATATTTAATTAGATGGGTGGACCGACTTTGTATAAACGTAATACGTGTTGATATACAAAGGAGGAATGATTATGTCAATGATAAAAGTTCAAGACTTAACGTTTTCTTACCCAGGTAGTTTTGACAATATTTTTGAAGGTGTAAACTTTCAAATAGATACAGATTGGAAACTTGGATTTATCGGCAGGAATGGACGAGGCAAGACTACATTTTTTAATTTATTATTAGGGAAATATGAGTACAGCGGGAATATTATTTCTTCGGTAGAATTTAATTATTTCCCCTATCCAATTTCGGATAAAGACAAGTATACACATGAAATCTTTGAAGAAATTTGTCCCCAAGCAGAAGATTGGGAATTTCTTCGTGAAATATCCTATCTAAATGTTGATGCTGAGGTTATGTACCGGCCATTTAAAATATTATCAAATGGAGAACAAACAAAGGTGCTGCTCGCTGCACTATTTTTGAATGAGGGTCAATTTTTATTAATTGATGAGCCAACCAATCATCTAGACACTGATGCTCGGAAAGTGGTCTCTGATTATCTGCGTAAGAAAAAAGGGTTTATATTAATTTCACATGACAGAATATTTTTAGATGGATGCGTTGACCATATCTTATCTATAAATAGAGCAAATATTGAAGTGCAAAGTGGCAACTATTCTTCTTGGAAGTTAAATTTTGATAGACAGCAAGAACATGAAGAGGCAGCAAATCAGCGTCTGCAAAAAGACATTGGGAGATTAAAACAATCTTCAAAGCGATCAGCTGGTTGGTCTAGTCAAGTGGAAGCATCTAAAAACGGGACAACAAATTCGGGTTCTAAGCTGGATAAGGGGTTTGTAGGGCATAAAGCGGCAAAGATGATGAAAAGAGCAAAGAACCTTGAATCAAGGCAACAAAAAGCGATTGAGGAAAAGTCAAAGTTGCTAAAAAATGTCGAAAAAACCGAGTCATTAAAATTAGAACCATTGGAATTTCAGGCAAATGAATGGGTTGTTTTGACTGATGTGTCTGTTATGTACGATGGCCATATAGTGAATAAGCCAATTAGCTTTAACGTTAAACATGGTGACCGAATTGTACTTGATGGAAAAAATGGAAGCGGAAAGAGTAGTATTCTAAAACTAATTCAGGGATATCCCATACAGCATACAGGCACAATCCATTTAGGTTCAGGTCTCATTATTTCCTATGTCCAACAAGATACTTCTCATTTGAAGGGACTGTTATCGGACTTTATTGAAATGCATGAGATTGATGAAACGTTATTTAAATCTATTCTACGAAAGATGGACTTTGACCGGATACAATTTGAGAAAGATATATCTCAATATTCCGGCGGCCAAAAGAAAAAGCTGCTTATCGCGAAAAGTTTATGTGAAAAAGCTCATGTATATATTTGGGATGAACCGTTAAATTTTATTGATATTTATTCTCGCATGCAGATTGAGGAGCTAATTCAAAGATTTAACCCCACAATGGTTATTGTTGAGCATGATCAGCTATTTCAGCAAACCGTTGCAACAAAAACGATATCAATGTAGGTGAATTTGAAGAGTCGAGTCTTCTGTTACGGACGCTTTTCTGAAATATGGAAAGCGTCTTTTCATGAAAAGGAACTGCATTGTTAAATGTTTTAAAATAAATTCTTAATAAAATTATTAATCACTTCATTTAATTTTGTTGCTGCTTTCGTAGGGATTTGGTGTTTTTCGTTTTCTAAGTACAACAATTGGTTATTAGGCAGCTTTTCATGTAAGATTTGAGCATATTTATGAAAGGATTTATCTTTCATACCATATACAAGTAAAACAGGTAAATCAATACGTTGAAGTTTTGCAGTACAATTATATTGTAAGCTATAACGGTAATATTGCTTGATATTCTCAGCAAACCCATGGGATGCTTCTTTGTACATCTTCCTAAAAATGCTTCTACTATCAGAATTCCCCCACGTAATGGCAAGCGACAGAAAAGGCATTGTTTTTGTTTTGGCAATTTTTACTGCTAAAGATATTCTCTGCTTTAAAATCAAATCGTCCACTTCTGACATCCCGCTAATAATAATGCCGCCTAATGCTCTGCTAGAATGATTCAACAAATATTCTAATACGATAGAACCTCCTGTCGAATACCCACAAATAAACGCCTTATCTATTCCTAAATCATCTAAAAGAAAGAGGATATCTTCAACAATTAAGGAGTATGTAATAGACTGTTTCGAATACCCGCTCCTGCCATGTCCTCTGATATCAAAAGTAATAATTTGATATTTCTTAGATAACTCTTCTACTTGATAAATAAAATTTGCACTTGTAAGTAATGGTGGGTGAATAAAAACGATCGGACCCCCACTGCCCTGTACATTATAGTATAAACTGGTTTCTCTTATATCTAACTCAGGCAACCTGTATTCACCTCATCAATTTAAAATCAATCTAAATTACCCATTTTGAAGCTTTATTAACTTTACAATTAGCCACCTAATGATTAGACCTATAGTCACATAATAAAAAAATGAATAAATATATTTCCATTTAACATATTGGACAAGGCCCTTCTAGACTATTTACAGTTTCTAAATTTTCATATCTATTCATAATTATTCCAACCTCAGTAGCTCTTTAGAATGTAGGGTACCAATTAAATACGAAATTATGTAAAAGAAACAAAAGGGAGGTCCTGTATTAATGTAATAGTCGTCCATAGGGGAAAACGAGGAAAAAGAAAATTGGATTTTTAAAAAAATTAAGGCATTAAAAAGCCTTATAGAATCAGCTAATTCTATAAGACCTTTTATATTTTTGAGGCTGCGTTGTCTTTGATGCAGTCTTTTTTTTCAAAGCGAGTAAGAATATCATCCCAATGATACAGGCTGTACCGATCCACTGAAAAAATCCGAAAGGTTCTTTTAACCAAAAGACTGTTGTTAGAACAGCAGCTAGAGGTTCTATACTACCTAAAAGGCTTGTTTCTTTAGGTGAAAGACTTTGTAAACTTTCTATATAAAACCAGAATGCAATCATTGTACCGAATAGGATCACGAATACTATGTATAAATAGGCTTCTACTGGTAAGCTTGAAAAGTCCATTTGCCAAGGCGGATGAATAAAGCTTAATGCAAAACCACCGATCAACATCGCCCAGCCAACTATGACAAGGGAATCGTATTGCTCAAGGAGAGGAATTGCGTATAAGGTGTAAAATGCTAATGCTAGTCCAGATAATACACCCCAAACGATTGCAGGTGCCGGGACTGATAGGCCAGAGATTGAACCGTTTGTTAATAAGAAAAAGCAGCCACTTAAAGCAAGCGAAACAGTTAACAAATCTCGTCGAGTTAGAACAGCTTGTTTACGTAAAATTAGGTAAATGATAATCATGACAGGTGCTAAGTATTGTAATAGTGTCGCAACCGCAGCATTTCCATATTTAATGGATGCCATATATGTGTATTGAACCGCCAGCATGCCTAGTAACCCGAAAATAATTAGTTGAGCAGCTGCCCTTTTATTTTTCCATACACCCAAAATTTGAGAACGATCTTTCCAAAAAAATTGAACGGTTAAAAGTAAAAAACCAGCTGTGAGCAATCGTGTTGTTACGAGCCAATTTACATCGATTGCGTATTGTTGAAAGAGCTTTTGTGAAACTGTACCACCAACACCCCAAAATATCGCTCCTGTAATTACGAGGAATAATCCTGTTCTTCTAGTAGGTTTATTCATGATCGATTCTCCTTCTTAAATATAATAATATTGTTATAATAAGTGAGAAATTGTTCAAATAATACTTAAATCGAATGAAAAAATATAAATATATTGAGGTGGTTACTTGCAAATAAAAAATTTTATGGTTAATCAAAGTTTAAAAGAACTGACCCAACATCGTACACTTGACTTACCGATTGCATGCTATGAAACCACGATTAATCAAAATATACATGGGTATATCCCACTCCATTGGCATGAGGAAATTCAGTTTGTTCTGATTGTAAAAGGGGAAGCCAGCTTTCAAATAAATGAAGAGAAGATAATAGTAGGAAAAGGAGACGGGCTATTTATAAATAGTGGATGCCTGCACTTGGCAGAAGAAAGGAATCAATCGGGCTGTGTCTATATTTGTTTAAATGTATCCCCCCATTTCGTTTTGTCACAAGAACTTTACCCAACCTATGTAACTCCTTATATTCAAGCAACTAATTTACCTTACGTTTTTGTAAATGGAAATGAGCCTTGGGGAGAAAACATAGTAGACGCCCTTTTAAAAATCAAACAGTTGATAGAACAAAAACCGCAGTATTTTGAAATGGATATAACGATGCAACTAACGATAATATGGAAAAATTTAATCTTTAATGGTTTTCAACCAGAATACGTACAGACGGAAATAGTAAAGAGTGAACGAATGAAGCAAATGCTAAGTTGGATACACCAACATTATGCTGAGAAGATCATGTTAGAGGATATTGCGAGAGCTGGCGGGTTGAGTCGATCTGAATGCTGTCGATACTTCAAGCAAATTTTAAAAACAACCCCATTCAATTACGTTATGGATTATCGTATCCAAAAAAGTCTAATTCTTTTGCAGCAACCGGAGACCAATGTTACTGAAGTTGCCTATCAAGTTGGTTTTAATAGTACAAGCTATTTTATTGAGAAATTTCGACATTCATTGAACATGACACCATTAGCATATAAAAAATATAAAATAAAATCCTGAAACTAAGTTTTATAGGCGAATTTCTTGTTGATAATTAGAGAGGTTTAATTCGACGTAGTTGGCAAGTAAAATGTCGCCATTTGCTAGTTAAAAGATGGCCTTAGACAGGTAGAATACTATCTGTCCCATCAGTTAGGAAGAACGCAATCACAACCAAATAAAGTGAATGTACAGATAGCTAAAGGAGGGCAAATAGGATGTCTCTTACTCGTATAAAATTCCCTGCTGGATTTTGGACAGGACTACATCAATTGGGGATATCTCCACACGACGTTGTTCGAAAGGCACGACTGCCGCTCACCATTATTACGGAACCTGCTGTTTCCACCTCCCAATATTTTGCGATCTGGGAGGCGTATTCCGATCTTATCGATGACATTGCCAAAGGAATTATCAAGCTTACGACCGTCTTTGAGACAGCGCATTACCCACCGTCCGTATTAGCAACTTACCATGCTCGTGACTACCGCGACGCTTTAAAGCGAATGGCCCGCTATAAACAATTGTGTCCTCCTGAAAGCTTGCGTATCACCGAGGAAGGGAAGTACTGTACAATCGAACTGGACTGGCAGTATACCGAACAGCCTGGTCCGCCGATGCTCGTAGGGATCACACTGGCATTTCTTCTGGAGCTAGGGCGCCGGGGCACAGGTAAGCCATTGACGGCTAAGTTAGTCGAATTTTCACAGCCAATGGGCGATATACAGATACTTGAAACTTACTTCGGCTGTCGTATCCGGATCGGCGGAAATTGTAACCGGCTGACACTGCATCGAGGAGACCTAGATCGCCCCTTCGTCTCGTACAACGCGGAGTTACTGGAGATACTGACGCCCGTATTGGACAAAACGTTGGATGAGCATCGGACCCATTCAATCACCGAGATGGTTAAGTGGATATTGAAACGAAACTTACCTGCTGGGCGCCCGGACATTCAGATGGTCGCGAGCGAGTTAGGGATGAGTGACCGGACCTTACAGCGCCGTCTTACTGATGAAGGGACAAGCTTTAAGCATTTACTAACACAAGTTCGACATGAGCTGGCACGAGATTATTTGGTAGACCCCTCGCTTGATATTAAAGAAGTAGCATTCTTGATTGGATATGAAGATCAGAACTCGTTCTACCGTGCCTTCCGTCTTTGGGAGGGAGATACTCCTTCAAATTGGCGTACACAACATATAGGAAATTAAAAGGAGAAATGTAAGATGGATATGGGATTAAGCAATAAAACAGCTTTAGTTACAGGATCTACGAAAGGAATCGGTAAAGCCATTGCAATTGAACTTGCCAAAGAAGGTGTGAATGTACTCATTAATGGACGAAACGATGAAGAGGTAGAAAGAACGGTCAATGAAATAAAATCAGATTTCCCAGCTACCAATCCTCAAAATGCTACAGCCGATCTTGTTGATATTCAACAAAGAGAAGCGTTATTTGAAAAATATCCGACTATTGATATTTTAGTTAACAATATGGGCATTTATGAAATCATGCAATATGACGACGTTGACGATGAAGTATGGGAAAAATACTTCCGTACCAATGTTCTTGCAGCAAATGGATTATCAAAATTCTATTTACCTAAAATGATGAAAAATGACTACGGTCGCATAATCTTTATTGCAAGTGAGGAAGCCCTAATGCCTTCAGGACAGATGCCTCAATATTGCATGACAAAATCAATGCTCTTATCTTTGTCAAAAAGCTTATCTAAATTAACAATAGGAAAAGAAGTTACAGTCAATACGATCATGCCAGGACCAACACTCTCGGAAAATGTGCAACAAATAATTGAGAGTGTATACCCTAATGAAGATATGACTTTTGCACAAAAAGAGAAAGAATTTATGACTACAAACTTACCTCAGTCAGAAATACAGCGATTCATCAAGCCTATTGAAATAGGCAGACTAGCTGCATTTGTATGCAGTCCTTATGCATCTGCATTTAAAGGATCTCCAATCCGTATGGATGGGGGAATGATACCGACTATTTTTTAATATTTCTATCATATAAGTCGGTACTATTTGTGGATAAAGTTAAAGAAGTTATAAGAAGGTTGAAGGGATTATGTAACAATTCAATAAATTGGCGCGTTTATTTAAAAACGCGTCTTTTTTTATGTATAGGATCATATTCTAAAAACCTTCATGTTTATAAAGAGAAAGATTGTACGAATGATATTTTAATTAAACATCCTACTAAATCAAACGTCTGGTTCGGATGAGAGGAAATTAGATGCTCTTACCTGAAAAGTAAAAGCTATTACTTTTCTCTTTATCTATAATTATAGAACGTGGGAAT
>NZ_JALDXW010000089.1:0-3172 GCF_032154635.1 Cytobacillus sp. | reverse complement strand
TATGACGACGTTTTTTATAATATCATATAAACAATATTTAAAGCAATAACTTTTTTAAATTTTTCCTTGAAAACAAAAAAGCCCTGATAAGATCAGGGCTCCTTCTGCTATTAGTTTTGACGCCAAGGACTTCTAACAACATTTGTTTGTGTACGATCTGGGCCAACTGAGAAGATTGAAAGCGGAATACCTGTTAATTGAGATACACGCTCAAGGTAATGACGAGCATTCGCAGGTAGCTCATCTAAAGTCTTGCAGCCTGTAATATCCTCTGTCCAGCCTTGCAGCTCTTCGTATACTGGCTCACATTCAGCTAGTACCTTCAAGCTTGCTGGGAATTCTTCAATGACTTCTCCTTTATAACGGTAAGCTACACAAATTTTCAGTGTTTCAATTCCTGTTAAAACATCAATAGAATTCAATGAAAGATCTGTCAGTCCGCTTACACGGCGAGCATGACGTACAACCACACTATCAAACCAGCCAACACGACGCGGTCTGCCAGTTGTTGTTCCATATTCACGGCCAACCTCACGAATCTGGTGACCAATTTCATTATCAAGCTCAGTTGGGAATGGACCATCACCCACACGAGTGGTATAAGCTTTAGAAACACCAACTACATGTTTGATTTTTGAAGGACCTACACCGGAACCAATTGTTACGCCGCCTGCAACAGGGTTTGAAGATGTAACAAATGGGTATGTTCCTTGGTCAATATCAAGCATGACTCCTTGTGCTCCTTCAAATAAAACTCTTCGTCCTTCATCAAGTGCATCATTTAGAACGACAGACGTATCGCATACATAGTGCTTAATTTGCTGTCCATATTCATAATACTCATCTAAAATATCTTCGATTTTAAAACCTTCTGTTTCATAAATACGATCAAACAGACGATTTTTTTCTTCTAAATTACGAGCAAGCTTCTCTTCAAATACTTCGCGGTCTAATAGATCAGCAATTCGAATCCCGATTCGTGCTGCTTTATCCATATATGCAGGACCAATTCCCTTTTTCGTTGTACCAATTTTGTTTGCACCTTTGCTTTCTTCTTCCACCTCATCTAATTTTAAATGATAGGGCAGAATAACATGAGCACGGTTGCTAATTCGGAGGTTATCAGTTGTTACTCCCTTTTCATGCAAATAAGCTAATTCTTTAACAAGCGCTTTCGGATCTACAACCATCCCGTTTCCGATCACACATGCTTTATCTTTATAAAAAATTCCAGATGGAATTAAGTGTAGCTTGTAAGTTTCTCCATTAAACTTAATAGTATGTCCCGCATTGTTTCCACCTTGGTAGCGAGCAATCACTTCCGCATTTTCAGAAAGGAAATCGGTAATTTTCCCTTTCCCTTCATCTCCCCACTGTGTTCCAACAACAACTACTGATGACATAAAAGCACCTCCGAGATATTCATTATTAAAAACGGTAGTATACATATTCATTAAAAATCAAAATCAATATTCCTTATATCCCTTTCAAACATTCCTATTTTATCAAGTATCACAGATAAAAGTCAATAAAACACGAACATTTTATATGAAAATATGAAAATACGTTCGTCTAAATAGTAAGATAGTTTCTGGACAGGTTACATATTGCTAACATGCTTCTGACAAATAAAAGAGGACTAGCCTATACACTAGTCCACTTCCTTTATGCACCTGGCGGCATCGATGAGTCATCATACCGCCTCTCTAAGTTTACGAATTTATTATACTCTTTAACAAAGGCTAATTGTACGGTACCAACTGGGCCATTACGCTGTTTTGCAATAATAATTTCAATGATATTCTTATCCTCTGATTCCTTATCATAGTAGTCATCACGATATAAGAAAGCCACAATATCCGCATCCTGCTCAATACTCCCTGATTCACGGATATCTGACATCATCGGCCGCTTATCTTGACGCTGCTCGACCCCACGGGAAAGCTGAGATAGGGCGATAACAGGAACCTGCAATTCACGTGCTAATGCTTTTAATGAACGAGAAATCTCTGAAACTTCCTGCTGACGGTTTTCTCCCGAACGTCCACTCCCAAGAATGAGCTGTAAATAATCAATCAGGATCATTCCAAGACCATGCTCTTGCTTTAAACGGCGGCATTTCGAACGAATATCTGTTATCCGGACACCTGGTGTATCATCAATGAAGATGCCCGCATTTGATAAGCTCCCCATTGCCATCGTAAGCTTACCCCAATCATCATCAGTAAGAGAGCCCGTACGAAGTCTTTGTGCGTCGATATTTCCTTCTGCACAAAGCATACGCATCACAAGCTGTTCAGCGCCCATCTCAAGACTGAATATCGCGACATTCTCTTCTGTCTTGGTTGCAACATTTTGGGCTATATTTAGTGCAAAGGCAGTTTTCCCAACTGAGGGACGGGCACCAACAATAATTAAATCGTTGCGCTGAAAACCGGCTGTCATTTTATCTAGCTCAGCAAAACCTGTTGCAATACCAGTGATATCCCCTTTTCGGTTATGCATCACTTCGATATTATCGTAGGTACGTACAAGAACATCCTTTATGTTGTGAAAAGCTCCAGCATTTTTTCTTTGGGCGACTTCAAGGATATTTTTTTCGGCTTCTCCAAGTAAAACCTCAACCTCGTCTTCACGTGAATATCCGTCTTGAGCAATATTAGTTGCTGTTCGAATGAGGCGGCGAAGCAATGACTTCTCTTCAACTATTTTTGCATAATATTCAATATTAGCCGCCGTTGGAACTGAACCGGCAAGCTCGCTTAAATAGCTTACCCCGCCCGTGTCTTCTAAAAGCTTTGCAGCACTCAATTCTTCTGTAACCGTTACTAGATCAACAGCTTTTCCTTGATCGTTCAGCTTCAGCATGACATTAAAGATCTTTTGATGAGCCGCACGGTAAAAATCCTCCGGAATGAGAATTTCAGAGGCTAATGTGAGGGAGGATGGCTCAAGGAAAATCGCACCAAGAACCGCCTGCTCCGCTTCAATGTTTTGAGGCGGAAGACGATCTGCATATAAATCACTCATCAATAAAACCTCCTTAAACTAAATGCGGAAGCGCCTTGAACAGGGGCGACAAGCATAAGACAAGCCGGCAGGAAGGTTGGTTTTTAACCTTCTTGACGGATTGGCTTATGACCTCGAGCCCCTAGGCGCTGCAGCTGGGTAT
>NZ_JALDXW010000019.1:0-86046 GCF_032154635.1 Cytobacillus sp. | reverse complement strand
TTCCGAAAGCCAATTCATTCCGTGAAAATTGATGCAACATTTATCTCAACTCCATCAAATTTTAATAAATATGTATTCTTAAAATATTTCCCGTAAATGAATATATCATACTTCATTATAAAAACAAGTAGAACGATAGGAATTTGTGTCATTAAACACTATAATTTTCTAACTCCTACAATTCATTCGTAACAAATTGTCGCACAAAAAATCCATGCCGTAAAAGACATGGATTTCAACATTTCATATGTACGTAAAGAGTCCCAATCGTGCCGTCGCTTCGATGCCTTCGTTTTGAACCCGCACTCAGCAGGTGGGTGACCTGTTTCTGCTTTTGTAAGTCCTCATCCATGAGGCGTTTACGCGGCTGGAAAACCCGATCTCCCGAAGAAATAATGTTGGTCAAAATTTTAGGTTACACAACGAACACATCAGGACTCTTTATTTAATTATCTGTATTTTATCATATACGATTTTCTCTTTCAAGCGCTCGCAAATAGGTCAATTCTCATTTTTTTAAATTTAGCTTTAAGTGTAAATCATCTAATTGCGCATCACTTACTTCACCTGGGGCATTCGTTAACACACAGCTTGCACTAGCGGTTTTCGGAAAGGCAATGGTGTCACGAAGATTCGTTCTTCCTGCTAAAATCATCACAAGTCTGTCAAGACCTAGGGCAATACCGCCATGTGGAGGGGTTCCATATTCAAATGCATCAAGCAAAAAACCAAACTGCTCATATGCTTCCTCTTTTGAAAAGCCAAGTACATTAAACATTTTTTCCTGTACTTCTCTTTCAAAAATACGCAGAGATCCTCCTCCAAGCTCGTAGCCATTTAATACAAGGTCATAAGCCTGCGCCCTTACTTTTGATGGATCTGAATCAAGAAGAGCTAGGTCTTCCCTCACAGGCATTGTAAATGGATGATGTGCTGCATAATAGCGGCCTTCCTCTTCCGCATACTCAAGCAATGGCCAATCCGTTACCCAAAGGAAGTTGAACTTGCTTTGATCAATTAGTTCAAGCTCTTTTCCTAGCTTGATACGCAATGCACCCAATGCATCCGCTACAACACTTGTCTTATCAGCCACAAATAATAGAAGGTCTCCTGCTTCAGCAGAAAGTGCAGTTTTCATTGCGTCTTGCTCTTCTTCAGTAATGAATTTAGAAATCGGTCCTTTCAGTCCATCTTCCTCTGCTTTTAGCCATGCAAGCCCCTTCGCACCATAGACGGAGACAAACTCTGTTAACGCATCAATATCTTTTCGGGAATATTTGCCAGCTCCATTTTTCACATTGATCGCTTTTACTTGGCCTCCAGAAGAAACAGCTCCAGCAAATACTTTAAAGCTTGAATCCTTTACAATTTCAGATAAGTCTATTAACTCCATTTCGAAACGTGTATCAGGCTTATCGGAACCGTAGCGGTCCATTGCTTCTTGATAAGTCATTTGCGGGAATGGGATTTGAACGTCAAGCCCTTTGACCTCTTTCATGATTTTACTCATCATATTTTCCATTAAGCTAATTATATCAGCTTGACTCATGAAGCTCATTTCCATATCGACCTGTGTAAATTCCGGCTGGCGGTCCGCACGTAAATCCTCATCACGGAAACAGCGGGCAATTTGGTAATAGCGCTCGAAGCCGCCTACCATTAACAGCTGCTTGAAAATTTGTGGGGATTGTGGAAGTGCATAGAATTCACCAGGATGAACACGGCTCGGAACTAGGTAGTCACGCGCTCCTTCAGGTGTGCTCTTGGTTAAAATAGGTGTTTCTATATCAAGGAAGCCTTCCCCATCGAGAAACTCTCTCATTGCTCTCGTTACTTGGTGACGCATTTTTAATGTTTCAAACATGACTGGTCTTCTTAAGTCCAGGTAACGATATTTTAAGCGGACATCCTCAGATACATCTGTTTTGTCATCAAGCATAAATGGAGGGGTTTTTGCTTCATTTAAAATCGTCATTTTCTCCGCTTTAATTTCAATATGACCTGTTTTTAAATTCGAGTTTACCGTACCTTCTTCTCTAGCAACTACAGTTCCTTCGATATCTAGGACAAACTCATTTCTCACTCGCTCTGCAGAAACCAGTGCCTCTGGAGATGTCTCCGGATTAAATACAACTTGCACGATTCCCGTTCGGTCACGGAGATCAATAAAAATTAAGCCCCCTAGGTCACGTCGTTTTTGTACCCATCCTTTTAAAATCACTTTTTCACCAATAGCCGCCTCTGTTATTTCTCCGCAGTAATACGATCTCCCAAACATGATGTTTCCTCCTGTAATGTAGTAATTTTATGAACAATAATTGATTGGCAATTATAAATATTTTTTTGCATGTTTATCTTTGCTTTTAAACGTTTTTCGCCACTATGCATTATTTTTGTAGTAATTCAGCAAACTTTTCTACAAAGGTTTCTAGGTCAAGCTCTGTTTGTTCCCCTGTATCCATTGACTTCAAGTTGATTTTATTAGCTTTCAGCTCATCTACACCAAGAATTGCTACATACTTCGCCTTTGCACGATCTGCTGCTTTAAATTGAGCTTTTATTTTTCGATCGAGATAATCTCTCTCAGCAGAGAAGCCTGCTAGACGTAGCTTGTGAAGCAGCCCAACAGTATAATCCTTCGCTTCTTCTCCTAATGAAACAAGGTAGCAATCAATTCCTTTATCAATTGGAAGCTCCACTTTTTCAGCTTCTAAAGCTGCTATAAATCGTTCAATACTCATCGCAAAACCAATGCCTGGTGCTTCTGGTCCGCCAAGTTCCTCTGTAAGCCCGTTGTAGCGGCCTCCCCCGCAAAGAGTAGTAATTGCTCCAAAGCCTTCCGCATCACTCATAATTTCAAAAGCAGTGTGTGTGTAATAATCAAGCCCGCGAACAAGATTCGAATCAACCTCGAAAGCAATACCAAGATCATTTAAATATTGTTGAACTTTATCAAAATAGTGCTTTGAATCCTCGTTTAAGTAATCAATGATTGATGGAGCATTTGCCATTAGCTCATGATCTCTATCCTGTTTGCAATCAAGGATGCGCATCGGATTTTTTTCAAGACGGTTTTGACAATCACTACAAAACTCGCCAATTCTCGGTTTGAAGTGATTGATTAACGCATCTCGATGTGCAGCTCTGCTTTCTTTATCTCCAAGACTATTAATAACTAGCTTTAGCTTTTTCAATCCTAATGATTGGTAAAGTGACATGGCTACCGCAATTACTTCCGCATCTATCGCTGGATCAGCGCTGCCAATCGCCTCCACACCAAATTGAACAAATTGACGATAGCGTCCAGCCTGCGGACGTTCATAACGGAACATTGGCCCCATATAATAAAGCTTGACTGGCTGAGTCGCATCACCGAACATTTTATGTTCAACAAATGATCGAACAACAGCAGCCGTACCTTCTGGTCGCAATGTTAAACTGCGTTCACCGCGATCCTCGAAAGTATACATTTCCTTTTGAACAATATCCGTTGTATCCCCTACACTTCGTAGAAACAGTTCGGTATGTTCAAAAATTGGCGTTCTAATTTCACGATACTGGAATTTTGCACAAAGATCTCTCGCCTTTTCTTCAATCAGGTGCCATGTTTCAATCTCACCAGGGAGAATATCCTGGGTTCCTCTTGGTAAACGAATAGACATATCGAATTTCCTCCTAATTTATATTTGGTTATGTAAAAGTTTATTAAATATAAAAAAGCCCCCGCCTCCTTGTATATACATACAAGGGACGAGAGCTTTTCGAGATTCCCGTGGTGCCACCCTAGTTGAAGCCGCTATGTTTCGCGATCTTCCTCTTTTACAGTTAACGCCTGTTAACGTTCAACTCCTACTAAAAGCTATTCCTTCTTTCAGAGAGAAACCTACGAAGTGTTCTTTCATTAAATCATCATGAAGAAATGTTTTCAGCCTATGACATTTCCTCTCTTTTCATGTGGGGTTTAATTACTCTTCTTCATCAAACGGTTATATAGCAGTGCCAAGTGCACATTGTCTTCAATAAATTCCTCTTAATATTTATATAATAATACGTATCATTAAGAGTATTGTCAATAGCGATTTGTTAAGATCTTTCCAAATGTTTTTTCAGCTTCCTAACGTCCTTTACGGTTAAGCCAAATTCTGAAGCCAATTCAATCATATTGGAACTTTGCTCCTTCTGAATAAAATCATGAAAATCCACACCAAAAAGCTGATTTTCCCCTAATTGAGCTGACATTCCCTTATCACCAAATCTCATTTCTATCACCCTCGTTTTCTTATTCTTATCTAGTATTCCCATGAATGGGAATAAACTATTCTTTCATCTAATTTCTTGTCTAATGAATCTTTTTGAAGGATATCGATAGCAAAAGAAGAATTTATAGTAGGGCAATTCTCGGGAAAGACTTGACTGACTGAAGCAATTTTGTTTTTCTAATAAGATGAGGACCGGTTAATCTAGCGAGGGGAGGAGTTTGCGCATGCATAGAAAGAAAAAAGTCATCCTATTTTTTTGTTTAATCCTTTTAAGCGGGATTTCATCGATTCACTTGTTACCTGCGAGTGCAGCGGGACAAACCGTTAAGATCGGAATCGACCGCTTAAATATTCGGGAGGGACCAGGATTAAGTTATCCTGTTGTTGCACAAGTGAATAAAGGGGAAAGCTACACGTATCTTTCAAAGAAAAAAGATTGGATTGAAATTCAATTAAAAGATGGAAAAAAGGGCTGGGCAGCTGACTGGCTCGTAACGCTGGAAAGCGGAGAAACCAGCACTTCTATTTCACAGCCTAAGAGCAATCATGCAACGATTAAGGCTGATGGACTTAGAGTTAGAAAAGGTCCAGGCACAAACTATCAAGTAATCGGAACGATTAACAAAGGAAAAAACTTTCAGGTTCTCGCAACAGATGGAGATTGGATACAGCTTGATACACCACATGGAGCTGGTTGGGTTTCAAGTGAATTTATCCAATTAAAAAGTAATTCTGTTACTAGTCCGACCTCACAAACGATAAATGGGAAAATCACAGTTAATTCACTTAATATTCGTAGTGAACCGTCACTGAACAGTTCAATTATTGGAAAATTAAATGCAGGGGATAAGGTGAAAATTTTATCTCAAAAAAATGGATGGACAGAAATCTCCTATTCAGGTAACCACGCCTGGGTCAGCAGCCAGTATGTTGAAGTGGATGAAGGGAAAGCAGAAAAAAAAGAACTAACAACGCAAAAATCTTCAAAATCAGGCAAAGCTGGGACAGGCACAGTAACTGCAACCACCTTAACTGTTAGAAGCAAAGGCTCACTTAACGGGAAAGCGATTGGTTCTGTTTCGATGGGACAAACCTTTAAAATCTTAGAGGAAGTAAATAATTGGGTCAAAATCGAATATAAAAAAGGCTCCTATGGCTGGGTTGCAAACTGGTACTTGGAAAAGCCTAATCATAAAGGAACTGAATCTAGCAAACAGGCTGTTCAAGAAAGCACGATTACGATCCTTCATAATGGTTCAAACATTAGAAAAAGCGCTGATCCTTCTTCTGCTATTGTTGAAAGAGCAGATCAAGGGGCAACCTATGATATCATCAGCGTACAAAATGATTGGTATGAGGTACGTCTTGCAAATGGAAAAAGCGGATTTATTGCTGGATGGATTGTATCTGTAAACGGTTCAGCACCTGTTGTTGAAAAACCGGGATCTAAAACAAGTTTAAAGAATAAGAAGATCATCATTGATCCTGGTCACGGTGGCAGAGATAATGGGACGACCGGTGCTAGCGGAACAATAGAGAAGACAGTGACGTTAAAAACCGCAAAGCTATTATATGATAAATTAAAAGCGGCTGGCGCCAATGTAATTCTTACGAGAAATACCGATACATTTATTCCTTTGTCCTCAAGGGTATACACAGCACAATATCATAATGCGGATGCTTTTATTAGCATTCACTACGATAGTATTGCCGATCGCAGCGTTAGAGGAATGACTACATATTACTATCACTCCTATCAAAAAGGACTTGCGGCTGATGTTCATTCTTCGGTTGCCGCTAATTCTAGTCTAAAAAATCGCGACTATCGCTTTGGTGATTATTATGTGTTAAGGGAAAATAAACGAAACGCAATTCTATTGGAGCTCGGTTACTTAAGTAATCCAGCTGAAGAAATGATCGTTACTTCAGATCAATACCAAGAAATGGTTACGACTGGGATTTATCAAGGGCTTGCGAAGCATTTTAATTAAAAAAAGGGCGAAATCGCCCTTTTTTATTTATCCTTATTTACTTTCCACGATTAATGTTACCGGTCCATCATTAATTAATTGAACGTCCATCATTGCGCCGAACATGCCCGTCGCGACTTTTATCCCTTTTTCCTCAAGGCTAGTATTTAAAGCCTCATAAATTTTAACTGCATGCTCTGGTCTTGCTGCATCCATGAAGTTTGGCCTGCGTCCTTTGCGGCAATCTCCGTATAAAGTAAATTGCGAGACAGATAATATCTCTCCGCCTTTATCTAAAATAGAAAGATTCATTTTTCCAGCATCATCCTCAAAGACACGCAGATTTGCTATTTTCTCCGCTAAGAACTGCGCATCTTCGATTTTGTCTTCATGTGTGACACCGACAAGCAATACAAATCCCTTTGCTATGCTTCCGACAATCTCTCCGTCTACAGTTACACTTGCTTCCTTGCTTCGCTGTACAACAACACGCATAACAAATACTCCTTAATTCATAATCCTGCGAACAGCATATACATCCGGAATTTGTTTAATCCGGTCGACAACTTTTTGTAAATGGCTGACATTATGGATGGCAATTGTCATATTAATTGTAGCTGATTTATTCCGATCCGAACGGCCTGTTACTGCAGAAATATTCGTTTTTGTCTCATTTACCGCCTGAAGAACCTCATTTAATAAACCCCGTCGATCATACCCGGTAATCTCAATTTCAACACTATATTCTTTCCGATCATTCAAGGCCGTTTCCCATTCCACAGGAATCAATCTTGCTTTCGCATCCTCAGTGACAATATTCGTGCAATCGGCCCGATGGACAGACACCCCGCGTCCCTTTGTAATGAAACCAACAATTTCATCCCCAGGCACTGGATTACAGCAGCGAGACAAACGAATAAGTAAATTGTCGATTCCCGCAACTCGGACGCCCGATTCTCGTTTTTTTGTAGATGGAAATGACTTTAATTCAGAAACTGCATTCGTAATAATGTCAGCTGTTTGCTCCATATCACGCTTTTTACGCCACTTTTCTGTAAGTCTGTTGGCAACTTGTAAAGCTGTCACGCCATTATAGCCAACTGCCGCATACATATCTTCTTCGTTGGTAAAATTAAATTTTTCTATCACTCTTTTAACATTTTCATTTGTTAAAATTTCCTTTAAATCAAAATCCATATTTCGGATCTCTTTTTCAACTAATTCTCTACCCTTTTCAATATTCTCATCACGTCTTTGTTTCTTAAAGAACTGTCGTATTTTATTTTTGGCCTGTGAGGTTTGGGCAAGCTTTAGCCAGTCTTTACTTGGTCCATAAGAATGCTTGGACGTTAAAATTTCTATAATATCGCCTGTTTTCAGCTTATAATCCAACGTCACCATTTTTCCATTTACTTTTGAACCAATCGTCTTATTGCCGATTTCAGAGTGAATTCGATAAGCAAAATCAATTGGGACCGAACCTGAAGGCAGCTCAATCACATCACCCTTTGGTGTAAATACAAAAACCATATCAGAGAATAGGTCTATTTTCAGAGATTCCATGAATTCTTCAGCATTCACCGTATCATCCTGAAACTCCAATATTTCACGAAACCATGTCAGCTTGTCCTCAATTGAGGGTGATCCTTCATTGACCTTTTTTCCTTCTTTATAAGCCCAGTGAGCAGCAATCCCAAATTCAGCAATTCGATGCATATCAAATGTACGGATTTGCACCTCAAGAGGATCTCCTTTTGGACCAATAACAGTGGTATGAAGAGATTGATACATGTTTTGCTTCGGCATAGCAATATAATCTTTAAATCGCCCTGGCATTGGTTTCCAGCACGTATGAATGATTCCTAGCACAGCGTAGCAATCTTTAATACTATTAACAACAATTCTTACAGCAAGCAAATCGTATATTTCACTAAATTGCTTATTTTGTAAAGCCATTTTCCGATAGATACTGTAAATATGCTTCGGGCGCCCTGATATCTCGGATTTAATCGCAACATCTTCCATCCTCATGCGCATCACTTTAATGACATCTTCAAGATATTGCTCCCGTTCTGCCCTTTTCTTTTTCATAAGGTTGACAATCCGATAGTATTGCTGTGGATTTAAATACCTTAAGGCCGTATCTTCAAGCTCCCATTTGATTTTTGAAATTCCTAGCCGATGGGCAAGTGGAGCAAAAATTTCAAGTGTTTCATTCGAAATTCGGCGCTGCTTTTCAGCTGGAAGATGCTTCAGTGTACGCATATTATGAAGTCTATCAGCTAATTTTATCAGTATGACCCGAATATCCTGTGCCATCGCTACGAACATTTTTCGATGGTTTTCGGCCTGCTGCTCTTCCTTTGATTTATATTTAATTTTTCCTAGCTTCGTAACGCCATCTACAAGCATCGCCACTTCCTCATTAAAGGCTTCTTTAATATCTGCAAGTGTGACATCAGTATCCTCTACAACATCATGAAGAAAACCGGCTGCAACTGTGGAAGGATCCATCTCCAAATCAGCTAAAATTCCTGCAACTTGAATAGGGTGGATGATATAAGGCTCACCCGATTTTCGATATTGTTCACGATGTGCATGCCTTGCAAATTCATATGCCTTCTTTACTAGTGCCGCATGCTCATCATTTAAATATACTTTTGTCCTGTCGATGACTTGTTCAGCGGTCAGAACATGATCGTTCGCCATGGGATCACCTTTATCTAATAGTAGTTTTATCTGAATTTCCGTTTACATATATTAAAAAAATTATGATTGTTACTATTATCGAAAAAAAAAACGAAGATGTAAAGGGTCAGGAGGTTATTTTTAAAGGAAAAGCAAAAAATCTGTCGAATATTGTCTTTTTTCTAACCTATTTTCTCTTTTTGAGATTGAATCAAAATATAAAAAGAGCGCTCTTTTTAGCGCTCTCATGAAAATTAAAATTCCATTAAAGTTAGTATATCATATTTTTCAAGCTTATCGCGACCTTTTAAATACGATAATTCAATTAGGAAAGCAATTCCAGCTACAATTCCACCAAGTTCTTCAACTAATTTAATTGTTGCCTCAATTGTTCCTCCTGTTGCCAGCAAATCATCTGTAATTAAAACACGCTGTCCAGGCTTGATTGCATCCTTATGGATAGTAAGAACATCTTTCCCATACTCAAGACCATAATCGACCTTAATTGTTTCACGCGGAAGCTTGCCTTCCTTTCTAACAGGAGCAAAACCTACTCCAAGTGAATAAGCAACCGGACAACCGATTATAAAGCCGCGTGCTTCAGGACCAACAACAAGATCAATTTGCTTTTCACGTGCATATTCCACAATTTGGTTTGTAGCATAGCGATATGCATCCCCATTATCCATTAATGTTGTTATATCTTTGAATTGAATACCAGGTTTGGGCCAATCTTGGACGATTGTAATATATTGTTTTAAGTCCATGCTTTCATTTCCTCCTCAATTTCAGGTAAACCTTGGATCACTTCGTCAAACCATCCTTTTAATTGCTGATAGGAAGAATACACTAAATCCCTTTCAAGTGTATACTGTGCCAGCACTTTCTGATATGTTAATGAATCTGACAAATCACGTTTTTCAGTAGCTTTATTAACAGAAATGAATCCATTTTCTATTTTAACAAAACCGAGTTCAAAAAACACCTTTGACATGAAGTCAATTGTTTGTCTGCTCCAGCCTTTGAATTTAGCAATGTCATCTTCATACTTTCTAAGATCAAAAGGTCCCTTTTTTACTAATAAGGCATAGAACCATTTAAAATGATCTCTTGTTGGAATCGTACTAAAATATGCATCATTTTCATTATAGAAATGGGCATATACTCTAGCTGGTCTTTTTCCAATAAATAATGTAGCCAATATTTCTTTGGAGGAGGGAAGATCTATCAAAATCACATTTTCCTTCTCTATGTTGAGTGCAGAGGCTTCCTCCACTGAACTTACTGTTATTAAATGATCATTCGTATACCTTTGAAATTTACTCAGATGATCTTGATTAAATACAATCCATTTCGATTGATCCTTTGGAATAATCTCGACTAAACTTTCAAGACGCTTTACTCCTCTAATATCAAAAAGCTGCCATGCATCAATAGCTAGATCTTGGAGAAACATTTGCGGTTTACGTATATTATTCCATTCATTTATCGATAGTTCCCCGATAACCGATATTTGTGAACTAGGAGAAATCTGTTCAAATAATGAACCAAGACCAAAACCAACCCCATCTAATGTGTGTCCATCATTTTCAATCGTCATCTTTAAATGATTTTGATCTGAGCCGATCTTTCTCATGGCAGATATATTGGCATTCTTAATCAATATTTTTGGTTTCGGATTATCCATTCCATATGGTGAAAGTTTTTGCAGTTCTTCTAAAGAAGACAAATGAATGTCATGTAATGCGATTTCCCCATCGATGTGGGTTACAGGGATAAAATCCTCCTCTGATAATTGCTCTTTCGCTGCCGTGTTAAGTCTACTCCGAAGATCATCCACATCATCTAGTTTCAATGTCATCCCCGCAGCCATCGGATGCCCGCCAAAATGTGGCAATATTTCTCTGCAATCTGATAAATTTTTAAAGAGATCAAAGCCTGCTATACTCCTAGCAGACCCTTTTGCGAGTCCCTTTTCTATATCATAGCTTAGAACAATGGCAGGCCGATAGAATTTATCTACGAGCTTTGATGCGACAATGCCAATTACCCCAGCATTCCAGCCTTCTCTTCCAATAACAAGAACAGCATTTTCTTTCACTGGGTATTTTTCTTCCACTTCACGAATCGCTTGCTCCGTAATTTCATTAACTATTGCTTGACGGTCCTTATTTAATTGCTCAATTTCCTCTGCAATAGCTTCAGCTACAAGATTATCATCCGTTAACAACAAATCAACTGCAGGATCAGCACTTTCCAATCTTCCTGCCGCATTCAAGCGTGGAGCGATAAGGAAGCCGATTGTTTCTTCATTTATTGAATTGACTTCTACTTTATTTAATTTTAATAATGCTTTTAATCCAGCATTTGATGTAGATTGAAGCCTTCTAATTCCTCTTTTTGCAATTAATCGATTTTCTCCTTTAAGGGAGACGAGATCTGCAATTGTTCCAATTGCAGCTATTTCAAGTAAATGTTCAGGAAGCCTTCCATACAGTGCATGTGCTAATTTAAATGCAACACCTACCCCAGCTAAATCGCGAAAAGGATAGTCACTATTTTCAAGCTTAGGGTGAATGATTGCCAATGCCTCTGGCAGTTCCGGACCTGGTTCATGATGGTCAGTAATGATAAGGTCAAGTCCTAGCTCTTTAGCCGCCTTCGCCTCATTTACTGCAGCTATTCCCGTATCAACAGTAATGATTAGTTTCATACCGGTTTCTGCTGCGTGCTGAAAAGCGGGTATATTTGGCCCATACCCTTCTGTAAAACGGTTTGGTATGTAAAATTCTACATTCGCCCCAAGCTCTTGAAGAGTTTTCATCATAACTGTAGTACTCGTTACACCGTCTGCATCATAATCACCATATATTAAAATAGCTTCTTGCTTCTCGATTGCCTCCTTTATTCTTGATACTGCAACATCCATATCTGTTAATAAAAAAGGATCGTGAAATTCCTGGTCTTGATCAAATAAAAAATGCCGTGCTATTTCCGGCGTTTCTATTCCACGATTAACAAGGAGTGAAGCCAAAAGAGGCGTTATATTTAATTCTTGTACAAGTAGATTTTCCTTTTCTTCATTTGATTTCCGAACAATCCATCGTGTTTTTGAATGTAACATCTGTTCACCCCTCAACTGTTTAATTATACAGGAGCGATTCTTTCGTTTCAATGAAAGAAAAGGATCTCATTTATGACAAAAAAAAACAGTGTATCGGACACTGTTTAAAACAACATCTTTATTATTCCATTTCATGCTCTCCATCATTAAACGGATTAATATGGACAAAGACATTCTGAACATTTTCCATCTCTAGCAACCGTTTCTTTACCTTTTTTCCTACTCGATGACCTTCTTCTACCGTCATATACGGATCTACTGATATTTTTAAATCAATAATTACATAATGCCCATGCTCCCTTGCATGTAATTCATCGATTTGCTTCACTTCTTCAAATTCTTCAACTGCCCGTCGCAATTCTACTGTATCTTCTTCATGAAGTACATGGTCAAGTGTATTATGTATAGCTTCTTTCCCAAGAGACCAGGCCATCCTAATTACCATCAATGAAACGATAATTCCAGCAACTGGATCGGCATATTCAAGCCATTCAATCCCGAGTTTCCCTCCAATAATAGCGCTGCCAATCCCCGCTAATGCAGCAATGGATGAATAGACATCTGAACGGTGCTCATAGGCATTAACAATTAAAGCGTCACTATTTAATTCACGGCCCAATTTATACTTATAGCGGAATAATATTTCTTTTACGATAATGGATAAGATCACTGCTGCAATAGCTATCGTTTTTGGTGCCTCAATCGGTTTAAAGAATGCCTCAAATGATGATTTGCCCATTTCAATACCTACTAATAATAAAAGAACGGCAACAATAATGGCAGCTATGGACTCTGCCTTTCCATGGCCATATGGGTGGTCTTCATCAGGCGGCTGTTTTGCAGCTTTTAAACCTAAGTAAACAGCAAATGATCCAGCTACGTCTGAAGCAGAGTGAACCGCATCTGCAACTAATGCACGGCTTCCAGCATAGACTCCAATCCCCCATTTAACAATAGCAAGAACAATATTTACAATGATCCCAAGCATAGCAGCAAACTCGGCTTTTTTAAAACGATCTTGATTACTCACATGAAATTTCCTCCCCTAATCATACAATTAGTTTAACCCATTTTCTCCAATAATACCTTTAATGAAATGAAAAAACCTCAGGAGATTCCTGAGGTTTCACTCTGTATACATTCTTACGCGTTTATACTTGTGGTTCGTCTGTGTACTTACGTTTTTCTTTAACTGTTGAAATTGGACCTTTTGCCTTTAATTCCTTGCACTTCCATTCATACCATATTTGTGAAGCTAAGAAGATAGAGGAATAAGTTCCTGCAACCGTACCAACAAGCAATGCGATAGAGAAGTTACGGATAGACTCACTGCCAAAAATCAGCAATCCTAGAACAGCAATAATAACTGTTAAAATTGTGTTGATCGATCGTCCCATTACTTGGCGTAGCCCTTTGTTTACGACATCAGCAATGTCTTCTTCCGTTTTCAAACGTTTTTTCTTCGCCATGATTTCACGCATACGATCATACGTAACAATTGTATCATTGATTGAATACCCGACAACTGTAAGTATGGCAGCGATGAAGGTAATATCGACTTCTAGTCTTGTTATACTGAAAAATGCAATAATGAAAAATGAATCATGCAGAAGTGCAAGAACCGCTGGAATCGCCATACGGTATTCAAATCGGATTGTAACATAAATAATAATTCCGATTGCTGCAATAACTAACGATTTCATTGCATTTTTTGCAAGTTCTTTTCCGACTGTCGGAGATACAGTGCTTACATTAGGCTCTTCTCCATATTTCTTCTTGAAGTGAGTTTTTAATTCAGCAATCTTGTCCTTGCTAAGTACATCATCTTTTACCCTCGCAACTCCAATATCTCTATTTTCTCCGGAAATTACAATATCCTCTGTTTTTATATCTAGTTTCGTAAGCTCAGCTTGAAATTCTTCCTTTGTTAAGGATTGATTCGCATCCAGTTCAATTCGAGAGCCGCTAGAGAAATCAATGCCCAGATTTAAGCGGAAGACAACTAACATAATAATTCCTATCGTCATCAACACACCAGAAAAAATAAAGAACTTTTTACGATGTTTAACAAAATCAATGTTATCAAATCTCGTTGGCAGGTCCTGTGCTTCATAATTTTCAGCAATATTTTTAATATCACCTTTTCTCACACCGAACCAGCCTGGTTTTTTGTTGAAAATATTGCTGTTAACCCATAATCCAAGTAGTAATCTTGATAAGTAGACTGCCGTTAAGAAGCTAACTACAATACTCAAAATTAGCATAGTAGCAAAACCTTTTACCGAGCTTGTTCCAAAAGCGAATAAAACAATCGCTGCTAATATTGTAGTAATATTCGCATCAAATATGGTAGCGAATGAATTCTTGCTTCCTGCTTGAAAGGCTGATTTTAATGTTCTTCCAACCTTCATTTCTTCCCTGATTCGTTCAAAGGTGATGATATTGGCATCGACAGCCATACCGACTCCCAGTATGAGTGCTGCAATGCCTGGAAGTGTTAATACTGCATTCATCCAGTCAAATACAACAAGAATAATGAAAATATAAATAGATAGTGTTACTGTTGCAATAAAGCCAGGAAAACGGTAGTAGAAGATCATAAATAAATAGATAATCGCAATCCCAACAATTCCACCAAGAACTGTTTTTTCCATGGCCTGCTCACCAAATTGTGCACCAACCGAAGTTGAATAAACTTCATCTAATTTCACGGGCAATGAGCCTGCATTTAATAAATCAGCTAATGTTTGTGCCTCATCAATTGTAAATTGACCAGTAATCGAAACGGTATCCTGATTAAATACTTGGCTTACACGTGGAGCAGATAAATATGCTGGGTCTTCCTTAGCCGACTCTGCTTTAAAGGAGTCTCCTTCTTCAAAATCAAGCCAAATAACAAGTAAATTATTTGGTGCACCCATATTCACAATCTTTTGTGTTACATCTTTAAATGTACTAGCACTCTTAAGTTTTAACGAAACACTAGGGTTTCCATTCTCATCAAAGGTCTGTTTTGCACCGCCTTCTGCAAGATCGGAACCATCCATCATTTTCACATCATTTACATCTCGAAAAGATAGATTAGCTTCTGTGGATAAAATTTCACGGGCTTTATTTTGATCCGTAACTCCCGCCAGCTGAACACGAATTCTGTCTTCCCCTTCAATTTGAATGCTAGGTTCACTAACCCCTAGCACATTAATCCGCTTGTCCAATGCTTTGGCTGTACTGGCTAAGGCAGCTTTATCGACCTTTTTACCATCAAGGGAAGATACTTTATAAAGAACTTCAAAACCGCCTTGAAGATCTAGCCCAAGTTTTATATTTTTTGTAATGCCATTAGTTGTTGCTCCAATCAAGCTCCCTACTAATATAACAATCAGGAAGAAGGCAACAATGCGACCGCGCTTTACCATTATGTAATTGTCCTCCTTAAATCAAGCCTAAAGGCTCCTTAGCGTAAACCGGTAATGCCATCTATGTTGACGCATTGACAGCATACAACATAAAAATGTATAAGTCGACCGGGAATATCAATATTTTTATTATGAAACAGTTTATAAAAGCTGTCAATTATCGGAGATGTCAGTTGATAGAAGTGTTCTTTAGCAAGTTTATCATACGAATATCTTTTCTATTTCAAAAGCTCCCGAAGCTCATCTTCATCATCAAATGCAAACTCCGCCCCTTTAAAAGCCTCAATCGTTGCAAAATTAAAGTAATCCCCCACTTTAACAGAGAGGATATCATCAACAATTTCAGCAATTCGTTTGTCTTCAGCAGACTTGCGCCATTTCTTCGTCGTTAAATAATCCCAAAGCTCCTGCTCTTTCACATCACCGTACCCTAATAAAGAAAATTCCTCCAACTTACTTGCAATTGCTGGCTGAACCTGATATCGAAAAGAATCAAATCTATGGTTTGTCCGCACTATTGACCCTCCTTTTATTCACTGTTCTAAAAATATTCTTTCACCCAATCCACTCAAAAAATGATTACACTGAAAAATTATTGAATGCTTGTCATGCTTTGTCCTTGTTCTTGCATATAGTTAATTGTATATGATAACACCTATTTTGAGAAGGCAGGGAAAGCAATGTCTAAGTTTTTAAAAGGCACAATGATCCTACTGGCAGCCGGACTTGTCACAAGGGTGCTTGGATTTATAAACAGAATTGTTATTGCACGATTCATTGGGGAGGAAGGCGTCGGGCTGTATATGATGGCCTTTCCTACATTAATGCTTGTCGTTACGATTACACAGCTAGGACTGCCTGTTGCTATTTCTAAAAATGTAGCAGAAGCAGAGGCACAAGGGGATTCAGCAAAGGTAAAGAAAATTTTAGTCGTATCACTTGCTATCACCATTTCACTATCAGTCCTTTTTACACCTGCTCTAATCTTGCTTGCTCCCATTCTATCTGAAACATTGTTCACAGACCCGCGAACAAAACTTCCATTGCTTGTCATTGCACCTATTGTGCCAATTATCGCCATTTCATCTGTCATTCGCGGTTATTTCCAAGGCAGACAACAAATGAAACCAGCAGCTGTTTCTCAAATGCTTGAGCAAATCGTAAGGATCACCTTAATCGCGGCCTTAACAAAGGCATTCCTCCCTTATGGGATTGAATATGCTGCTGCTGGAGCGATGGTTGCTTCCGTTATAGGTGAATTAGCATCTTTAGTCTACCTATTAACAACCTTCAAGCTTAAAAAGAAATTTCCTGTAAGAAAACAATTTTTCAAATATGTTAAAACAGGGAAAAGGACATTTAATGAGTTAATGAGTATTGCCCTACCAACAACAGGCAGCAGAATGATCGGATCCTTGACTTGGTTTTTTGAACCGATTGTCGTTTCGCATAGCCTTGCGATTGCTGGCGTTGCTGCCATTGCCGCGACAAAGCAATATGGGGCTCTCACCGGTTTTGCCATGCCTTTATTAATGCTGCCTTCCTTTGTTACTCTTTCTCTGTCAACTGCTCTCGTCCCCGCAATTAGCGAGGCAAATTCAATGAATAATAACCGACTAATCGAGTATCGCTTGCAGCAGGCACTTCGCTTCTGTCTTTTAAGCGGAGGATTAGCCGTTGTCATTATTTACGTTTTATCTGATGAATTGATGAGAGTGATGTATAATTCATCAAGTGGCACACAATTTATTAAATTAATGGCGCCCTTCTTTTTATTTCATTATTTCCAAGGCCCACTGCAGGCAGCTCTTCAAGCATTGAATTTAGCAAGAGCAGCGATGATCAATAGCTTAATTGGAGCAGTTGTCAAAACAGCGGTCATTTATTTATTAGCACGTCAAGCTGAATTCGGAATTACTGGAGTAGCAATGGGGATTCTCGTTGGCTTTGTCCTTGTTACATTGCTGCATTTCGCAACAATTTTAAAAAAAATACCTTTTACTTTTTATATGCGTGATTATATAAAAACCTTTTTTGTTATGGGGTTATCAGGATATATTGGCTATTGTGTTCTACAGAGCATAAATGAAGATATGCATCTCGTCATTCAGGTTTTACTTATCTCCATACTTATTACTGTTAGCTATTCCATTCTTTCTTTATTGCTTGGTTTAATCAAACAGGATGAATTGAAACGAATTCCTTGGATTGGAGAATACCTTTCAAAGTTTGCTTTTAAATAGTGTAGATCCTTGAGACACCCTTTCACTAGAGAAGGTGTCTTTTATCTTTTTTCATTTTTTAAATCAATATAGAACTGTCCATTTTCAAAGCTGCAAAAAGAAATTTTGCTCAAATCGTTATACCCTCTTTTTTTCAGCTGCTGCCGAAGCCAAAAATTTGTTTCATTTATCACTTCTAGATTTTCTTCCTGAACGATCCCATCTAAAATAAGCGGAATCGTCATATTTCCTTTCTTTTTCTTTTCTTTTTTTAACACAGATAGTTCCCCTGTTGTTTCAAGGATGGCAAACTCTACATCTGTTATGTTACGAATATCTTTCCCTCTAAGCTGCAGCAAGAGATCATCAAAATTATAGCGATGTTTCTTCATCGCCTCTTCATCAATTTTTCCTTTATTAATAATAATTGTCGGCTTCCCGTCCACAAGATCTCGGAGTCGCTTACTTTTTAGCGTAGCAAGAGAAAAACTGATTTGTATGAGCATCAATATCAACATTGGCAATATATTTGTAAGCAATGGGCTCTTTGGCTTTTCAATTGCCAATACAGCCATTTCAGCAATCATGATCGAAACAACTAGATCCACGGTACTTAGCTGACCAAGTTCTTTTTTCCCCATCATTCGAAATATCACCATGATAATGATGTACAAAAAAATGGTCCTTAATATAATTATGGAATACTCCTCCATACATCATTCCTCCTTAAAGATATCCCTTTTTAGTCTGAACAAAGGAAGAGAAATTATGTTTCAACTTTAGTTGCCTCATCTAGTGATAAGTTTTATATTCTATTTTTTCTTTATGTGAATATGCTTGTACTAAGGAATCAGGCGGCCTGGACGGCTGTACTGATTGATCCTTTAAGTTTAGAAGGGAGAGGAGCAAAATAGAAGATTCAAAAAATGTCGGCGGTGGAATTCTTTTCGGCTTAATTGCAGTTTTTGTACTTGCTATTATTAGCAGCTTAATCATTTCTTTGTTATTAACTTTTACATCTCTTCAGGAATCTTCCTTACAGTTCGTTGTAACGGCGATATCCTTTGTTTCACTTTTCATCGGGGGGTTCATCTCTGGGGGAAAGGGCAAACAGAAGGGGTGGATGGTTGGAGGGTTAACCGGCTTAATCTATTCCCTCATTATTTTTCTCTTTCAGTATTTAGGCCAAGATAGCTTATTTAATCTGCAGCAGATCATCTATCATATATGTTATATCCTTACAGCGATGATGGGCGGAATCTTAGGTGTGAATATGTCTAATAATAAGTCAAGAACCGCATAAGAAAAGCATAAGCATCTTGATCATCCAGTTTAAATCGGAGGGGATAAATAGTCGCCTATCCCTTTAGGTTAGTATCCTACCTTATAAAAAAGAAGCGGAACCCTAAGATTCCGCTTCTTTTACTATTAAGATTTTGCTAGCATATCTCCGCCAGCAGCTGATTCTGTTACTTCGCGAATAGCTGCACGGTCGTATGTAAGACGGCTTCCATCTCCACACTTGATGACAACTTTCCCTTCATCGATGGCATCGACAAAACCGTGGAGTCCTCCAATTGTTACGATTTTATCTCCTTTTTTCAAATCGTTCTGCATTTGCTGAACTGCCTTTTGGCGCTTCTGCTGCGGACGAATTAGCAAAAAGTAAAATAAAACAAACATTAACAATAATGGTCCTATTGTACTAATCATTTCCATATTATTTTCACCCCTTTCACCATGTAACGAATGTTCAAAACTCTAGGGTATGATCCTATTTTTGAACATCCATCTTGTTTAGAAGTTTTTCGCATTTGGCTTATTAAACCCATATCTTTCGAAAAATTCTTCTCTAAAGTCCCCCAGACGATCCTCTCTGATCGCTTGTCTGACCTGTTCCATTAATTTTAACAGAAAATAGAGATTATGGTAAGTTGTAAGTCTTATTCCGAATGTCTCATCACAGCGAATTAAGTGGCGAATATATGCACGGCTGTAATTGCGGCAAGTATAACAATCACAATGTTCATCAATCGGCCCAAAATCTCTTGCAAACTTTGCATTTTTAACAACTAAGCGGCCTTCACTCGTCATTAGAGTTCCATTGCGGGCAATTCTCGTCGGAAGCACACAATCAAACATATCAATCCCACGAATCGCTCCATCAATTAAGGAATCTGGAGAACCTACTCCCATTAAATATCTTGGTTTGTTCGAAGGCAGCAAAGGTGTTGTAAACTCAAGCACCCTGTTCATTATATCCTTTGGCTCTCCTACTGATAACCCTCCCACAGCATATCCTGGGAAATCAAGTGAAACCAAATCCTTTGCACTTTGTTTGCGCAATTCTTCGTACTCCCCGCCTTGGACAATGCCGAATAGTCCTTGGTCATTCGGACGTTTGTGCGCTTTTAAACAGCGCTCAGCCCAGCGAGAAGTTCTTTCAACTGATTTCTGCATATATTCATAGGTTGCTGGATACGGCGGACATTCATCAAATGCCATCATGATATCTGAGCCAAGCGAGTTTTGAATATCCATCGCTTTCTCAGGTGACAAAAACAGCTTGTCCCCATTTAAATGATTGCGGAAATGGACGCCCTCTTCCTCTATTTTACGGAATTCACTTAGGCTAAACACTTGAAACCCGCCGGAATCAGTTAAAATCGCACGATCCCAATTCATAAATTTATGCAGACCGCCTGCTTCCTCTACGATCTCTTGTCCAGGACGAAGCCATAGATGATATGTGTTGCTTAAAATAATGCCAGCACCCATATCTACAAGCTCTTCTGGGGACATAGTTTTTACAGTAGCAAGCGTTCCAACCGGCATAAATACCGGGGTTTCAAAAGACCCATGGGGCGTATGAACACGGCCAAGTCTTGCACCTGTTTGTTTACATGTTTTAATTAATTCGTAACGAATGGCTGTCAATTGATTTGTTCTCCTTCCAACATGTCAGTTTACTCTTAAATTATAAGCATCGCATCTCCAAAGCTAAAGAATCGATATTTCTCTTCTACCGCTTCACGATAAGCGTTCAAGACATTTTCTCTGCCCGCTAATGCACTGACAAGCATAATAAGCGTTGATTTCGGCAGATGGAAGTTTGTTATCATCCCATCAATAGCCTTGAATTCATAGCCTGGATAAATAAAAATATCGGTCCATCCACTTGCCTCTTCAAAGCGGCCATTATTGGCAGAAGCGATCGTTTCCAGCGTTCTTGTAGAAGTTGTTCCAACAGAAATAATTCTTCCGCCTTCCGAACGTACTTCATTTAATAGCCTCGCTGTCCCCTCTGTCATTTGATAAAATTCAGCGTGCATTTCATGCTCACTTAAATCATCAACACTCACTGGTCGAAATGTTCCTAGACCAACATGAAGAGTAATGAATGCAATATGAACGCCTAACTCTTTAATTTCCTCCAGCAGTTGTTCTGTAAAATGAAGGCCTGCGGTCGGAGCGGCAGCAGAGCCGCGCTCACGGGCAAAAACGGTTTGATAACGTTCTTGATCATCCAGCTGCTCTTTAATATATGGCGGAAGCGGCATTTCCCCTAATTGCTCAAGAACCTCATAGAATATCCCATCATATTGGAAATCAAGCACTCTTCCCCCATGCTCAGCAGTCTGCGTACATACCGCACTTAATTTTCCATCACCAAATACAATTTTCGCGCCTTCTTTTACGCGTTTAGCTGGTTTAATGAGCGTTTCCCACGAATCGCCTTCCAACTGCTTTAATAGAAGAACTTCTATTTTTGCACCTGTTCCTTCTTTTTCCCCAAAAAGCCTGGCGGGAAGGACTCTAGTATCATTTAATACAAGACAGTCCCCTGCTCGCAAGTGTTCTTTAATATGTTTAAAAACAGTATGCTGGGTTGTTCCTTTTTTCTTATCCAAAACCATTAATCTGCTGCTCGTCCTCTCGACAAGAGGAGTCTGGGCAATTAATTCTTCTGGTAAATAGAAATCAAATAAATCTACTTTCATGATGCACCAACTTTATTAATATTCTGTTTTCGGTACCTCCATTTGGAAATGGCGGTACACTAAGTCTGTTACAATCCTGCCTCTTGGCGTACGCTGAAGAAAACCAATCTGTAATAAATATGGTTCGTAAACATCTTCAATTGTATGTGCTTCTTCACCAATTGTTGCTGCAATCGTTTCAAGACCAACTGGTCCACCGCGGAATTTCTCAATGATTCCTCTTAATAATTTATGGTCAATATGATCCAGCCCTAAACGGTCTACCTGCAAAAGCTCTAACGCTTCTTTCGCAAGCTGTTCATCAACGACTCCATTGCCTTTAACCTGAGCAAAGTCTCTTACTCTTCTTAAGAGGCGATTGGCAATCCTCGGGGTTCCCCTAGACCTTCTCGCTATTTCCACAGCGGCAAGCTCATCTATCTCCGTTTCTAAAACATCTGCCGTTCTAATAACAATATCCGTTAATTGTGTTTCATTATAATATTCCAGCCTGCTAAGTACACCAAACCGATCTCTTAATGGGGCAGACAAAGAACCCGCCCTTGTTGTCGCTCCGACTAATGTAAATGGAGGGAGATCAAGTCGTACAGACCTGGCACTTGGACCTTTTCCAATGACAATATCAAGACAAAAGTCCTCCATTGCAGGGTATAGAACTTCTTCAATTGTTCGTGGAAGCCTATGAATTTCATCAATAAATAGGACATCTCCTGGTTCCAGCGCAGTAAGAATAGCTGCTAAATCACCCGGTCTTTCAATGGCAGGCCCAGAAGTAGTCCGTATATTTACGCCCATTTCGTTTGCGATAATTGCAGCAAGTGTCGTCTTTCCAAGACCGGGTGGACCGTACAGCAATACATGGTCGAGTGTTTCCTGACGAAGTTTAGCAGCTTGAATGAAAATTTCTAGATTTTCCTTCACTTTATCCTGACCAATGTACTGTTTTAAATTCTGCGGCCGCAAGTTCTGCTCAAAGGACAGCTCCTGAATATCTGCTTCGCCAGAAATAATCCGCTCTTCCATTTATTATCACGCCTTTTATTCAAACAATTTATATTATTTTAATAGTCGCTGCAGCGCCTTTTTTATGTATTGATCTGTAGTGAGCTGTTCCTTCTTTAGCTCAGGTGAAATCTTTTTAATTTCCTTTTCCGAATAACCAAGAGCCTGCAATGCAAGCATTGCTTCCTCAAACTCTGATGAATAGCCATCTTGCACGGGCTGTATTTTATCAACTGAAAAAAGGTCAGGAAAGAAATCTGGCACAATGTTTTGCAGCTTTCCTTTCAAATCTAAGATAATTTGTCTTGCTGTTTTCTTTCCTACTCCTGGAAATTTAACAAGGAATGCTTCATCCTCATTCTCAATCGCTTGGACCACTTGCTCTGGTTCTCCAGAAGCAAGAATAGCTAATGCTCCCTTTGGCCCAATTCCTGTTACATCTAATAGCTTTATAAATAACGTTTTTTCCTCGCGAGAATGAAAGCCATATAGGGCCATGAAATCTTGCCTAACATGGTGGTATGTAAATACCTTTACTTCCTTCCCATATTCGTTTTTAAAGCTAAATGGATTCGGTGTAGAAATTTGAAAACCTATCCCATTATTTTCAATTACAACAAATTCCGGTCCAATATAGTCGACCCGGCCTTTTATAAATTCAAACAACATACTCGCTCCCCCGAGATTTTTACGTACCTCATTGTACCATACTTTAAATTAGGTTCGTAGAAAAAAAGGTTGCAAAAGAAGAATAAGGATTATTATAATTGAAAATGTTTCCAAAACATCATAGGAGGTCATTCAAATGAAGAAACTATTAACCTTATTCGCAATTTTCTCTCTCTTACTTACAGCTGCAGGATGTTCCTCTTCCACGGAAGAACCAGCTAAAAAATCTGCAGAGAAAAAGACTGCTGAACTCACTGATTCTATTAAATCAAAAATATATAATTCAGTAAGAATCGCAGAATTAAAGGCAAACGAAGTATTCCATAAAGAAGTTGCAGCAGACGAAACAACACCTATAATTAATGCTAATTTTGCAGATAAAAAAAAGGCAGTAGACTTTCTCTCCAAATATTATAGTGAGGAATTAGCCAAGGATATTTATTCACATTATGCAACGGAAGAAAAAACTGATGAAGAACAAATGATCATAAATGCTGAATCCTACTTCACCTCATCCTTCCTTGATACAAATCAAGAAAGTGTAACGATTGAAGGAGACGAAAATGAAGCGACTGTCACTACAGCAGAAAATGTTACTTACCATTTAAAATTAAAGGATGGACAATATATAATCACTGGCATTGAAAAATAATAGTCAAAAGCTCCAGCACATATTAAGAAAGGTCGCTGGAGCTTTGATCTTATTTAACTGAGTTATCGCAGATTTACATGCCATATGCCTTCGCTGATTGAAGATTCACTTTATCTCCTTTTGAATAGGTTTTAAACGTTTCTAGCACTTCAACAAAGTTTTCTTTCGTCTTAATGGGAATTCCCTTTTTTAACTCCTCACATTTCTTGCTTTCCAGCTTTCCTAAATCAATTTGGAAAAAGGATTGAATAATATTTGTTTTCTGAGGTCTGCCATTAAAAATTGTCAGTACCCCTTCTTCTGTAATCCCAAAATACCCATTTGCTTTCAACAAAGGGGAAATATCATCAACCTGCATGCGAAATATAATTTTTTTATCATCCATATAGATAAGCTGCCAACCACTATATTTAGCCCAAAAGTCTTCCATTTCCCCAACCGTTTCTTTAACTGTTTCTTGACTAACCTCACCGTCTACATACACTCTTTCCAGTATGACATTTTTCTGAGTCGGATTCGTTGCCTCATTATTGGCATATACTATTTTTTCTGCGTTCATTTTGTATAGAGGACTATTCTGAAAAAAAATAAATAAAAAGCCAGATAAACAAAGGAGGCAAAAAGCCCACCAATTTGTTCTCATGTTCGGTCACCTCTTAAATAAATGGGACATCTATGTTTACTATCAGTATATAGTGTGACCCATTTTTACAGGCTTATCCGGATAAATTTTACATATTAATTTTTTTCTGTATACATAAAAAGACAGGACACATATGTCCTGCCTTTTTTTACTAATCAGTCATGTTTCGGAATAAATTTTTAACATCCAAATAAAGCTGGTCTCTTGGACCGCCATCGCGCAAATCATTATCAATTACTTTAAGGCGGTTGAATGTGCTTTTATCAGTAACAACTTTACTTGTTTTTCCGTTTAAATATGGCTGAACAGCTTGCTGTATATTGGCTATTGTTGCTTCTTTACGAGCCGCATTGTTAATATCCGCTGCGATAATGACATAATCCCCATTCACGACTGATTGAACATCATTTACATTGTTTACAGCTGCTGCTGCCTGGTTTATTCTTTCTACCATCCCCCCATTATATGCCTCATAATAGGAGTTACTCGCTCTCTTATTAAAGCCTAAATGACCATGGAAATTGATATCGTCACGGCTAAAGAGATAGGGTTCTCCGTTATCACTTACTCTTTGGGGAGATTGATTTTTGGCACGCCTATTTTGGAGATTGTTTCTTCCATATTGGCCTTCCTCACCAAGTGTGTGGTCCATCATTTCTGTTAGTGCGCCATCATTATCGGCCCCATCAAGAAATTGAACATTTCCGCCCTTATCCTGATGATTTTCATTTGAATAATAGCCGATTGGCTGAGCACGATCAGTAGAACGCTGCTGACCAGCTGATTCATCATTTGTGCCACAACCTGCTGCCCCTAATAACATAAGCATTGAAAATGGAAGAGCAATTAGTTTCTTATCCAAGCGAAAACCCTCCTTCGCTAATCAAACCAGTGAGCATGATGCTCATCAGTAGGTTGCCAAAAAAGGAGGATATTCATTCTTAAAATGATTACCAGCAAGTTCCCATTTACAATGAAAGAAACCGTTTCAGTTCATTAATAAAATTGTATCTTTGATGAAATTGTCCAATAGTCATTTCTAATAATGGCTGGATTTTTGACGGCTGTAAGTAAGTTTGTGCTCGGATTGCGCGATTCCACTCCCTGAAAATATCCGTAGGAAACGCAAGGGCGTAAATAAATCCTTTTTCATATAAATAGGCTGCGATTTCCTTATAATTAGTTAAATCTTGGAATGACCAATGGATAAATGGGAGAATGCGATTGGCATATTGCAGGTAGTCAGAACGTGGGGTACCAATACTTATTAAATCAAAGTCGATTAAATAGATGTCTTTATTCTTCGCTCGTAAAAAATTATGGTGAGCTACATCTCCATGTAGAATAACCTTCTCGCCATTTTCAAATACACCTAATTCTTTTTCGACTCCTTTCAAAGACCAATCGGCCCAAGCAAGAATTTCATCAATTATTTCTTTCTGGACAAAATAACGGATAACCGGGAGATTGTTCAAAAAAGAAACGGTTCTTTCTTGCCATTTTCCCAACTGATTAAAGCTTGTAATCTTCCCCATATATTGTTCAACTAATTTTTTATTCACATCATGAAAATGCGCGAGAAGCTTCAAGCCTTTTAAACGATCATGTCGCTTGAAAAAGGTAAATTCATTTTTAGACGTCTCAATCCATTCAAGGCAACCATAATACGTTTGTTCAAATAATAGAGGAGGATTTTTCTCTAATGGATAAAATGAATAGGTTTTTTGAAAGCCCACCTGTTTTAACGATGTTAAAACATCCTTCTGTAAAACGAATTGATGATAAGAAGAAAAACCTTTTAAGATAAATTCTAGTCCTTCTCCCTTTACTTTATAAACTTGCTTTCTAATTTGTGAAATTTCCTTAATATGCACATTTAGTTGTTCCTGTAAATAGGAGAAGAGACGATTTTGAAATAAATCGTCTCCTTCACCTTTAAACGTCAAATTCACTGCTCTCATCAAAGTTTCGTGGCATTCCAAACGCTTGCCCGCCCATTGGTTCATACCCATAAGGGTTCATAGGGAATGGTTGTGCATATCCCATTTGCTGTCCGTATGGAGCCCCATACGGCGGTACACCAGGAAATCCTTGACCATATCCATAAGGAGCCATTTGCGGCGCACCTCCGCCACATCCACAATCTATTTCCGCTCCTTTCACATTTTCAGTTGGCATTAGTGGCATTTGGCTCTGTGAAGGCATTAATGGCATTTGGCTTTGTGTTGGCATTAATGGCATTTGTGCCATATTAGGCGTTTCCTCCATTACACCTTGCACCTGTGGTGTCATTTGTGGATATCCAATTGGCATTTGACCGTATGGAACGGGGCCACAAAAGCCAGATCCAGGCATGACCGGAGACACTGGGATTAAATGAGCAGGGTATGGTGGACACGGATTTGGCGGGCATGGATAGCCATAGTTTGACTGCATGACTGGAGCTGTATATGTTGGCTGAAGCGGTAATTGGTGTTGTCCTACATCCTCAGCACCCATAACAGGTGCAGGATTCTGTGCTTGAGATGGCATATTCATATGCGGCATTTGATGCATCGGCATGAATGGGGAAGATTCCTCGTAATAACCAGGGCTTTCTACTCCTGCTAAACCATAATTTTGGTGAGGCATTTGATGCGGCATTTGATGCATTGGCATCGCTGCACCTTGAACTTGCGGATAGCCCATTTGCTGAGGATACCCCCCTTGAAAACCTGATCCTGGCATGACTGGAGAAACAGGATATAATTGATTTGGATGATTTGGATAATATGGATACATAGGCTGTTCATAACCTCCTTGTTGTGTTTCAGCAAATAATTCGCTTTCAATCTCTTTTGGCTTTGGCTTTTTTTCAGCAATTGGCATTACTGGTTTTATCGGTTTGCTTTCTATTGGTTTTTGTTTCGTTTCTATTGGCTTTACTTCTGGGAGTATATTGACTGGTTTTGGCGGCAATTGTGGTGCCGGCTGCTGAACAGATAAATTGGCCATATTCATCATGTAGTAATTATTTATATCGATTTCCGGCATAATTGGTTTTGGCATTTTCGGAATAAATGGTTTTTTGGGAACTTCCTTCGGTATTTCAACTTGTGGTGCTGTTACTTTCGGCACTTCCTTTTTTGGTGGTGCAGGAGTGACGGGCACTTCCTTAGGCGCTTCTACTACAGGCATGGTCTTCGGTTTCTCTTTTGCAAAAGGGTGTTCTGCTTTTGGCATTTCTTTTTTAGCACCCATTTTAATTTTTGCTTCCGGCATGCCTCCACTAGGAGCTTCCTTCTTCACGTTGCCTCCTGCTCCAGGAACTTTTATTTTCATACCGGGCATAATCATATCAGGGTTGCTGAGCTGTGTATTCATCTTTTTTAGCTCTTCAAAATTCACGCCGTACTTTTTGGCGATCTTCCAAAGAGTATCCCCTTTTTGTACGATATGGATCTTCACACTGATCCCTCCTACTAGTCATAAGTCCATATAGTGTATGACAAAATGGGCAAATTGCTAATACTTTACATAAAAACTTATGCTTTAATTATGAAAAATATGTTTGAATAACTGGTATCAAAGGTTTCCGAAAGCTTATAACTAGACTTTAATTATGATAAGATTAGTTATTATTGGGATAAAGGGAGTTTTACAATGAAGAATCAAAGAAAGGTGCTCGGTGAAGAAAGAAGAGAGATGCTGCTCCAGCTATTGAAGGATAAAGGAGAACCGATAACAGGGAGTGAGCTTGCATCTATTACAAATGTAAGCAGGCAGGTCATCGTCGGTGATATCACCCTTTTAAAAGCTAAGGGTGAACCAATTATTGCGACAAGCCAAGGCTACATGTATTTAATCCAAAATGGCAGCCATCTCCCGATGGTAGAGCGCATCATTGCTAGCAACCATTTACCTGAAAGAACAGAAGAGGAACTTAATTTACTTGTCGATTATGGGGTAACTGTAAAGGATGTTCGAATTGAGCATCCCGTCTATGGAGATTTAATAGCTTCAGTTATGGTTTCCAATCGAAAAGAAGTCAGTCAATTCATGAAAAAAATTAAATCAACGAATGCCTCCTATTTATCAGAGCTTACAGGTGGCATCCATCTTCATACGATTTCAGCAGCCACTAAGGAAAAGCTCGATGAAGCTGAAAAAGCATTGAAAAAAGCGAACTTCCTAATTGAATAAAAGGAAGAGGAGCACTATTTGTGCCCCTTTTCCTTTTATTTTTATATAGGTAGTTTCGATGTCTCGATTCCCAGCTGATAAAATGGATAGCTTCCTAAGATTTTCACTTTACATTCAAGTGCCTCTAATTCTGCGACAACTCCAGGAATTAATACATCATCCTGTTTCATATCTATATCTATGATAAAAAAATAATTACCTAGGCCCGTTTTCATTGGTCTAGATTCAATTTTAGAAAGATTCAATCTTCTCCAAGCGAAAGCGGATAATACCTGGTGAAGCGCCCCTGCACGATCAGATGGCAATGTGATCATCACTGTTGTCTTATATCCTTTAAAGGCAGAACCATCCTCATTTAATTGCCGTTCGTTTTTTGAAAGTACAATAAATCGAGTATGATTATAATGGACATCATGCACATCTTTACGAACAATGGAAAGACCATACTCTTCGGCAGCAAGCTCATTTGCAATCGCCCCAGCCTTGACGTCCGGGTGTTCCTTAATAAATTGTGCTGCTGCTGCTGTTGAAGTTGTATTCGTATAAGGAATTCCTTTCAATTCTTTGTGCAAAAACTTGTGACATTGTGCGATTGCATGGGAATGACTATAGATCCTTTCTGTTTTTTTCCAGCTATCCTTATTGTCTGGATGCACCATAAAATGCTGGCGAATTGGAGAAGTGAGCTCGGCAATGATCGGTAAATCAACTTCATGAACTAAGTAATCAAGTGTAATATTTACAGACCCTTCAAGGGCATTCTCTAAAGGCACTACTGCCATTTCAATTTCATCCTCGATTAACGCATCAAAGCAATCTGGAATCGTTGCATATGGAACCGTTTCTTCTTTAGGAAACATTTCTCTAACGGCAATGTCTGTAAAAGTTGCTTTTGGACCTAAAAAACCTATTTTCACAGTATTGTCTCTCCCCTTAAAAAAGCGCGATATGTATAATTAATTACTAACACTTTACCACTTTACATAACATATGTAAAAAAAGGTGAAAGGAGCAGGTGCACGTTAATCATGCACCTGAACCAAGCACCTCTACTCGTTCAACAAATTCTAATTTTCTTAGTCTAACTAATAACTCTTCAATTTCAATTTGCATTCCAGCTGTATTTAAAGAGAGCGTGACGTTTGCCCTTCCCATGAGCGGAATTGTTTGATGAATCGTCAACACATTGCAGCCTGAAGAGGCTACTTCCCCTAATAAATGAGATAAGGTGCCTGACCGATCTTCTAAGTAAAAAAATAATGTAATTAACCGCTCTTTTACAACCGTATGAAAAGGAAAAACAGTATCTCTATATTTATAAAATGCACTACGGCTTAAATCAACCTTTTGGGCTGCATCCCAAACAGACTCCGCTTTTCCTCTTTCAATCATTTCTTTTGCGTCTAATGTTTTTTTCATTGCTTCAGGCAAAACATCTTCTCGAACGAGGAAAAATTTTTTATCCAGTTTCTCATGTCTCATTTCTCCACTCCACCTACCCCTAGTGGTTACTCAATAAACTCGAATTCATAATCAAGCAGCTTGACGATATCGCCGTCTTTTGCTCCTTTTTGACGAAGAGCATCATCAACACCCATTCCGCGAAGCTGTCTTGCAAAACGTCTGACCGATTCATCTCTTGAGAAATCTGTCATCTTAAAGAGCTTTTCAATCGCATCCCCTGAAACAATGAAGTCACCAGCTGAATCTCGTGTTATAACAAATTCAGTCTGCTCTGCTTCATGTTTATAAACAACACGATGAACGCCTGTTTCTTCTTCCTCTTGGATGAGCGGGAATTCAGGTGTTTCTTCAATTTTGTTAGCAATCGCAAATATTAAATCTCTTAATCCTTGACGCGTAACTGCCGATATAGGGAAAATAGGATACTCATCCTCCAGCTGCTCTTTAAATTTCTCCAGATTCTCTTCAGCACCTGGCATTTCCATTTTATTCGCGACAATTACTTGTGGTCTTTCTGTCAATCGTAGATTATACTCTTTCAATTCTTTATTAATTGTCAGATAGTCCTCGTATGGATCTCTTCCTTCCATTGCTGCCATATCAATTACATGGACAATAACCCTTGTACGTTCAATATGCCTCAAAAATTGATGGCCCAGCCCTACACCTGAATGGGCACCTTCAATTAAGCCTGGCAAGTCTGCCAATACAAAGCTCCGTCCATCCTCTGTCTCAACCATACCTAAGTTAGGAGCAATCGTAGTAAAATGATATTCAGCAATTTTGGGTCTTGCTGAAGAAACAACAGACAAAAGTGTTGATTTCCCAACACTCGGGAATCCAACCAGACCAGCATCAGCCAATAGCTTCAGTTCCAGGATCACTTCCCTTTCAACTCCTGGCTCCCCATGCTCAGACAATTCCGGTGCAGGATTTGCTGGAGTGGCAAATCTTGTGTTTCCTCTGCCGCCCCGGCCACCTTTAGCAATGATGGCCCTTTGTCCATGTTCAACAAGATCAGCAATTACTTCACCTGTTTCTGCATCAGTGACCACAGTACCAGGCGGAACTTTTACAATCATATCTTTTGAATTTTTGCCATGCATATTTTTTGACATTCCATGTTCTCCGCGAGGTGCCTTGAAATGCCGCTGATAACGGAAGTCCATTAAGGTTCTTAAGCCTTCATTCACTTCAAAGACGACATCCGCACCTTTGCCTCCGTCCCCGCCAGCGGGTCCGCCATTTGGAACATATTTTTCACGGCGGAAGGCAACCATCCCATTGCCACCATCTCCGCCTTTTATATAAATTTTGACCTGATCGACAAACATATTATTCCTCCTGTCTTGGCTGTCTTTATCCTAAAAGACAGCAAGAACTGATTGTTCTCACTTATGTAGAAAAAATTCTAGCGAGAGTTCTTGATCTGTTAAAAGATGAAAATTAATTTTTGGAGCAGTAGCCGTTCTTTCAAAGAAACGTTCAATCTGTTCCTTATTTGTTATTATTCCTCTAAAATCGAAAAAGAAACGAGTACCTTCTATTTGAGGCTCAATTGTCACAGATAAATGGTTGTCATAATACTGCCTAATGGATGAATTTAAACAATCAAAAAACGCTCCTGTCCAGCTAACAAGCCACTCATCATCCAAATAATCACATTTCGAACCATCCAACACATCGTATTCCAATTGAAACATATGATTTTCCCAATTATATGTAAGAATCAGCGAGGCGAATTGAGGAATTTTCAAATTAGAAAGCTTTGCTTCCTGTTGGGCTTCAACAACAATCTCATCGATAATTTCTTTTGCCCGATCAATTTTATTAAGCGCAAGATTGCCTTTTATTAATTGGATTTTATTTAGCCAGTCGTGGCGTGCATAGCGCAGCACCTCGATCATATTCCAGTCCTTGTTCATACATGCACTCCTACACGGTTATTTTGTGAAGACTGCCTGCTGTAAGTATACCAAAAAGATGAGAAAGCGTAAGCATTTATTCGGAAATATTGAAAACTTTCACCAGCAATTTAAAGCCAAAAAGAAAACTCTAACCATAATGGCTAGAGTTTCCCATCAATTGCTTATGCTTCTTGAGCTGCAGGGTATACGCTCACTTGCTTACGGTCACGGCCAAGTCGTTCAAATTTAACAACGCCGTCAACTTTAGCGAAAAGTGTATCGTCGCCGCCTCTACCTACGTTTACTCCAGGGTAGATTTTTGTTCCACGCTGACGGTAAAGGATAGAACCACCAGTTACAAATTGGCCATCTGCACGCTTAGCGCCAAGACGCTTTGCGATTGAATCACGACCGTTCTTTGTAGAACCTACTCCTTTTTTAGAAGCAAATAACTGAAGATCTAATTTTAGTAACATTTATTCCACCTCCTGCTTTTTGAAGGTAATTTTTATATGCTGCCCGTATTCTTCTTCAATTGTCTGTAATGAGACAACCATTCCTTCAAGAAGAAGCTGAATCTTCTCATTTGTTTCATCCGGAAGATTGTCCGGAATTTCACAGCTGAGAAATCCATCATCCTTCTGTTCAATCAAAGGCGTCACTCCTGTTAAGGCGTGCACCGCATTAATTGCACCAACCGATACTGCAGATACGCCTGCACAGACGATATCCTTGCCTCGCTTGGCAAAAAAGGCATGGCCGCTAATCAGAAACGATTGAATCATACTGGATTTATTACGAATAACCGTAACATTAATCATCGAGCATGTCCTTAAGCGTTGATTTTTTCAATCACAACTTTAGTGTATGGCTGACGATGACCTTGCTTTTTGTGATAGTTTTTCTTTGCTTTATACTTGAAAACAATGATCTTCTTTTGACGACCTTGCTTTTCAACTTTAGCTGTAACAGTAGCACCTGCAACAACAGGATTTCCTACCTTCACACTATCTCCGCCAACGAAAAGAACTTTATCAAAAGTAACTGTTTCGCCTGCTTCTGCGTTTAGCTTTTCAATGTAGATTGCTTGACCTTCTTCTACCTTTACTTGCTTACCACCAGTTTCAATAATCGCGTACATGAACTGCACCTCCTCTTAGACTAAGACTCGCCATCCTCAGGCGCTTTGCTCACAAGCAAGATGCCTTGAACAAAATCTTATTACCTGTTCTGAGCGGTTGTAGCACGGGTGCGCTACAAACATAACATAGAAAATACTAACATAATTTATTCAGCTATGTCAATATACTTTTCCTATTTGCGCTACTGCTTTTCCCCAAACTTCCGAATTTCATAAAATGGCGTTTCTTTATCGATCACTGTAAACAATATTTTCATTCCTAGCAGTTCCTCTATCCGCTTTTTATGTACTCCCTGATCCCCAGAAAAGATTTTTTCCACTTCACCAGTAACGTCGATATGCACTGCCTCATAATCAGATCCACGATGCTCCCAAAGCTCTCTTTCTAAGCGAAAAGCAATAGTTTCTGGACTTAAAACCCTTCCTGTTCCCTCACAGGAAGGACATTTCACCGCCAAAGCCTCAGAGATAGCCGGTCTAGTTTTCTTTCTTGTCATTTGGAGAATGCCAAGCGGCGAGAAACCAATCAGATTTGTCCTTCTTTCATCTTTCCTCAATGCTGCTTCCATAACAGTGAAAATGGCTCTTCTATCACGTTCTTCTTTCATGTCGATAAAATCAATCAAAATCATTCCGGCAACATCACGAAGGCGGATTTGCCTTGCTGCTTCCTCAGCAGCCGCTTTATTTGTCTTTATAATGGTGTCCCGCATGTCCGTTTTCCCAGCAAACTTCCCTGTATTGACGTCGATAACTGTCAAAGCCTCAGCTTCATCAAAGATCAAATAAGCGCCATTATCAAGCCATACAATTCGTTTTAATGTTTTTTCAATTTCATGTTCAAGCCGATAGGCAGAAAAAATATTTTCTCTACCCGTGTAATGTTTAACAGTAAGCGAACTATTTTTTTGAATCAGCCTTTTCATTTCTAGATCATCTACAATCACTTCACCTGATTCAAGTTTTTTTACTTCTTCTAAAATTTCTTCAGCAAAAGAATTGCGTTCGAGCAGCCTCCCGGGTTTCTTTAGCTGCCCAGCTTTAATCTGCAATTCTTTGTATTCAAGACGCAATTTCTGCAGTTCATCTACTAGTACATCCTGTGTCTGATTTTCGCAAGATGTCCGAAATATCAGCCCCTCTTCTCCTTCTTTCATTCGTTGGCCAAATTTTCGCCATTCCTCTCTTATTTGATCATTTGCAAATTTTTTTGATATAGCCACATAGCGTCCTTGCGGCATATAGATAAGATGATTCCCAGAGAGTTCAACAATGCCTGTCAATCTTGGCCCCTTCGTTCCAGCAGCATCCTTTTCAACCTGAACAAGAAGTTTTTCTCCTTGATGAACATAAGCTGAGATGCTCCGTGCAGCTTTTACCGTCATTTCATCATCAGCTTGTACAAAGGAAGCCAGCTTATCTCGATGTAAATACCCGCTTTTTTCTTCCCCAATGGATACAAAGGCGGCATTCATTCCTGGGAGCACCTTTTCTACTATTCCTAAATAAATATTACCTACAGAAGAATGCTGTTTTGGCTGATCAATGAAAAGCTTTTCGACTACATCATCATTCAAAACAGCATATCGCTTTTCGCGATGAATCTGATTAACAATTAAGGTCTTCAATGTACTTCCTCACTTTTTAATTAATACACATATAGCAGATCCCCGATACGAGCGGTTACAATTTTTTCAGTAAAATATGCATGCAATAACTCATTTTCATCTAAGGATCCTTTTTCTTTTCCGTCTTTTTCGATAATAATCGGATGCTTATACCCTCTTTGAAACTTCTCAAGCACGTGAATCACCATTTCCTCTTCTTTTACAACAAGCGGCTTTAATGTGCGGAAGGCTCGATTCCCATAATACCGTTCTAGGAGAAAGCGGATAAACACATACCTCCCCTGCTTCCATTCATGATAAAGAGCAAACAGCAAAAATGAAACAACCACCCATATATTCAAATTAAATGGGGAAGTAAAGATGGTAATTACGATAAAAACAACCAAACTTCCTGCCGACAAAAACAAACATTTCCGATGCGCATCAGGGAATGGATAATAAAGAGATAGCCAGAGGAAAATAAGTTTCCCCCCATCAAGCGGCCAGATCGGAAGAAGATTAAATAGTAAAACCATTAAATTGAATTGAATAAAATGCTGATAAATCACGTCTGGCAGCAATGAAAACTGAAATAAAGCATAAGCTACACCCATCATCCAAAAATGCTGAAACGGACCGGACAATATCACAATCATCTCTTCTTTTAACGGGCGATTCCCATGCTCCTCCATTTCTGCAACACCACCAAATGGCAGAAGAGAAATCCGTTTAATCCTCCACGAAAAAAAAGACGCTGCGCCTGCATGTCCCAATTCATGTACAAGAATAATAAATAGCAATAGAGATAGCTCAATAAAATGAGCAGTCATAACGGCTAGACCAATCACTACCCACAAAAGCGGATGAATATGAATATATTTTATCAATCCTGCCAATTTAATCAAATGGGATCACCTGTATCGGGTCGATAAAGTCATCCCCTTGCTTGATCGCGAAGTAAAAAGATCCTTTGTTACCGTTCTCGCTTGCAGTCGGCATCCCGACTTCTGCCCCACTTTCAATATATTCCATGAATTCCACACTAATATCCTCTAAATTGCCATACCATGTTTCACTATTATCCGCATGCTTAATAATTACCGTTTTTCCAAAACCATCCTTTTTTCCTGCAAAACTGACAAGCCCTTCACTCATCGCTTTTACAGCAGCACCTTTTCCGGTTTCAATGGTTATTCTTTGGCCATTCGCACTAAATTCCTCAAGGATCTTTGCTGAAGCTGGTAAGGCATATTCGGTATTTGAAGCGGTGTTCTTTTTGCCGCCATCATTTTTTTGATCTTTAAAAGGCAATAAGGCCAATGGCTTCCCAAATTTCTCCTCATACCAGTTGGAAACGGCAACAAATTGAAAGTCCTTTTCCATCGAAGTCTTAACAAAATTTCTTGCAGAATCAAAGGTAGCAGCATTATTTTTAAACATAATCGCTACGATTAAAAACAAACAGGCGGAAGCTAACAGTTTAAATAAAAACCATTCCTTTCGAAATAATGGATGATTCCCCCCGCCGCTGCTTCCTTCATAAGATGAAAGTTTGTCAAAACCGTAACGCTCTTCATCCTCTGCCCAAAGAACACGGTTATCTATATTTTTAGTCATTCTCTCGCGTTCTCGTTTTCTTCGTGCAACACGCTTCCGAATCTCTTCCGCTCGATTACTCATCTCTCACCAATCCCCTGCTATCTTTTGTACAAGTCTATGACTCGTCCCATTAGAATATGACAACAAAGAAAAGCGGAGGCGACTGTTTAGCCCCGACAAGCATAAGACGGGCTGGAAGATAAAAAAAAGCCAGGGATTCCTGACTTTTTAATCTATTTTACACCAAAAAACTTTTTGAGTTTTGAAAAGACACCTGGGTTGTCCTCTTCTAGCGGCTGAAGAGGGATCGACTCGCCTAAAATTCGGCGGGCGATATTTCGGTATGCAATAGATGCTTTGCTGTTCGGATTTAACGCAATTGGCTCCCCGTGATTAGAAGCTCTAATCACCTCATCATCATCAGCCACAATACCAATTAGATCAATCGATAAATGGGTAGCAATTTCATCTACGTCAAGCATGTCTCCATTTTTCATCATTTGGTTACGAATACGGTTGATTATGAGCCTAGGCGACTCTACATTTTCCTCTTTTTCTAGTAAACCAATAATACGGTCAGCATCTCTAACAGCTGAAACTTCTGGGGTCGTCACAACAATTGCTTTATCCGCACCAGCCACTGCATTTCTATATCCATGCTCAATCCCCGCAGGGCAATCAATGATGACATAATCATAATCTTGCTTCAATTCATCGATTAGTACCTTCATTTGCTCTGGTGTCACAGCTGTTTTATCACTTGTTTGTGCGGCAGGCAATAAGTATAAAAGATCTTCAAATCTCTTATCCTTCACAAGCGCCTGGTGAATTTTGCATCTGCCTTCCAAGACGTCGACAAGATCATAAATAATCCGATTTTCAAGTCCCATGACAACATCTAAATTACGAAGGCCGATATCTGTATCTACAAGGCAAACTTTTTTTCCTTGCAAAGCTAGCGCTGTTCCTACATTCGCACTTGTCGTCGTCTTACCGACCCCTCCCTTACCGGATGTAATCACAATGGCTTCTCCCATCCTAGAATCCTCCTTCCAATCTAGTAATATTCGGTCTAATATGCATTAAAACTTGTAATCTATCAACAGTGATTTGATCTAAATCATTTATGTAAGCACATTCCATTTCTCTTTTTTCATCATCCTGATATTGGTCAGGAGCTCTTGTAATACAATCACTAATTCTAATTTGAGAAGGCTTCATAATAGAGGCTGTAACAATTGCTTTCTTATCTCCGTTAAAACCTGCATGAGCAATTCCTTTTAATGAACCCATTATATAAATGTTGCCGCCTGCAATAACCGTACCGCCTGGATTAACATCTCCCACAAGAAGCAAATCACCAGGCACTTGAAGAACCTGTCCAGATCGAATGATTCTAGCAACAGGTACAATTTCATTTTCTTTCTTTATCTTCTCTGCTTCATCTTTTGTTATCACATTTGAGCTAATCGAATCTACGACAAGATTTTTCTTTTGTCTCACTAAGTCTTTTAATTCCTCTACTTGTTCAGCTGTTAAGTATCGATTACCAACCTGAACATGGACAGAGATTAAGCGGTCCTCACGAGACTGAGAGCTTTCTGAAAGCTTTCGATCTAGTTCTTCCTTTAATTCTGCAAAAGAACAGGAATCATCAAGATGAAGAGTCAGCCCATCCTTTGTCCCTTTAATCGTTACATTTTGGAATTTCTTCATAACAAGTTGTTCACCTCAGAGCAAATGCGTAAGCAGCCTCTACCCTACTTAAATAGGAAGGCGCTTTTGCTAAACACTAAGAAAAAACGCATGGCGTTTTTTCGAAAAAGCTGGAGGCTAAAGAGTAAAGTAATAAAAATCAGCTGCGGTGAGCCAAATCCTATACTTCCCTTTGCTCCTAAACTTTATTTTACTACAATTCGACACGGACTTAAAAAAATCCTTTTTTGATCAAAATAATTTGGCCAATCGTAAATAAAATCAATACATCTAATGCAAGTTTTCTTTTGACAATGTTTAGGTTCTATTTTTATGCATCCAAGCTCATAGCTAACTTTTCAAAATGCTTTTTAAACGGATAGATAGTAAGAATGATAAAAATTAAATTGAGGATAAGTGTTGGTATTAAACGATCCATACTAAAGGTTGCAAATGTCATACCTGTCCGCTTAATTAATACATTCATTTCATATGCGCCCAGCTCTACAAGAGCGACACCTAAAATTGAAATGAACGTGACCATCACAATATTTGTTTGTAAAACTTTCATTAATTTATAACAAATGTAGGCAACTAAAGGAAACAGACAGACATATATCCCCATAATTTCTGTGTAGACAATGTCAAACCATAAACCAAAAAGAAATCCATAAAGGACCCCATAGTTTTTCGGTCCATACACAGTCAGAAGGATAATGGCAATTATTAAAAAATGCGGAACAAGAATATACTCATTTCCGAACACTTTTGGAGGCATTAATTCAACAAATATACTTTCCAATATAAAAAAAAGTAATAATAGAAGAGGAAGAAGGAATTTTCTCACAGTTCCTCCTCCTTATCATCAGTCATATCTTTTATATCTGGCTGTATTGAACCTCTTTTTGCCACCATGACATGCTCGATATCATCAAAATTTGCCCCAGGCTCAATGTAGGCCGTTTGTGTAAGCCCATACTCTGCCGGCTCAACCTCTACTACTTTCCCAATAAGGAGCCCTTTAGGGAATACGCCTCCTTTACCAGAGCTAATTACCGTCTGTTCCTTTTTAACCTTCGCGTCTGATGGGATTCTTTTCATCATCAAAAGACCTTTTTCATCATCATAGCCCTCAATAAACCCAAAAACGCTTTCCCCATCCGCTTGGATTTCTGCAGATATCCGGTTCGTAGGGTCCATTGAACTAAGAAGCTGAACAGTAGAAGTAAACGTCTCACTATTTTTCACCTTACCAATTAGTCCATTTGCAGTAATAACAGGCATATTTTTCTTTATTCCATCGCTTTTTCCTTTATTAATAATAAGCAATTCTGTCCATTTATCAGGATTCCGTCCAATAACCGTTGCTTGTTTTGGCTCAAAAGCACTTAATGCATCTTTTTTATCAAGAATTTCACGAAGCTCATTATTATCTTTCTTTAACAATTGAACCTCTGATTCAAGCCGTGCCAGCTCATCTAGTCTTGATTTCAATGCTTTATTTTCCGTATATGTATTTTGCAAGTCTTGCAGATTTTCAAAAAAATTCGCAACATACTGAGTTGGGCGTGAAACGGCTGTTTGAACCCAGCCAGTTGTATCTTTAATAAATTGTTCAGGCCAGCTTAACTTTGAACGTCCGCTTAAAGAAAACCCAATCAATGCCACTAGAATAATGATACTGACAAGCAAAATAATCAGGCGTTTATTCAAAAAGAACTGTGGCATTCCCTACACCTCGATATATTTTTTCTCTCTAAAGTATTTATGTTCACAAGAACGGAGAGCTCGCCACATTTTTAGTGAACGAGCACGCACTTCTTGTTTATACATTGTCACATAATTCTAATTAACGAGAGTCCTTCGATTTGTTTTTAAATAAATCGATATGATCTAGCGCTTTACCTGTTCCAATCGCAACACAATCCAACGGATTTTCTGCAATTAGTACAGGCATACTTGTTTCTTCACTGATCACACGGTCTAAATTACGGAGCAATGCACCTCCGCCAGTAAGTACAATTCCACGATCCATAATATCTGCGGCTAATTCTGGGGGTGTTTTTTCAAGTGTTACTTTCACTGCCTCCACAATGGAGTACACCGTGTCATGCAACGCACGAGAGATTTCCTCTGCTGTGATTTCAATCGTCTTCGGAAGTCCTGTTAAAAGATCACGCCCGCGGATCTCAATGTTCTCGATTCCTTCTGGCTCTCCAGCAGACCCAATTTCCATTTTAATAATTTCTGCTGTCCGATCTCCGATTAAAAGATTATAATGTTTTCTAATATAATTGATAATCGCATCATCCATTTCATTTCCGGCAACCCGAACTGATTGACTTGTTACAATTCCTCCTAATGAAATGATGGCGACCTCTGTCGTGCCTCCGCCAATATCAACGACCATACTACCAGTTGGTTCCCATACAGGCAAATTCGCTCCAATTGCTGCAGCAAATGGCTCCTCAATCGGATAAGCATCTCTTGCTCCAGCTTGGCGCGTTGCATCAATAACTGCTCGCTGCTCAACGGCTGTAATTCCCGAAGGAACACAAACCATTACATATGGCTTTCCAGAGAATAAGCCTTTATTTTTTATCGCTTGATTAATATAATATTTCATCATCACCGCAGTTGTTTCATAATCAGCGATAACACCATCTTTCATCGGACGAAGCGCGACAATATTTCCTGGCGTACGGCCAATCATATTCTTAGCGTCATTCCCAACAGCCACGATATTTTTCGTATCCGTCTGTAAAGCAACTACTGATGGTTCCCTTACTACGATGCCTTTTCCTTTAATATAGACCAGTGTATTAGCAGTCCCCAAATCGATTCCAAGGTCCTTTGTTCCAAACATAAGTGTATCTCCCTTTCTGATACGAAGTACAATAAATTAAGATAAAATGTAATTTTTTATTTAGCTATAAACGCTAACTTTATTTAATTAGACGTAAAAAAGCATAGATAATATTATAGCTTATCAGCGGACAAAACTAAAGTGTTATAAATACCCTTTTTCCTTCAGGCTCACAAATTTATTATCCCCGATAATCAGATGATCGAGCACTTCAATTCCAATTATTTTCCCACACTCAGAAAGGCGTTTCGTTACTTCAATATCCTCTCTGCTTGGTGTGGGGTCTCCGCTCGGGTGATTATGAAGGCAAATAATCGATGCTGCTGAACGCCTAAATGCCTCTTTGAATACCTCTCTTGGATGAACAATGGAAGCATTTAGACTGCCGATAAATATTGTCTGTTTGTGCAGGACTTGGTTTTTCGTATTTAAATATAAGCATACGAAATGTTCCTGCGATAGAAATCTCATATCATTCATTACATATTTTGCCCCATCCTCGGGTGAGCGGATAACGTACCGGTCATCACAAGAAAGATTCGAGATTCTTCTGCCAATTTCTACTGCAGCCAGAAGCTGAATAGCCTTTGCCTTGCCAATTCCTTTTATAGAAGTGATTTCATCTAAAGATGCATCCTTTAATAACCTGAGACCTTCAAAATGTTTAATCAGCCTGTTAGATAATTGCAGCACGGATTCATCCTTTGTCCCAGTCCTAAGCAAAATAGCCACAAGTTCATGTATAGATAAACTTTGCGGACCATTTTGGATAAAACGCTCTCTTGGACGCTCTTCCTGTGGAAAATCCTTAATCATTAAGGATTCGGTTTGCATGAATTATTTCCTCCCTATATCGGGCGTTAGGGATCTGAAGATGAGGAAATATATCAGATAGGAATCTCAAACCCTACATTCCTTAATTCTCGAACTGTTTTTGAAACAGGTAGACCGACAACAGAAAAATAATCACCTGTTATTTCTTTGACGAGTAAACTGCCCTTGCCTTGAATGCCATATGCACCTGCTTTGTCAAACGGTTCACCGGTGTTAATGTAAGCGTTTATTTCATCATCTGTAAGCTCCCAAAACACCACATCCGTTTTTACATAGAATTTATTTTCCATTCCAGGAGCAATAATAGAAACCCCTGTATAGACAGCATGTGTTTTTCCCGCTAAAGCTTTAAGCATTGCGAATGCCTCTGTCCTATCTTGCGGCTTGCCTAATATCGTCCCATCTAAAACTACTACGGTATCGGCTCCCATCACATAAGAGCCTGGGTATTTCTTGCTCACCGCTTTTGCTTTTCTATTGCTGAGCTCCATGACAATTTCTCCAGGTGCTAGTTCGGGATTAAAGCTTTCATCGACATCACTGCTGGAAACTTCAAATGTTAAATGAAGGTTTTCAAGAAGTTCTTTTCGTCGTGGAGAAGAAGAGGCTAAAATGAGGTTTTGCATTTCATCACCTTACCTTAATTTTTGTATCGATTTGGGAGATACACCATCATCGTACCAAAATTCAGCTGGACAAACAATTTTTAAACCGACAAATAGTGAAAAAGTTCATAAAATAAAGCTGGAATTTTCACACAAATACTAAAACTAAATTGCATAGGTCTTTTCATTTGCAATTGCTGTTATCATACAAAAAGAAGCCTGTCGATATTGATCGAACAGACTCCAATAACATATGTTATTTCCCGGAAAATATTCGAATTATGCCAGGTTTTGTCATTTCTAAAAAAAGGATTACATAGAATGATAAGCGGCAAGAAAAGCAAGTAAATGCTGTTGAAGCTTTGTTTGAATAGAAGGATCTGGTGTTTGCTTAAATGCCCTAAGCTGTCCAAGAGCCTGATCAAGTTCTGCTTTAATTGAAATAACCCCATCATGCTTAAGTTTATCTTCAGTTATATCCTTTAAGATTGAACCTTGTTTTTCAGCATTTTCAAGTGTTGCTGCAGAAATCGTTTGACTAACAGCAGCTTCTGCAGCACCTGCCGCTAATGATTGATAAATAGCTCCAGCAGCTTCCATTACTTTTCTATCTTGTCCTTGAAGGTCTTTAAGTGTTTTTCCATCAAAAGTAATTGGCTTTGCAAATACCTCTATCCCCTTATTTTTTAATTGTGCACCGATCTCCTTCGCATGTTCGATACTGTCTGCCACACTTACATATAATATAGCTTGTCCGTTCATTTCTACCACTTGAGCAGGAGCTCCCAGCTGAACCGCTTCATCCTTCATTTGATCAGCTGCCTCTTTATTTGAGAACACCCCTCCTTGTACAACAAAGGTAGATAGCGGCTCCAGAGTAATGCTCTCTGTCCCTCCTCCTCCAGCAGGAGTATCCTCTGTTTTCTCAGGGATTGGTTCGGCAATCACTGGCTGATCTGATGCTATTTCATTTTCAGTAATCACTAGCTTCAGCAAAAGCAATCCAAAGCTTGTCCCTAAAAGAATGGCAAAAAACACTGTCAGAAACACTGAGGAGCGCATGCCATGACGATTATTTTTCTTGAAGTTTTTACTAATCGTCCCTATGCCTTTTTGATTTTGTTTTTTTGGCTGCTTCGCCATTTTGTATTCCTGCACGTCCATATTGAAATCCGAAGATTCATCGGGCAATATCCAGTCAAAATTTTCTTCATCTGCTGTTTCCTTTGAAGCAGCCGCTTCAAGAGCAGAGGGATAGTCATACGTATGATTTGGATCAGTCTCCTCCATTAAGGGATCTCTATGATTTTCCCCTTCCATTCTTTTATTCTCTTGTCGCTTACTATCCTGAAAAGTATGGTTCTTGCCATTTATTTTAATCGTAATTGTTTTTCCCTTCTCTTCTCTCTCCACCATTTCCTCCTCCTCTCTTCCCAATCCATTGTTAATTTTGTTCCATCCTATCATAAGGGCAAAAAAAAATAACAAGACTTTTGTCGTCTTGTTACTCGGGATTTTCGTCAAATTTTTTAAGAATAGCTTTCTTAATTAAAGTTCTCGTAGATTGAAAACATTGGCAGCATTGCAGCTAATACGATTAGTCCAACAATCCCACCTAAAATCGCAATCATTAACGGTTCAAGTATTGCGCTTAAGCGCGATGCCATTTGCTCAACTTCCTCTTCATAAAAGTCTGCAATTTTTTCAAGCATCGTATCTAGCTGTCCTGTTTCTTCACCTATCGCAACCATATGGCTGACTAACTTCGGAAAAACCCAGCTGTGTGCAAGCGGAGTGGATAAACTTGACCCTCCACGAAGTGATTCAAGTGATTGTTTAAGTACTTTTGCAAAAACTAAATTATTTGCCACTTCGGCACTCATTCTTAAAGTTTGTAAGACTGGAACGGAGCTGGCAAATTGTGATGCCATTGTTCTAGTGATTCTAGCAATAATTTGTTTTTGATTTAAAACGCCAAATACAGGCATTTTTAACTTTACAAGGTCCAGCATATATTGCCCCTTTGGATTACGTTTTATTGCAATAAACACAAGGATAATAAGCATGACTATCAAAAGACAGAAATACCATTTATCTATTAGAAATTCCGAGATTGCCATTACGATTTTTGTAGGTAAAGGGATTTCTCCGCCAACCGACAATAAGTTATTTAGTAAACTTGGCAAGACCTTAGTAAGTAAAATAATAACAACGATCACCGCTACAAATGAAACCACAATGGGATACATCATCGCAGACTTTACCTTTTCCCTAACTTTATGTTCCTTTTCATAAAAGATTGCTAGACGGTTCATTACCCTTTCTAGATCTCCACTTGTTTCACCAGCTAGTACCATATTCACAAAAATTTTATCAAAGATTTTCGGGAACTTTTTACATGCTTCTGAAAATGCAATACCTGATCGAACATCTTGAAAAATAGTAAGAAGTGCCTTTTTAAAAACCTTTGATGAAACTTGGTCAGAAAGTAGCCGAATTGAATCTACGATTGGTGTACCCGCATTTAATAAGGTAGCAAGCTGACGGCAAAATACGACAAAGTCTTGATTCTTAACTGGCTTACCTATAATGATATTTAAATCTTTATTTAATATAGACTCTTTTTTCTCAATTATTTCTATAATATAAAGACCTTTTCTTTTTAATTCTTCAGTAGCTTCTGCTTTTGAAGAGGTGCTTAGTTTTCCTTTTACTTCTTTTCCTGTTCGTGAGTCAATTCCTATATACTGATATATCACTTTCTTGCCCCCTTTCCTAGAAGAAGACTATTCATGCTTGTCCCAGTTTGGTATGTATTCATCCGCAATGGTACGAGTCACCATTCCTTGTTGGACTAGTTCTGAAACTGCCCTATTTATCGTCTGCATCCCGGTATTTCGGCTAGTTTCTAATATTGTTTGTATTTGATGAATTTTATTAGAACGAATTAGGTTTGCGACAGCATGATTCGATACTAATATCTCTAAAGCTGCTGTCCGTCCTCTGTTATCGACTGTCGGTAATAAACGCTGGGATATTACTCCAACCAATGTACTGGCTAGCTGTGTACGAATTTGCTGTTGGTTTTCTGCAGGAAAGACATCAATAATTCGGTCAACTGTTTGAGCAGCTCCCGTTGTATGAAGCGTGGCCAATACTAAATGGCCAGTTTCTGCTGCAGTTATAGCCGTTTGGATCGTATCGAGATCACGCATTTCTCCAACTAGGATTACATCTGGATCTTGACGAAGTGCTGCACGCAATGCATTTGAAAATGATTGACTATCTTGACCAATTTCACGTTGATTGATGATACTTTTTTTATGGCTATGCAAATATTCAATCGGATCCTCTAGGGTTAATATGTGCTTACTAGATATTTCATTTATATAATCGATAATTGCTGCCAAGGTTGTCGACTTCCCACTGCCAGTTGGACCAGTGACAAGCAATATCCCTTGTGTTTGCATTGCAAAATCTTTTGTAATTTTCGGCAGGTTTAATGATTCCAATGTTGGAATTTTGCTATTAATTACACGGCAAACTATTCCAATAGAACCTCTTTGCCTATATAAATTTACACGAAATCGGCAAACTCCAGGAAGCGAATATGAAAAATCAAGTTCCCCTTCTTTTTCAAAACGATCCAACTGCTCGTTCGTAGTAATTTCTTTAGCCAGCCGTAACGTATCAATTGGTGTAAAACTTTCAGTACCCACCTTTTTAAGCTTCCCATTAATACGAACAATAGGAGTGACTCCTGTAGTAATATGCAAGTCAGATGCATTATTATTAAAAGCAAAATGTAGTAATTTTTCCATATTCAAAACATTCGTAGTCATAGTAGCTATTTTCTGTCCCTTCATCCTTATTATACTGTGACTCGATAAATTTCCTCTATTGTGGTTTTTCCTTGTGAAACTTTTAGTAATCCATCATATAACATTGCTTTAAAGCCCTTTTCTTCCACATACTTCCGATAAACAGAATCTGCTTGCTTCTTTGTAATCATTTCCCGTAGCACATCATCAATCAAAACAATTTCGTGAATCGCAAGCCTCCCTTTATATCCAGAACTATTACAATTGGAGCAGCCTGAACCTTTTACAATTCCACCTGTTGGAAGACCTCTCGATTCAAAAAGTTCTCTTTCTTCATTTGTAAGTGTATATGTGCTTGCACAATACGGACATACTTTTCGTACAAGCCGCTGAGCTAAAACACCAACTAAAGATGAAGCAACAAGAAACGGCTCAACACCCATATCGATTAATCGACTGATCGCACTTACTGAATCATTCGTATGAAGCGTACTTAACACAAAGTGACCTGTCATCGCTGAGCGCAAAGCAATTTCTGCCGTTTCTGAATCACGTATTTCTCCAACCATTATAATATCTGGATCTTGACGTAAGATGGAACGTAATCCAGCCGCAAAGGTCATACCTATATTCGATTTTACTTGTACCTGATTGATTCCCTTTATTTGATACTCTACTGGATCCTCAACTGTGATAATATTTACAGTATCAGTATTCAACTCTTGAAGAGCTGTATATAATGTTGTAGATTTACCTGAACCAGTTGGACCTGTTACTAATATAATCCCATATGCATGGTTAATCATTTTACGAAAATTTACCTCGTTTTTTTCGGCAAACCCTAGTTTCTCAATCCCTAAAGAAACACTTCCAGTATCAAGCAAACGCATAACTACCTTTTCACCATACACCGTTGGCAAGATGGATATTCGAAGATCAATCGTCTTTAATTCTAATTCCATTTTAAAACGGCCATCCTGAGGTAATCTTTTTTCTGCAATATTTAATCTAGACATAATCTTAATTCTTGAAACGAGTACATTATTCATTTTTGTCGGTAATGTACGTTCTGTCCGAAGAATTCCGTCTACCCTAATTCTAATGAGCGTTTCTGTTTCGTGTGGATCAATATGGATATCACTAGCCCCTAGTTGGACAGCTTGACTTATTAATTGATTAACCATTTTTGCAACTGCTGAGTCATCTGATTGCTGAGCTTCAAGGAATGCCTGATCATCTTCACTTGTAGGCATTTCTTGTATCATTTGATCAATTGATTTTTGCATCCCATAATAACGATTGATCGCTAAACGGAGTTCATCTTTTTTAGCTATTGCCGGATCAATTTCAAATCCCGTGCTTAAACGCAGATCATCAAGTGCAAAGTAATCAAGTGGATCATACATTGCAACCATCAAACGATTATTTGTCTTTTTTAGTGGTAATATTTGATACTTTCGAGCCAATTCCTCACTAATTATATTTACTAACTTTCTATCTATTCTCTGTTTATATAAATCAACATGCGGAATGCCCAATTGAAATTCTAATACTTCAATTATTTGCTGCTCGCTGACAAGATTCATCGCAATTAATTGATCTCCTAGTCTGCGTCCTGTATTCCTTTGTTCCTGTAATGCGTTCGTTAGCTGTTCTTCTGTGATAACTGAAGTTTCAACTAACAAATCTCCTAATCTTTTTCGTTTCTGAATCATTGAATATCCCTCATTTTCATAAAATGAAACTTCAATCAGTGGGAGTTTTCTTTATCACTGATTGTTAGTTGAACTAATCGGGCATATACAGGTTGTTGATCCCCTACTTAGAAGTATTCCCTCTTCTTGAAATGGGGGTCTTACAGCCCGTTAATCTGCGATAAAACTAATAGATTATATTACTTTTTATCAACAGGAACATAACTATTAAATATCAGCATATAATCAAGTAATAAGCCTTCTATTTTCCAAAAAGATTCAAGTTCTCCATTATTCATACCAGTTTCAAGATCCTCTTCTATTTGACTTAAAATTGACATTGTTTCCTGTAGCTCTTGTTTCCTTCCTTCACTTATATCTTTATTCAACATTTGCAGAACCTTAATTTCATACGATTTTTTTTTCATTTGAACAGCATTTAATTGTTCTTCAGTTATTAATGCCTTTCTTTCTATTATTCCATCAGATAAGAGTTTAGTAATAGTGGATACTACTTCTTCTGCTTCTGGCAGAAGATTTTCTATTTCATCTGCCGTAAGCCGATAGGGTAATGTTTTCACATAGGATTCAAAGCCTTGTTTTCTTAAGATTTCTACAATCTTTTGAGCGGAGGCAACACTGTTGTCTGTTGCGGTATAGATATAGCTCATTTCATCTCCGATAATTCTTGGGTGTACTCCATTCCCCACAAGGTTTTCAATAGCTATATTCAAATATTTCGTAGATGTATACGCACCCGCTTGAACAACATGGAATACAGGATCGCCATTCTTTATCCCTTCGTTTTTACGATCTGGCCTTTGATAGATTCCAAAGTCAGGATTGACTCCAGCTAAAGGTGCTTCTTTACGTTCATCATTATTTTGTTCTGTTACAGTCTCCGGCCTTGTTAAACTGTTCTCTTCATTTGACTGACCAGTATTTGACTCCTCTATATCAATATAGCGCTTAATTTTTTCAGGATCGAACTCATAATCAAGCTCAAATTGCGTATCATCATCAATAAAATCCGCAAAATCTTCGGAATAAAATGCTCTAATCGTAATTATTCCTTCCAATCGATTGTCCTTATCCTCATTGATTGTATACTCATAAGCTTGAATATGAATGGTTCTTTTCAAGTTTTCAAGCCCATAAATAAATTGATTAACTGCTTCTGCTTCACCATTGACATTAATCATCATTTCAATATATGCGATATCAAGATTATAAACATTTGGATACTTTTCCTTAAGGATATTTAATAATTTCTCAGGCAATATAGCATCCCAAGCATTCACTCCCTGCTGTTGAATTACCTCGCTTGCGTGATCTTCATTATTATCTTGAACTTCCACATCTGCTTGATTCTCTGTATCCATTTCACCATTGGGCTGATTTTTTATATCGGCTGGATTCCCCGAATTGATATTGAACGTAACGCTATCTATAACTGCCCCAGTTTTTAATTCCGTTCTCTCTATATCTTTGATTAATTCCTCAACATTCGGTCTAATCGGGATACTGCTAAGTAAACGCTGTTTTTCCTCATCTGTTAACGATTGTGGCTCTAAATTTTTTTTTACCTGTTTATAAAAGGCATAATCCTCATTTATTCTATTTAATTGCTGCAATTGGTTCTTTTCCTCAGCTGTTAGTGGGCGAACCATAAAAAAGTAGAAGATGAATAATATCATAAATAGAATGAGAATAACGATTAAAACGGCGTTTTTATTTTTTTCAAGCCATCTGGTCATCATTCTTCACCCACTAACGTGTAAAGCTTAATTTGATATAGAGATTTGTAGGCTATTTCTTCCTCATCAGCGATAATACTTTCCACCTGTGCTTGTTCAACAAAACTTGCATTAAGTAAGCGATGAAGAAAGATGGCCGAATCACCTTTTGATTTAAATGTGACGGTAAAAGTCAATTCACCAGTATTTATATATGTAAACGCATTTACTTCAGCTAGATCAGGCAGTAATCGATTTACGCGATCCTGTAAGTTAGTTGTATTTACATAAATATTATTTAAATACCTATCCAATAATTTATAGTTATCAGCATAGTTATATTCCGTTGCTCCAGTAGTATAAGAATGATATTCTTGCTGCAATTGATCTCGAGCAGCTGTTTGTATTTCAATTCTTTTTGTCAGTGTTTGGACAGTATTCTTTGTTTCAAAATAGGCATAGATTAAAAAAGAGGTTGAAACTGCACATGCAATAATGCCTAAAATCGGAATGAGATAGACTGACCTTTTTTCTTTTCGACTATTCGTTTGAGGTAACAAATTTATACTAAATTCCACGATAGGCCTCCATTCTTACATACGCTTTGAAAGTTCCTCTTTTTATCTTTTTTTACTTTTTTCATTCGCTCTAATTGCAAGGCCAATAGCAACGCTGCATGCATCTAAAAGGTCATTTCCCATGAAATTATTGGCAAGAATTGAACGATAGTCAATCTTAACAATCGCTTCTGTTTCCAAACGTTCCTTTAATTGTTCAAAAATCTCGTTCGTTTTTTCACCCGTAACGATAATCCTTTTAAATTCACTGTCTCGCTGGTTTAAGGAATAACGAAAAAAGTTTTGCGCTCGCTCTATCTCAAGAACAATTTCATTAACATATGAATCTTCGAATAAGCTTTTAGGTTCCTCTTTTGTAACAGCAACTTCCAAATGGGCAGCAATTTTAGAAAACTCCTCCTCCAGCAGCAACACTTCATCCTCTGAATTTTCTTGTGGAGTTGAGTAGTAGTCATTACGAATAATAGACATCATTCTTGAGAAAACAATTATATTATCTTTAAATATATGAATATCAACAGAAGTCTCTGAAGCGTCAATAATCATTTCCGTCTCTTTCAGCCAGCGCGGATGAACATAAAACAATAATCTTTGAAGTGCTAATCCGCGAATTTCAGCTGATAGTGGTTTAAGACCAGCAGTTGTACATATGTCGGCTAAATCCTGTGCTAGTGATTGAGATGTAGCGAAAAGCAGCAGCTCGCTTTTCGGACCTTCCATATTTTCTTCAATCCCTTTAGCAAGTTCGTCTAAGGAAAGCTCATCTTCTTCCTGTTCCTCAACATTTCCATCCGCATTTAATTCACTTGGCGCAATTGAACCTATTTTCACAAAATCATAGATTGGATTCTCAAATGGCAAATGAATGCTCTCGCCTATTTGAAACTGCAACAGCTTCGCTAACTCAGTTTCGCCGATATCAGGTAATGAGGTAATCTTACGAACAAGAATATTTTGCGTCGGGATAGATAGATGGACATTTTTTGATAAACTACCATTTTTAAAAAAATCTTTTAATTTTAGTGAAAGGAGATCATTATTGGTAGTTCGGCCCCCAACAATAGTTTCATCATGTAATTCTATATTGCCGATATTTTGCAGTACAGGTATGCCTCTTTCCATCTTGATAGTAGCATAGACTATCGATCTGTCATGAAAGTCTATTCCCGAGAATTTGTTGTTGCGTAGCATTTGATTCACCTCAGTGTAGTCTTCTGTTATTGCCTTAATGTCTCATAATCAATAACCTTCATACTTGATTCCCATAAATTATTTTCGGGATTGGAAGTGCCATTATCTGTTCTATTACAAATATCACCAGTTAACCCCAAAAGTGAGCAATCAATCCCTTTTGCTGCACCACTAAAATTGTTTTTACCATTAGTAGAAATATGATTTGCAATTATCCCTGAATTGATAATCACTGAATCATCGTTTCCCCCACCACTTTTACTAAACTGGTTCGTTACAATTAAGGCACCGTTTATTACAACAGTAGAATTCCCACTCATATTAAAACTTTCTACTACAAGAATCCCATCAATTTGAATTGTAACTTTTGTTTTTCCAGAACCACTTATATTTACACTTTGGGCAAACACTGTTGCATCTTTAGGAATAACCATTCGATCCCCATTCCCAGAGTAAGTAATTTGTATTGGATTATGAATTCCTGGTGTAAAACGGTATGAGTTATAAATAACCCAAGAATTATTATAAGTTACTGGGTAGCCAATATTGTTTAAAATCGTATTGAAAGTTTGATTTGACATTCTTTCACTGTTCTCTCTAATATTTATTTCATCATGCTGAGAACTTCCGTTGTAATTCAAACTTCCTTGGTAATAAACTGGTTTATTTAATGTCCCTGTCCCCCCATCAAAATTAGGATTTCCCTTCTCCGCTTCTAGCTCTATATTCCTGGATACATTAGAACCATTAGCAGTTATGCTTGCGAGAAACTTATCTGAATTAATAACCGTTTTATTGATCGTAATCGTTATAGGCGGTTTATCCCCAATTGATTTTTTAACTGTTAAAGGACTTTTATCTTTCAAATAAAAATAGGGTCCAGTTTGTGTAACCATGACTATTATCGGCTTCCCTTTTTTATCAGTTATTACATTCCCTTGCTTATCCCGTAATTCTACAGGTACAGTTTTTCCTATATAAGAATTCATCTCTTCTAAAACTAGATCAACCGCACCTTCAGCAGTATAGAAATCATCTTGAATTTTTTTATTTTTCTCATTTGATTTTAGACTATACGTCGTTGAGGCTAGAAGAACAGCACTAATAATTGACAAAAATAAAATGACAAATAACACTAACATAAGCGCTGCACCAGATTGTGAATTAACGTTTTTCCAACCTTTCATGTCACCACCACCGATATTATTTCGGAATAAGGAAAATAAAGTTTTACATTCAATATTCAAACCGTCGTTCACGAATTACCTCACTTTTCAATTCAAATGCAAAGCCAGATTTTTCAATAATTAATTTTACCTTTAACGGATTTTCATGCCCACTTACAATAAATTCCTTTATATTTTCCGATAAAACTATACCGTCTTTTTTTATCATTCCTTTACTTCCTGCGCGTTCCTCATACTCTAGCAATACTTTTTTATTTGAGCCATCAATCAATTTCATTGATCCAGAACCATCATTGGATTGATACCAGGTAATATTATTATCTCTCATCTTTTCCGTTACATATTCCATAATTAAACGGGCTTCACGCTGAACATCATTTTTAATTGATACTTCTTTTTCAGTTTTCAAAGTAATAATAACTAAATTAGAAATTGGAACAATTATAATTCCCATCACTAGAATAACAACCAGCAGTTCTACTAAAGTAACACCTTTCTCATTTTTCATTTAGTTTTCACCACTGTAACAAGTTCTATTGTTCCATCCTTTTCCTTTACTCCACTAGAAGCACCGTTTACTACTTTTGTAGGGGTTTTAACAATTACTTTAACTTCGCTAAAATTAACGTTTTCAGGTGATGCTTTAATTGCAGTTTCAATATAAACAAATAGATTCGTGCTTACATCTATTTCATCTAAAGAACCTTTACAGTTATTTTCAATATGATTTATATTCGTCCAGCAACCATTTGATAGCAAAGCTGGAGTATGTTTAAGTCGAACCTTCTCCATTACCTCCTGGGCAATATAGGCAATTTCCGTCTCTTTTTCTTGACTAATTGTTCTTGAAAATGTGCCTGTCATAATCGTCAGTAAGGGAACGATGACAATTCCAGCAATGACTATCGCTGCTAAAAGTTCTACTAATGTAACCCCTTTTTCATTCTTCATAAACTGCCCCCTTACCAAAAGCCTATATACCATTTCCATATCTCTTCACCATATGTATAAGCGATGATGGTTCCAATAAAGATTGATGGACCAAATGCAACTGGCTGCCCTCTTTTGACTTTTCCTGTCATCATTAGAAAAAGTCCTCCAATTGCTCCAGCAAAGGACGCAAGGACGAGACTTAAGGCTGTTAAAGACGGTCCTAAGGTTACCCCAATGGCGGCGTACAATTTAATATCGCCCCCACCCATGCCTCCTTTACTGATAATGGCAATGAATAATAATAAAGAAAAACCAACTAATCCTCCTAGTAAATAGTACCAGAAAGGTTCCGAACCGATAAACATGCGACTAATAACTAATAATCCAAGCAATGGCAACGTCACTTTATCAAGGATCAGATGTTCACGTATATCTGTTAAAACAGAAATTATTAATAATATCGTTAAAATAAAAGCAGGGATAATTTCAATTGATATACCAATAGTTTTATAAATATAGAAAAGAGAAACTGCTGTTAACAATTCACCGAATGGATATAATGGTGAAATTGCAGTTTTACAATATCTGCATTTTCCTTTAAGGAATAGATAGCTTAGAACAGGAAATAAATCAAGAATACTTAATCTATGACTGCAATGTGGACAATGAGATGGAGGGAAGACAACCGATTCCTTTTTTAATAAACGAATCGCTACAACATTGAAAAAGCTTCCTAATATCAATGTGAAAATAATAAACAAAATATCGATAAAGCCCAATTAAAATCCTCCAATCTGATTGTTTTGTATGTAAATTTCTTTATTTAAAAAAGCTGTCGCCGCCAAAAATGACGCGACAGCTTAATATAATATATATTTTTATTTTGGCATTGTACACTGACCATCATTAACTGTACCAGCTTCTCCCGGATTCTTCCCTTCAACATACTTAAAATTTTTATCTTTGCTTTCCGCACAAGTTGGGACTTTATCGATATAATTTTTATCTACTAAATCTTTTAGTTCTACAGGACTTGTTCCCTCAACCGTGTAATACCGGTTTACTGCATCCTGTAAGATTGCTTTATTCTGAGCATTAGTATTTTTAGTAGCATCATCTCTGTTGCTCATCACCATCGGTATCGCAATTGCCGCAATAATCCCTAAAATCACAATTACTACTAGTAATTCAATCAGTGTTAAACCCTTCTGGTTTTTCAAACATTTCATTTTTTTGTTCAAAAGTTTTTTGATCATTTGAACGAATTCCTCCCTCTTGAATAAAGTAATAATACCATATTTTATGAGTTAATTAACTCGTAAAATATATAAAAACGGCCCTTACAAGTATGTACAAATTAATACATAGTCTGTAAAGGCCGGTTGCACCAACTGCTCCATATGACTCAGGTGCCCATTTACAAGTCATACTTCCACACATCCTATTATTCTATTATTGCTTGTATTATATCCAATTTTACAAAATAAGTAAATGGATTTTCTGTGACTTTTTAACTACCTCCAATCACTCTTCATTTCAATTATAGTTAATTTATCACCTGTATATAAGACCGGAAAGCTAATACGTAATGAAATTTCAGGAAAACTACTTTTTCACCTCACATACTCCGCCACCCGATTCCGTCCAGCCCTTTTCGCGCCAACATACAGTGCGCGGTCGGCATGCCGGATTAACCCGAGCGAATCTTCTGCATCAAATGGAGCAACCGCGACTCCGATCGAGGCAGTGATGTTCACACCAAGTGGGCAGCCGTCCCACTCCATATGCTGAGTTAGTTTAAATGTATGAATAGCTATTGTTTGCCTGATCGTTTCAGCTGTTAGAAGGGCTTCGTCTTTTGCAGTGTTTGGAAGAAGAATGACAAATTCCTCCCCGCCATAGCGGGCGACCGTTCCTTTTTCCCCTATTAGCTGCTGCAGCTTTTCAGCGAGCTGGCAAAGAATTTCGTTGCCGCTTTGGTGACCATATGTATCATTTATTGATTTAAAGTGGTCGATGTCAAGGATGAGCAGTGATAATTGTTCTCTTTCAAAGGTTTCCAGTCTAGCAAATTCTTTGCTTAAGAGATTGTCAAAATAGCGGTAATTGTATAGCTTTGTTAGAGCACAGCGCTCGCTTTGGGCTTTTGTTTCTTCATAATGTCTAGCATTCTCAATTGCTACCGCAAAATGTGAACAAAGGATATCGATAATCATAAGCTGGGACTTCTCATATGCTCTTTTTTGGGTGGAGGCAAGGACTAACACACCGGTTACTTGATTATTTCGAATCACCGGAACACATAAGATACTCTCAATCGAGTCTGGCAAATAGCCATTTGCAATATGGCTCCATTCTTCCTTTTTATGAAATAGCACCGGCTTGCGCTGATCCCAAACAAGTCCGCTAATTCCTTCTGTCGTTGTAAACGAGCGAATATTTGACGATTTCACTTCCCCTTTTTCTATATATCGAAGAATCTGTAATTCCTTTTCATCCACTACATCAAGTATGTATGCGTAATCAACGGTAAGCATCTCTGTTATCTTCTCGATAAATAAGTCGAGCACTTCATTTACGATTAATTTTTCTGCGAGCTGGTGTCCAATTTCAGCTGCCTTTTGCAAAAGTCCGTTAATTTTATCACTAGAATAATAGAGATTTAAAATAATTGATAGACTGGAGAAAGGCACGCCAACGAATAAAATAGCAGCTGATCCAATTTCCACATAAAGCGTGTATAGAACAAAACCGATTGGAAAGGTTATTAGTGTTGCAACCGTTTCCCAAACAAAATCTTTTCCAAAAAGAACTTTACGGCCATTATAAACGAGTATATTTAAAATAATAATGATGAAATGATTCAAAAGGTAATAAAAAATAGGATAAATGATGATAAGCCAAAAAGATTCATGTAACTCCCCTATATTGATTCCCGTTTTTCCACCAAGAGAGTAATAAAAAATACCACTAAAAAGAGAAACTAAAAAGAACATAAGAGAGTTTAACGGGATTCGAAAAAATTCAGTATTAGGAAGCTTAATGCGGATAAATAAAACAATGAGCGCAAACTGGATGATTACTAATTCAACAAACAGACCAAATGCTAAAAAGACCGCCCAGGAAACCCACTGGATTAAAAATACAGGAGACCTATTAATAATCATGGGTGTAGCTGCAACGAATGACGCAAGCAATAAGAAAAGCAAAACGTCTACTTCAAGACCAGAAATTTGAGGAGGATACTTCTGGTAAGTAAACCATAAACCTAACGGAAATACGAACAACCAAATAATCCAAGTTATTCTTTTCTTAAGTAAACTTACCATTTATATCCCCCCCATCGTTGTTTTATAGGTCATTAGTCACATAATATGATTATCTTATCAAATTTCTAAACTGATGTCACACGAATCCTTCATAATTTTACCTTTTTACAGCTTCTAACAAGAATGGCTTCACCTCTGATAGAAAGTATAAAGACCCTGTAACAACGAGGACTTCCTCGTTTTGTAGGGAATGGATTTCCTCATTTATTGCTGCTTTCCAATCCTTTGCGAAATGTTTATTATCATTTTGACTTCTATTGAATAACGCTTCTGCACTAGCTGCTCTTGGAAAATCAAAGGTTACAAAGGTAATTTTATCTGCAACTTCATCTAAATTTAGGATCATTTTATCCAACTTTTTATCAGAAAGCGCAGTAAAAACAATTCTGATTTTCTTATTAGAATATCGCTTTTTCAATTCATTTACCAATGCTGTAATCCCTTCTTCATTATGAGCCCCGTCAATAATAATCATCGGGTCCTTTGAAATGATTTCAAATCTTCCAGGCCAATAAGCTTTTTTCAAACCGGAGTAGATATGCTCGTCCTCTATTAAGAAAGAATAGTATTTATTTAATAGCTCCACTGCCATAACCGCTAAAGAGGCATTTTCCGTTTGGTGGCTGCCTGCCATAGAAATCTCTAAGTTTGACCATTTACGAAAAGGGGTTTTTTGTGAAAATTTTTCCCCAGTCGTTGTTGAATGATGCTCCTCAATTGAAAACTGGCTGCCGAGAGAGTATAGTGGTGCCTTCATCTCAAGCGCCTTATTTTCAATGACCTGCTTAGCATCTGCTTGCTTTACCGCTGTAATGATACTCGTTCCCGGTTTAATAATACCTGCTTTTTCAAAAGCAATTTCTGCATGTGTAGAACCGAGTATTCCCGTATGGTCTAATCCGATATTCGTAATAATCGATAGAATCGGAAAGATAATATTGGTAGAATCGAACCTTCCGCCCAGACCAACCTCGAATAAAACAATATCTACTGACTGTACATGACCAAAATATTGCATCGCCATCGCTGTGATGATTTCAAATTCTGTCGGTCCGCCGAGATCGGTTGCTTCCAGTTCTACAGAGAGCGGGTAAATATCATTCGCCAATTGAACAATATCTTCGTCTTTAATTGGAATGCCATTCCATGCAATTCTTTCATTAAATTGCTCAAAATAAGGAGAAGTAAAAGTCCCCACAGAACAGCCAGACTCCTGAAGGATGTGGCGAAGATAAGTTAAAGTGGAACCTTTCCCGTTAGTTCCTCCGATATGAATGGTTTTCATTCTTCTTTCAGGATGTCCAAGCTTCTCCATCATCCATTCCATTCTTTTCAATCCAGGCTTCACCCCAAGTCTTAAGCGGGAGTGTATCCATGAAACCGCCTCATCATAAGTTGTAAACATGCTAGTCCCTCCAAACCACACATAGGAAGACGAATCCAGTGTAGTTTGGATTCGCCTCCTAGTTACTTTGTTATTCGCCTTTTAATTCTTTAATACGCGCTTCCACAGCTGCTCTCTTCTCACTATAATCTCGTTCCTTTGCTCTCTCTTCTTCAATTACTTTTTCTGGTGCCTTTTTAACAAAGCCCTCATTGCTTAATTTCTTCTGAACACGCTCAACTTCTTTGTTCAGTTTATCCCACTCTTTTTCTAAACGGGTGATTTCTTCTTCTATATTGATTAAGCCCTCAAGCGGCAAGATAATTTCTGCTCCTGTTACAACCGCTGTCATCGCCTTTTCAGGGATTTCAACCTCTGTTGCAACGATCAATTCCTCTGGATTACAGAAACGTTCAATATAGCCACGGTTGTTTTTTAATGTACTCAAAATAGCTTCATCTTTTGCTTTTACTATCATCTTAATCTTTTTACTCATAGGTGTATTTACTTCTGCACGGCTATTGCGAACAGAGCGGATGATTTCGACTAATAGCTTCATTTCATCAGCAGCCTTCTCATCCGTGAATTCAGACTTCACTTCTGGCCATGTAGCAGTTGTAATTGATTCTCCTGAATGAGGAAGGTTTTGCCAAATTTCCTCGGTAATGAATGGCATGAACGGATGCAGCAATCTCATAGTATTGTCTAATACATAAGCCAAAATGGAACGAGTTGTTTTCTTCGCTGCTTCATCTTCTCCGTATAGCGGAAGCTTAGCCATTTCAATATACCAGTCACAGAAATCGTCCCAAATGAAGTTATAAAGAATACGGCCCACTTCACCGAACTCATAGCGGTCTGATAGTCTCGTTACCGTTTCAATCGTTTCATTCAAACGAGTTAAAATCCATTTATCAGCCACTGATTTTTCACCGCTTAGATCAATTTCGTCATAGGTTAAGCCGTTCATATTCATTAACGCAAAACGGGATGCATTCCAAATCTTATTCGCAAAGTTCCATGTCGCCTCAACCTTTTCCATGCTGAATCGCAAATCTTGACCTGGTGAACTTCCTGTTGATAGGAAGTAACGGAGCGAATCCGCACCATATTTATCGATGACATCCATTGGATCGACACCGTTTCCAAGTGACTTACTCATTTTGCGGCCTTCTGAATCACGAACAAGCCCGTGGATGAGAACATCTTTAAATGGACGTTCGCCTGTAAATTCAAGCCCTTGGAAAATCATCCTAGATACCCAGAAGAAGATAATGTCATAACCTGTAACAAGTGCTGCCGTTGGATAATAGCGTTTATAATCAGGAGTCTCTGCATCAGGCCAACCCATAGTTGAGAACGGCCATAAGGCAGAACTGAACCATGTATCTAAAACATCCTTATCCTGCTCCCAGTTTTCGATATCTTCTGGTGCTTCGTGGCCAACGAACACCTCACCAGTCTCCTTATGATACCAAGCTGGGATTCGGTGTCCCCACCAAAGCTGACGCGAGATACACCAGTCGCGAATATTCTCCATCCAGCGAAGATACGTATTTTCGAAACGGTTTGGTACAAAATTAACTTTATTTTCTTTTGCCTGAAGGGCAATTGCTTCATTAGCTAATGGCTGCATTTTTACAAACCATTGAGTGGAAAGATATGGTTCAACAACCGCACCGCTTCGTTCAGAATGTCCAACCGAATGCATATGCTCTTCAATTTTAAATAGTACCCCTTGCTCTTGCAGATCTTTAACAATCTGCTTGCGGCATTCGAATCGATCCATTCCTTTGTACTTATCGGCCTTTGCATTCATCGTTCCATCTTCATTCATAACAAGAACGCGTTCAAGATTGTGGCGGTTTCCAATTTCAAAGTCATTCGGGTCATGTGCAGGCGTAATTTTTACAGCACCTGATCCGAACTCCATATCTACATAATCATCAGCAACAATTGGAATTTCACGGCCAACGATTGGGAGCTTAACCATCTTACCAATTAAATGCTTATAGCGCTCATCTTCAGGATGAACAGCTACAGCTGTATCGCCAAGCATGGTTTCAGGACGTGTTGTTGCAATTTCAATATGTCCTGATCCATCGGCTAGCGGGTATTTCATATGATAGAATGCACCCTGAACATCCTTATGAATAACCTCAATGTCAGAAAGGGCCGTTTTTGTTGATGGATCCCAGTTAATAATGTATTCTCCGCGGTAGATCAGTCCCTTATTATAAAGAGAAACAAATACTTCTCGAACCGCTTTTGATAGCCCCTCATCCAGCGTAAAACGCTCACGGCTGTAATCTAATCCTAGACCTAGCTTAGACCATTGCTGGCGGATATGACTTGCATATTCCTCTTTCCATTTCCAAGTTTCTTCAACAAATTTTTCACGGCCTAAATCGTAGCGGCTTTTTCCTTCATTGCGAAGCTTTTCTTCTACTTTTGCCTGGGTAGCAATTCCAGCATGGTCCATACCTGGCAGCCACAAAACATCATAACCCTGCATTCGCTTCATACGGGTTAGAATATCTTGAAGAGTTGTATCCCATGCATGCCCAAGATGCAGTCTTCCTGTTACGTTAGGCGGCGGAATAACAATCGTATAAGGCTCCTTCTTTTCGTCATCCTTCGCCTCAAAATATTTCCCCTTTAGCCACCAATCATAGCGCCCTTGTTCAATTGCCTGTGGATCATATTTAGTCGGCATTGTCAGTTCCTTCGTTTCCATCGTCAATCTTCCTTTCCAAACAATTTATCAGCTAGTGCTCTTAAATAAAATAAAAAAACTCCATTCGCCTTAAAAGGACGAATGGAGTTAGCTTCGCGGTACCACCTTTTTTTCAATCACATAAGATAAACAGAAACCTCTAGGAAGGCACTGATATCTCTTAAAGAAATGATTGACTCTTAAATAGATAACGGATTTCCCGTCTTTCACTACTTGAACATTAGTCCTTTCGCGAAAGAAGCTCGAGGGCGACCTTCCAATAGTTCCGCTTAGAAAACCTTTCAGCTGACGGTTTTCCTCTCTAAAAGCAAATGGCTATTGTACTCTTCCCTGTCAAAGCCTGTGATTTAATTTATAAATATACTACCGAAAAATGATGGCTATAGTCAATATTAATTGCCTATTTATTTATAATTTATTCATTTATATTTTTTGCGTTCATGTTTTATAAAGTGAAACTTCCAACTTAGTTGGGAACCTTTCGGGCATTTACTAAATTATAGGCACTAACCATGCGAAGCGTACATAGAATAGTTTAAGAAAGGAATGTTTGAAAGGGGTATGCTGATTGAGAAGAAGATACAATCCTTATATTCTCCCACCATGGTTAAGAAAAATTAGAGGGGTTTGTGCGCAATTTATTATTCCAATTTGTGTATTTCAAGGAATTCGAACGATTCTTTTTCCTTTTACACTCGATGTATTGCTGCTAACCGCATTAATATTATTAGCCATTGCTTTTCACTTCGAATTACTATAAGAGCCCAAAATTCACATTCAATTTTGGGCTCCTCCTTGCCCATTTGCCTCTTCACTAGCTTTTGCTTGTTGTTTTTGTGCCTCAATTTCTTCTATTCTCATCAAAATATACTCTGTATTTTTCAGAAGCCAGTACTGCCTTTGGAAGTGCAGAACTGATTTTCTTTCCCCTTTGCGATCCGACGCTTTAAAATAGTTTTCTGCTGATCGTATAACTGCACCCGGATGGGCAAAATAGCTCTGGAAAAGTAATAACTCATCCTCTTTAAACGGAAAATACTTTAAATACGTGTATATCCATTCAATGCATTCCTCCGACCTTTTTGGATATGTTTTTAACGTTCTCGATAAAAATGGCAATAAATCATGAAGGGGGGAGCCTAGTCTTGACTTTTCAAAATTGGCGAAATACCCATGCCCTTTATCATCAAATAGAAAATGTTCAGTAGAGACCTTTCCGTGTATAATTACTGTTCGGGCTTTTTCATTTTCCTCCGTCTTTTCATACCATGCTTTAAATCTTTTAATGGAAAATTGCAGTGCCTGGCTAATGTCGTGATAGGAAAGAGAAAACAATAACTCGAAGGGAGACAAGTATTCTCTTCTTTCACACGATTCAATAAACCCAATTAAAAATTCGTTTTCTTTTTCCCATTCAAGCAATGTCTTTTCATAATGCTCTGCTCGATCCTCCTTGCTGATTGTTACTTCCCTTACAGATAAGGTATGAAGTCTTGCAAGTTCGCGAAACAGCTGCTGATTGCGCTCAAATCGATTTTCCTTTACTTCATTTGCCAACCAAGGCATTAAATAATATAATTCATTTTCATGTAAAACCGCATATCTACCATCAATCGCAGGAAATATAGGAACAATTCGGTTATAGCCTTTTTGAAAGAGAGACTGGACATGGCGTATAAAGTCACCGCCATGCTTTGGATCAATTTTCTTTAAGGCAAATACCCCTTTATTCGTATAAATTTTCCGAATGCGTCCACGCTCCTCAACAAAATGCGGCTCAAGGGCATAGTTCCTCAATATCGGTGCAACCTTAAGTAAACGGTTCTCCTTTTCCATAAGAATCCACTCTCTTTCTAAAGAAAGGCTGTCTCCTCGTATATTGCTGCTAATTTAGCCATAATGGGTAAAAAGCTGACTTACACTCCAGCCAACCAATATTACAACAACCACTTATAAAAAAAGAAAACAGCCTAAGCAGGTGTTTGCTAACCCGCCAAGCCTGTTTTGCATTTTTTCTAACGGGCTACTACAGCTGGAATATAAAGCACTTGCCCTTCATATAAATCTTGATTTAATTCTAAATGATTGACACTTAGCAACTGGTTCACACCAATTGAATACCTTTCAGCAATAAGATCAACTGTGTCTCCGCTTTGAACAATGCATACCTTTAATTTTGCTACGTGTTCCGCCTCTTCCTTACGGGCAAAAAATTCGGTTAATGTCATGCTCTTCTTTTTCGATTTCTTCTTTTTCTTATCCGTTTTTTCAGGACTTTCATCTATTGATTCTGGAGATTCCGGTTTCTGCTCCTGTTCAGGGCTTTCGACCTCGGCAATATCCACATCCTGTACTGGACTTTCATCTACAGGAATTTCAAAAATGTCTTCTGCAGATGGTGGCGACTCTTCACTTCTTTTTGCGGAATAAAAAGTGATTTCCGGCTCATCAACTTTTTCTTCCTCTTTTTCCTTAAGCTCTAGTTCCGGCTCTTTTCTTGCCTCTGCTTCAAATGGGATAAAGACTTTCTCCTTCCCCTCATCTTGGCTTTCCATTTCGTTAACCGAACGGACAAAAATTTCTGTACGATCCTCTTCTTGTTCTTTTTCTTCTGCAAAAGCTTTTTCTAATGAACTCACATCTACTACATCTTCCGAATTGGATGAACGATTCAAAAATGGCTCTAATTCCTCTTCCTCTGTGTCGATTTCGTCGGTTAGCTGTTGCTCCTCATATAAGCCAGTAATCATTAAATTAGCAGAAAGCTTCAAGCAGCTTCTTTCCGGAAACACATAATCAAAGGATTCGATTTGTACATCAATTTCATTTAAACTCTGAATTCTGTTAATCGGTATAGTTATATCCACTGGGAAGTAATGTCTAAATTCACATATCCCTTCTTCTCTTTCTTCGACCACTTGCATGAATTTTGGAGCGGCAAAAGTTTCTTCATCATCCGCCGTCTCTGTTTCATTGCGTTTATATTCACCTGATAGCTCGAGCGCTCCTTGAATCGTAACATATTGATCATCTTCCTGAATAAAAATATCAGGGTCTAACGAGATTGAAATCAAATCAAGTACTTCCTGTCCTTTTTGAAACCAGACGGACTCTTCCAAAGAAAATCGTAAACACGTTTGATTCCCCTGAGACAAAGCGACTCCTCCTTTCATACCTTTCACGTTTAATCACTATGTCATTTACACTTTATGAGAAAAATTATTTATTTATGACCTGAAAAAGAATGACATAGTAAAAAGAAAAGGGGGGAACAGGCAGTTTGCAAAAACAAACAATTTTTCGCAAGAATATAAAAAACACCCATCATAGATGATGAGTGTAAAAATAATTTATCCTTTAATTTTTGAAAATGCAATTTCGATTGCTTGTAATGTCTTTTCTATATCTTCGTCACTATGTTCAGTTGATAAGAACAAGCCTTCAAATTGAGATGGTGGCAAAAAGACCCCTTCATTTGCCATTTCACGGTAGTATGCTGCAAAATAATCTAAGTTGGAAGCTTTTGCTTTATCATAATTAATAACCTTTTCATTCGTAAAGAAGAATCCGATCATGGAGCCTGCACGATTGACGGTATTCGGAATACCATACTTTTCCGCAGCCGCTTTAATACCGGCTTCAAGCATATCCCCTTTACGTGTAAATTCCGTGTATGCCTCAGGTGTCAGCTGACTTAATGTTTCATATCCAGCTGTCATTGCAAGCGGGTTTCCTGACAATGTACCAGCTTGATAGATAGGACCGCTCGGCGCAATTTGTTCCATAATTTCAGCCTTACCACCGTATGCACCTACGGGAAGTCCTCCGCCGATTACTTTACCAAGACAAGTAATATCAGGTGTAACATGGAAGTAGCCTTGGGCACAGTTATAGCCGACACGGAAGCCTGTCATTACTTCATCAAATATTAGCAATGCCCCGTATAGTGTTGTAATTTCTCTAAGTCCTTCTAAAAAGCCTGGCAGTGGTGGTACAACACCCATATTACCTGCAACTGGCTCCACTATAATTCCAGCAATATCCTCGCCGAATTGCTCGAAAGCATACTTTACGCTTTCTAAATCATTGTAAGGAACAGTAATCGTATTTTTCGCAATTCCTTCTGGTACCCCGGGACTATCTGGAAGACCAAGCGTTGCCACTCCTGAACCAGCCTTAATTAATAAGGAATCACCATGGCCATGATAGCAGCCTTCAAACTTTAGAATTTTATTTCGGCCTGTATAGCCGCGTGCAAGTCTTAGCGCACTCATCGTTGCTTCTGTTCCTGAGGAAACCATACGAACAATTTCAATAGAAGGAACTCTTTCGATTACTAGCTTTGCAAGGTCGTTTTCAGTAACTGTCGGTGCTCCAAAGCTTGTTCCTTGCTCAGCAACTTTTTTAAGAGCTTCAACGACACGTTCATTTGTATGCCCTAAAATGAGCGGTCCCCACGATAAAACGTAGTCAATATATTCATTGCCATCGATATCATAGATTTTCGACCCTTTTCCTCTTTCCATAAAAATGGGGTCCATATTCACTGATTTAAATGCACGAACAGGAGAATTCACTCCGCCCGGCATTAATTTTTTCGCTTCTTTAAAGGCCTGAATGGATTTTTCGTAAGAGCGCATCTAATCCCTCTTTTCACTTTTTTATGCTTGAAAATAATACCGTTTGCCGTACAAATACCCTATCTTATTTAGAAAAGTTCATACATCTTTTAACGAAGTGTATTAAAAATTACTGTTCTTTCAGCCATCTTGCTGCATCTTTTGCATGGTATGTAATGATTAGATCGCAGCCAGCACGCTTCATACCAGTAAGCATTTCCATTACGATTCTTTTTTCATCAATCCAACCGTTTTGAGCTGCTGCTTTAACCATTGAATACTCGCCGCTTACATTATAAATAACAAGCGGAAGATTGAAATGGTTCTTCACATCACGAACAATATCAAGATAAGGCATGCCAGGTTTCACGATGAAGAAATCAGCGCCCTCCATTAAATCAGACTCTGCTTCACGCAATGCCTCCATTCGATTAGCAGGATCCATTTGATAAGCCTTACGGTCGCCAAATTGCGGAGTACTGTCTGCCGCATCACGGAATGGACCGTAGAAGGCTGAGGCATACTTCACCGCATAAGACATAATTGGCACATTTTCAAAACCAGCCTCATCTAGCCCTGCACGGATAGCAACGACAAATCCATCCATCATATTAGATGGGGCAATAATGTCCGCACCAGCTTTTGCCTGGCTTACAGCTGTCTGAACAAGCAATTCAAGTGAGGCATCATTTAATACTTGATCCCCTTCAATCAAACCGCAATGGCCATGGCTTGTGTATTCACATAGACAAGTGTCAGCAATAACGATCACTTCTGGAAACTTCGCTTTAATTAAACGAGTTGCTTCTTGGACAATCCCATGATCATGGTATGCTTGCCCGCCACATTCGTCCTTCTCCAAAGGAATACCGAATAGTAGAACGGATTTAATGCCTAATGACACTACCTCATTCATTTCCTCTTCAAGATGATCCAATGATAAATTATATATGCCAGGCATCGACGTGATTTCTTTCTTAATATCCTTTCCCTCTGCTACGAAAATAGGATAAATGAAATCATCAATTGTTAAATGATTTTCGCGTACAAGTGCACGCATATTAGCACTTTGGCGTAAACGTCTATGACGAGTGAATTGTAAATCCATTATAATGCCCTCCGATATTCATTTTCTAAATAATCAATTGTACTTTTTATCATATGATGAACGGTGTATACATCTGGTGCAACATCCACTTTAAGCCCATATGACTCAATTCTTTCCTTCGTAACTGGACCGATACAGCCAATGATACATGCTTCTACCTTCTCGTAAAGATTGTTTTCTTCAACAACAGCCATTAGATGGTCAATCGTAGATGGGCTAGTAAAGGTTAGGATATCTAATTGGCTGTTAGCCAGCTTATCTTTAATGAGTTCTCTGCTATCTTCAGGAAAAAAGGTTTCATATATAATCGCTTCATCAATAACAGCACCATAGTTGGATAATTGAGCGGCAATGTAATTGCGAGCTAAATTCCCTTTTGGAATAAGGACTTTCATCCCCTTTTTAACATACGGTTTGAACTCTTCAACAAATCCTTCAGCAACGAATTCCTTTGGCGTAAAGTCCACTTGAAAACCTTTAGTTAATAAGTAGCTTTCCGTCTTCTTTCCGATCGCAGCAATTTTTGGCATATGCTCTCTATTCGAGTGATGAAGAAAGGAAAGAAATGTTTCAACTGTTATACTGCTTGTAAAAATAATCCAATCATACGCATGCAGCTGATTGATCATCGCATGTAGTTCTGGAGATTTAGCAGGTCTAAATGCAAGAAGAGGGATTTCAACAGGACTTCCGCCATATTTCTCCACTAATTCCGAAAAAGATTGTGCCTGCCCCTTACTTCTTGGAACAAGAATATTTTTTCCTTTTAAAGGGAGGGAGGAGGCTGTCATTTGCCCTCCATCTCCGCTTTAACCTGATCAATCAATTCTTTTCCGCCTAGCTTAATTAAGCTATTTGCTGCTTCAATTCCAACCTCTTCTGGATTTTTACCAGTAATCTGTTCTTTATAAATAATTTTCCCATCTGGCGAACCAACAAGTGCGGTTAATACAACTTCTTCTTGCTCATTAAGCTCGGCGAACCCTGCAATCGGCACTTGGCAGCCACCTTCCATTTTATGAAGGAAAGCACGCTCCGCTCTTACTGTTGCGTCTGTCTTTTCACACGTAAATTTCTTTAACAGTCCAAGGAGCTTTTCGTCGTCCTCACGGCACTCAATAGATAATGCACCTTGTCCGATAGCTGGCAGGCAAATATCTGGATCTAGAAACTCAGTTACCACATCTGATGCCCAGCCTAATCTTGATAACCCAGCAGCTGCTAGAATTATGGCATCATACTCTTCCGTTTCTAATTTTTCCAGTCTTGTATCAATATTTCCGCGAATCCATTTAATATTGATGTCCGGACGGCGTGCTAATAGCTGGGCTGCTCTCCTTAAGCTGCTTGTTCCAACGATAGCACCAGGCTTAAGGTCATCAAATCGGATATGATTTTTAGAAATAAGTGCATCCCGGTGATCTTCCCTTTCTGGTATACAGCCAACCACGAGACCTTCTGGAAGTATGGCAGGCATATCCTTCATACTATGTACAGCCATATCAATTTCTTTATCAAGCATGGCCTGCTCAATTTCTTTCACGAATAAACCTTTTCCGCCAACCTTTGAAAGGGTTACATCAAGAATTCGATCCCCTTTTGTAACAATTTCCTTCACTTCAAAATCGAAAGACGGATCCAGTGCCTTTAACTGATTAATAACCCAATTCGTCTGTGTTAATGCAAGTTTACTTCTCCGTGAACCAACGATAATTTTTCTCATGACTGCCTCCTAAATTTAAAGCGATTATGAATACCAGAAATGGAAAGATGATAGTTTTCCAAATAAGAAGAAATTAATTAAAACAACGAGAAAGGATGCAAGATTCCATAAAGCAAGCTTATTTCCTGTCAGTCCTTTACCAACCTTCAAATACAAATAAATGCTGTAAATCGCGAGTACGATGAACGAGCCAATTACTTTAGAATCGTACCAAATCATATCAGGAACCTTAATATACGCCCAAGTTGTGCCAAGAATTAGACTTATAATCAGCATGGGGACGCCAATTAGATTTAAGACGAAAGACATTTTATCAAGCTTGGATAAGTCAGCAAGCCGCTTCAGACGGGTGCCCCATTTCTTTCTTTTCAAAAGATCGTACTGAATTAGATACAGCACGGAAAACACAAATGAGAGGGAAAACGCCCCATAAGATAGAATGGCCACAGTAATATGAATAAGCAGCAATTCAGAAATCATCTGCTGTGCCATGACATGGGATTCATATTGTATGGGGGCAAACGTATGGATCGCCATGATCATAAACCCGAGAACATTTGTAAAGAAAACAATAAAATCTACTCGGAGTAATCGATTGATGACTAAAGATAACGTAATGAGTACCCAAGCATAAAAATAAAGCCCTTCAAATATTGTCAAGACAGGGAACCTCCCCGTCTTCAACATATACAAAATAAGAAATATTGTTTGTAAACCCCATACAAATGCAAGTAACCAGAAGGCAATTCGATTTGCCTTCCGGTTAGACGTCAGAAAATCAACAAAATATAATAAGACACATAAGGCATAAAGAACGACTGTAAACTCATGCAGCCGTGTCATATAAATTTCAAACATGGACAGTACTCCTTTTATGATTGAAAGGAAGCCTGCGGTGATTGAGCAACCGAGTGCCTTAGTTCAGCTGCACTCACTTCCTGCTGCTCATTAACAAGTTCTCCTATATTAAAAATTTTCACGAATAGATCCAATGCCTTGTCTGCATCTTTTTGGCCGGCCATTTCTTTAGCCTGTAAGATAGGATCTTTCAATAACTGATTTATAATACTCTTCGTATGTTTATTTAACACCTTTTTATCCCGATCACTTAAATTTGGCATCTTTCTCTCTATGCTTGTCATCGTTTCTGCTTGAATCGCTAATGCTTTTTCACGCAACGCAGAAATGACAGGAACAACGCCAAGCAAATTCAGCCATTGTTTAAATTCAACGATTTCTCCTTCAATCATTAGCTGTATCTTTTCGGCTTCCTTTTTGCGCTCCTGAAGATTTGCTTCAACGATCCCCTCCAGATCATCAATGTCATAAAGGAACACACTATCTAATTCAGCAAGCTTAGGATCTAAATCCCGCGGAACTGCAATATCTACCATGAATAGCGGCTTGCCTTTGCGCAGTTTTTCAACTTGCAGCATCATGCATTTTGTAATCACGAAATCTTTTGCTCCTGTCGAGCTAATAAGAATATCGGCTTCGAGTAATGCACATTGAAGCTCTTTCAATGTTTTTGCTTGCCCTTCATAACGGTTTGCTAAGTCCTGCGCCTTTTCAAACGTACGATTGATAACCGTCACCTTACTTGCACCGTTTGCATGCAGGTTTTGAATCGCAAGCTCTCCCATTTTTCCAGCACCTAAAATAAGAACATGCTTATTCTCTAAGGAACCGAAAATTTTCTTCGCTAATTCAACAGCTGCATAACTTACAGAAACGGCATTTGCACCGATTTCTGTATCTGAATGGGCTCGTTTCGCAAGTGTAATGGCCTGCTTAAATAAATGGTTGAACACGGTTCCAGTCGTACTCTCTTCCTGTGCCTGAAGGAAGCTCGTGCGAACCTGTCCTAAAATTTGGGTTTCACCAAGAATCATGGAGTTTAACCCGCAAGACACACTGAATAAATGCTCGATTGCGCCTTCTTGCTCATATATAAACAAAAATGGTGAAAATTCTTCCTTCTCTATTTCAAACCACTCTGACAAAAATTCTTTAATATAATATCGGCCTGTATGAAGCTGATCAACAACTGCATAGATCTCAGTCCGATTACATGTTGACAAAATCACGTTCTCTAAGATGCTCTTCTTGTTCTTTAATGTGTTCATAGCATCTGCAAGCTGAGACGGGTTAAATGTCAAGCGCTCACGAATTTCGACAGGGGCTGTTTTATAATTTATACCGACAACTAAAATATGCATGTTTCAATTGACCCCCCCAATTAAATTGCACAAATACTACTATAATTGTAACATTTCTATCCCTTTATCTAATGGTAAAATGTGAACAGATAGTGAATTCATATGATAAAATAAATAAAGGAAGATTGCACAATAAAAAAGAATTCAGTATGCTATCCACTTTCTATCATTCGACAAAATCCTCCCATATGTACAGTAACAAAAAAACATAGCAGATTCAAGTGAACCTGATTGGAAGCGGTGTAATGATGAAAAATCAACGTTTTTTTCCTGGAATAATTCTAATTGGCTTTGGAGCTTACTTTTATCTTGAACAATCCAATATCCCAGTTTTGCAGCCTTATTTTACATGGCCTTCCTTGCTAATAATTATAGGTATCGCTTTTTTGTTTCAAGGGTATGGAGCAAAAGAATACCATGCGATTCTTCCCGGTGTTATTCTTACTGGTTTTGGTTTGCACTTTCATATCGTCAACCGCCTGGAGATTTGGCCGGATCATATTGGTATCTTTATTTTAATCCTAGCTCTTGGTTTACTGCTGCAGCATCAAAAGACTGGATCAGGATTATTTCAAGGGCTTCTCTTCTTATTATTATCTATTTTGCTTCTCTTTTATGATCGTGTAATTGTCTGGCTTGGCACATTAGAAAACGGTGTGTCAAACGTTTGGAAATTTTGGCCTGTCATTCTTATTTTTATTGGCGGCTACCTCCTCTTTATTAAAAAGAAATAGAAAGAGACAGGGATATATATAGTTTTCCCTGTCTTTTTCTATTACAATACAGAATCTAAAAAATTTTTTGTACGTTCTTCCTTTGGGCTGGAAAATAATTGCATGGGGTGTCCAACCTCAACAATTCGTCCTTCGTGCATATAGACAGCCCAGTCTGCCACTTCTCTTGCAAAGCCCATTTCATGGGTAACGACAACCATTGTCATTCCCTCCTCAGCCAACTCCTTCATAGTCGTTAGCACCTCTCCAACTAATTCTGGATCAAGCGCAGAGGTTGGTTCATCAAAAAGCATGATTTCCGGCTTCATAGCAAGAGCCCTTGCTATCGCTACACGCTGCTTTTGCCCCCCGGAAAGCTTTGATGGATACACATATTCTTTATCAGAAAGTCCAACTTTCTTTAATAATGCCTTTGCCTCCTCTTTCACTTCCTCTTTCGGACGCTTTTTAACATAAATTGGCGCCTCCATTACATTTTCAAGTACCGTTTTATGCGGAAATAAATTAAAATGCTGAAATACCATCCCTACTTTTGCTCTAACCTCATTAAGATCATGCGTTTCCTTTTCTATTTTTTCTCCGCCAATCATCACAAGCCCGCTATCTTTTATTTCTAAAAAATTGATGCAGCGGAGAAGCGTGCTCTTTCCAGATCCGCTCGCCCCAATTAGGCAAACAACCTCACTCTGCTTAACCGTCATATCGATATCCTTTAAAACATGCAAATCACCAAAGGATTTATTTAGCTTCTCTATATTGATCATAATAGATTTACTCATATCATCTTCCCTCCTTTAATCGCTGCTAGACATTTTTTTCTCAATTATTCTTACGATAATGGAGAAGAATAGAACGAGAACTAGATAATAAACAGCTACAATAAGCAAGTAGCTCATATAGTCATATTTAAGAGAACCATGCGTAGTAGCAACATTAAAAAGCTCATACATGCCAATAAATGAGGCTAGCGAGGAGTCCTTTAAAGCAATAATAAATTGATTTCCTAACGGCGGAAGCGCTCTGCGACTTGCCTGCGGCAAAATAATTCTTCTCATCGTTAAACTCTTTGTCATTCCAAGTGAACGACCAGCTTCCATTTGACCATGATCAATTGATTGAATGGCCCCCCGGAAAATCTCTGCAATATAAGCCCCATTATGGAAGGCTAGTCCTAGAACAACAGCTAGAAAATCGGAAATATTAAAAGCGGTTAATCCAAAATAGAAGATAAAGATTTGGACAACAAGCGGGGTTCCACGAACTAAGAAGATATATAAATCAGCAATCCATTCCAATATTTTTACATTTGATATTTTTAAAAAGGCAAAAAATAATCCGATAAAAATAGCAATAAATATAGAGACGATTGTTATTTCAAATGTTAGAAGCATCCCTTTCAAAAAAACAGGGTATGTGTCGATAAATTTTGTTAATAAATCCACAGGTTTCCTCCTTTAACCCAATTGTTATAAAAAAAGACGAATGTATTTTTTCTACATTCGCCCTGTATAGTTATCCTTACTCTGGAACAACAGTGATATCTTCGCCGATATACTTTTTGCTTATTTCGGTTAACGTTCCGTTTTCGTGTAATTTTTCAAGCGCTTTATTAATTTTTTCTAGAAGCTCCGTATTTTCTTTTGCAACAGCTATGGCTTGTTCACTGCGGCCAAGCAATTCTTTGCCGACAATGTTCATCCCTGCACCGATGGCCTCTTTGCCTGTAATAAAGTCAGTAATAACTGCATCATGCTTGCCTTTGCTTAATGCCTCGAGCGCTACTACATCGCTATCATAGAATTTGATATTATCCGTTGCCTTTTCTGCTTCTGCTGTGTATGTGGTACCTTTCGCTACTGCAACTTCCAGCCCTTTTAAATCATCGAGCGTTTCCACTGTGCTATCAGGGCGAACATAGATTTGAGGACCTGAGAAATAATAGGGAATCGAAAAATTAACAGCTTCCAATCGTTCTTTAGTAATTGTGTGACTAGCAACCGCCGCATCAAATCGACCAGATTTAACGCCTTCAACAATTCCGCCAAACTTAAATTTATGCTGGACAGGTTCCAGCCCTAATTCCTTTGCAACCGCTTCACCCACTTCAATATCGAACCCGCTCATTGTCCCATCGTTATTGGTCACGCTGAATGGATTAAACTCTCCTGAAGATGCATAAGTAAACTTTCCATCATCTACTAATTTCATGCCTTTATTTGAAGCTTCTTTAGCTCCGCATGCAGCTAGTACAACTATAACCAATAGCAAAAATACACCCTTCCAAAAATATTTCACTAGTTTAAATTCCCCCTTTTCTCTCTTCCAATATAAGTTCTCTCCTACCTTATCATATGTACTCAATATTCCCAAAATTCATATTTTGTGATAATTTATAGTATCCTCTCATATTGCAACTTCTCAATTACTTGCCTCTAAGATACTCCCAATTTTGTCATTATCCTGCTATCTCCTGTCTATTCCCTTTTTTCCGACAAGATTCGCGGTTTTTATTCATAAAGTCAACATTTTCATAGTCACTTTGGTATAAAAAAAGAATTCCATCGCCTCTTGCAATGGAATTCTTTTTCTTACATATAAGCTTGTAATAATGCCCACGCCTGATCTTTTCCCTGACCTGTTTCTGAAGAAAAGAGAATGATATGATCATTTGGGTCTAGTTCTAATGTTTCTTTTGCGACTTTTAAATGCTTTTGCCACTTTGATTTTGGAATTTTATCTGCTTTTGTTGCAATAATGATGCACGGAATATCATAATGTTTTAAAAACTGATACATCATGACATCATCCTTTGATGGCGGATGACGAAGATCAACGATTTGAACAACAGCTTTTAGCTGCTCCCTGCCAGTTAAATACGTTTCGATCATTTTCCCCCAAGCTTCTCTTTCCTTCTTGGAGACTTTCGCATAGCCATATCCAGGAACATCAACAAAATGCATCATTTCATTAATTAAATAAAAGTTTAATGTCTGTGTTTTACCTGGTTTCGAAGAGGTTCTTGCTAAATTTTTTCGATTGAGCATTTTATTAATAAATGAAGACTTCCCGACATTTGATCTGCCTGCTAAGGCAAACTCTGGTAAATCTTCAACAGGATATTGATCTGGTTTTACCGCACTAATGATAATTTCAGCTGAATTTACCTTCATCCTTGTTCACCGCCATTCAATGCATGTTTCAAAACATCATCAACATGAGAAACAAGGACAAAGTTTAGATCTTCTCTGACACTTTCAGGGATATCATCGATATCCTTTTCATTATCCTTTGGAATGATAATCTTCGTAAGTCCAGCACGATGGGCACTCAATGATTTTTCTTTTAAACCCCCAATAGGAAGGACCCGGCCTCTTAAGGTAATCTCACCAGTCATTCCTACTTCTTTACGGATCGGTTTTCCAGAAAGAGCAGATACAAGTGCTGTTGTTATCGTAATTCCGGCAGATGGGCCATCTTTCGGAACTGCTCCTTCAGGCACATGGATATGAATATCATACTTTTCATGAAAGTCTTCTTCAATTCCTAATTCCTTTGCTTTTGAACGGACATAGCTAAACGCTGCTTGTGCCGATTCCTTCATTACATCGCCAAGTTTCCCTGTTAAAACAAGCTTCCCTTTTCCTGGTGCAAGTGAAACTTCAATTTGAAGTGTATCTCCACCAACCGTAGTATAAGCTAACCCAGTCGCTACGCCCACTTGGTCCTCCAATTCTGCCTGGCCATAGCGGAACTTCGTTTTTCCAAGGAAGTCTTCCATGTTTTTCTCAGTTACAACTACTTTTTTCTTCTCACCAGAAACTAAGATTTTTGCTGTTTTTCTGCAGACTGTAGCAAGTTGGCGTTCTAAGCTACGGACACCAGCTTCTCTAGTATAATAACGCACGATTTTTTGAATTCCGTCTTCTCTGATCTGTAGCTGGGATTTTGAAAGCCCATGCTCTTTAATCTGTTTCGGCAAAAGGTGATCTTTTGCAATATGAATTTTTTCCAGCTCTGTATAGCCAGCAATTGTAATAATTTCCATCCGATCACGGAGAGGACCAGGAATGGTTCCTAAATCATTTGCTGTTGCAATAAACATCACTTTAGAAAGATCATACGGTTCTTCAATATAATGATCACTAAAATTATGATTTTGTTCCGGATCCAAAACCTCTAACATAGCCGAGGATGGGTCGCCACGGAAATCATTTGACATTTTGTCTATTTCATCCAAAAGGAACACCGGATTAATGGTACCCGCTTTTTTCATTCCTTGAATAATACGGCCTGGCATGGCACCCACATAGGTCCTTCTATGGCCGCGGATCTCAGATTCATCACGCACGCCCCCTAAAGAGATTCGGACAAATTTCCGATTTAGAGAAGCTGCAATGGAACGAGCTAGACTTGTCTTCCCAACGCCGGGAGGTCCAGCAAGACAAAGAATAGGTCCTTTTAACGAATTTGTTAGCTTCTGAACAGCTAAATATTCAAGAACGCGCTCCTTCACCTTTTCAAGTCCATAATGATCATCGTTTAATATCCGTTCAGCTTTATGGATATTTAAATCGTCTTCTGTTGCTTGACTCCATGGCAAAGCAACAAGCCACTCAATATAGTTGCGGATAACTGCACTTTCCGCTGAACTAGAAGGAATCTTTTCATATCTGTCCAATTCTTTTTTCGCAGTTAGTTGAATGTGCTCAGGCATGCCAGCCTTTTCGATTTTTTCGGTGAGGGTAGCAATTTCGCCCGTTTTCCCTTCTTTTTCACCTAGCTCTTTTTGAATCGCCTTCATCTGTTCACGCAAATAATATTCCTTTTGCGTTCGTTCCATTGATTTTTTAACCCGCTGACCAATTTTCTTTTCTAAATTAAGAACTTCTTTCTCATTATGAATAATTTCAATCACTTGATTCAGTCGCTCTTTTATATTGGTTGTCTCCAAAATTTCTTGCTTATCCTTTAATTTTAAAGGAAGGTGTGAAGCGATAATATCTGCCATTCTCCCTGGCTCTTCAATATCTGCAACTGCTGCATACGTTTCAGCTGAAATTTTCTTAGAAACCTTTATGTATTGCTCAAAATATTCAAGCATCGTTCTCATTAATGCTTGGTCTTCAACATCCTTTGTAGTTGGTTCTTCAAACGCTTCAATACTGACGGCATAATGACTTGTTTCATCATAAAATTCAATTATTTCAGCTCTTTGAAGACCTTCAACTAACACTCGAATCGTTCCGTTTGGAAGTTTAAGCATTTGTTTGACACGTGTTAATGTGCCTCTTGTGTACAAATCTTCTTCTGCAGGTTCATCTATCGAGATTTCTTTTTGTGTAGTTAGGAAAATTAAATGGTCATCTACCATCGCTTTTTCAAGTGCCTGTACCGATTTTTCACGGCCTACATCTAAATGAAGGACCATTGTTGGATAAACAAGCAAACCCCGAAGCGGCAGGAGGGGGACGATGATTTCTTTCTTTTTCGCCAAACTAAAGCACCTCCAAATGCAAATCTATTCAGTATAAAAATACTAATAATTTCTTTGTACAATTCTATCGTATTTACAAGATAGTGTCTAATCTGAAATGCGGAGGCGGCTCGGTCACCCCCGACAAGCACAAGACGAGCCGATAGGAAGGTTGTTCTTTAACCTTCTTAGCGGATTGGCTTGTGACCTCGAGGGGGTAGCCGCCGCAGCTAGACACCCTGAAATGCGGAAGCGCTTTGATCATCGCCGTACAAACTGGAAGAGCCTCGACTGAGATAAAGGAGACACAATGAGCGATAGCGAATTGATGTCAACTTATCGTAGGGAGGGGACCTGAAGTTTGTTAGGCGATAGGCGCTGGAGCTAGACACTCCGAAATGCGGAGGCGGCTTGCCCAGGGGCGACAAGCATAAAACGAGCCAACACGCATAAATAAAACTTCGGCTTTTCGCATCCATAGCAAGCCGAAGTTTTTTCACCATCTAAATGCTTTCTTTTTTTGCAAGTTCGACTGAAGCCGTTATTGATTGCTCCATATGAATATTCTTTAGAAGGGCTATATCAAAAACTTCATTTAAATGAGTGACCGGAATTATCTTTATTCCTGTTATTTCTTTTAGAATGGATTGCATATTTTCTTCAGGAATGATCACAGTTTTTGCGCCAGCCTTTTTTGCTGCCTTTACCTTCGGATAAACGCCTCCAATCGGTTTCACATGCCCATGAATACTTATTTCTCCTGTCATTGCTACTGTATGATCAATTGGAAGCTTGTAAATAGCAGAGTATATACCGGTTGCCATTGCAATACCGGCAGATGGCCCATCAATTGGAACACCGCCAGGAAAATTCACATGAATATCATAATCATTAGCAGGAACACCCATAGAACGGAGGACAGTAATTACATTTTCAATCGACCCTTTTGCCATGCTTTTTCTTCGTATCGATTTCCCTTGTCCGCCAATGCTTTCCTCTTCAACAATTCCGGTAATATTTATGCTGCCTTTCTCAACTGCAGGAATAACAGTAACCTCAATTTCAAGAAGTGCCCCCGTATTCGGTCCATAGACGGCAAGACCGTTAACAAGACCTACTGCTGATTTCTCATTCACTTTCCTTTCCATTCTAGGAGTAAGCTGACTTGATTGAATCACCCACTCAATATCTTCATCCTTTATGTAATCTCTATCTTCTGTTATTGCTAATCCTGCTGAAATTTGAATGAGGTTGACTGCTTCACGCCCATTCCTTGCATACGATGCTAGTATGGTTAATGCATTCTCACTTATTGTGAGATTAACCTTTTTAGCTGCTTTTCTCCCAATTTCAATAATTTCATCTTCTAACAACTCCCTAAAAAATACTTCCATGCATCTTGATCGAATGGCTGGAGGAATTTCACTTGGAGTTCTTGTTGTCGCACCGATCAATCTGAAATCAGCTGGAAGGCCATTTTTAAAAATATCATGAATATGATTAGGAATTTGGGTATTTTCTTCATTATAATAGGCACTTTCAAAAAAAACCTTTCTATCTTCTAAAACCTTCAATAATTTATTCATTTGAATCGGGTGCAGCTCACCTATTTCATCAATAAAGAGTACTCCTCCATGGGCATTTGTTACCGCCCCTTGCTTTGGCTGAGGTATACCTGCCTGACCCATCGCACCCGCTCCTTGATAAATAGGATCATGGACAGAACCAATAAGAGGATCAGCAATCCCCCGTTCATCAAAACGGGCAGTGGTCGCATCTAATTCAATAAATACGGAAGACGGTTTAAATGGAGACTTGGCTGTTTTTTTGGCTTCTTCTAATACTAACCTTGCAGCAGCTGTCTTCCCCACACCTGGTGGTCCGTAAATTATTACATGCTGCGGGTTTGGACTGCATAATGCAGCTTTTAGTGATTTAATCCCATCTTCCTGTCCAACAATATCCGCAAAACTAGACGGCCGTACCCTTTCCGCCAAAGGTTCTGTTAGCGAAATGGCTCTCATCTTTTTTAATTGATCCATTTCTTTTTTAGATTCTCGGTCAATTGAAACCTTTTGGGTTCGCTGGTTTTTTAACAAGTTCCAAAAATAGAGCCCTATGACAATTCCAAAAAACAATTGTATAAATAATGCGATCCCCGTCCAACTCATACTATTCCCTCCTGCATTAAAAGTTCTCGCTGATAATGCTAGTATCTCCTTCACATAGTTGGAATAAACAAGAATCTATTGTAAAAAATTGGGCTGAGAGATTTCTGATATCACATAAAAAAGCCAAACCTTTAATGGTTTGGCTCCTTTTTAGTAATCGCTTTTCTTAATTAAGCTGAAGTTTTTCGTTCCTCGTCAATAATTGTTCCATCTTCAAGAATAAGCTTCGGTGCAGCATTATCAGTAATCGCTTCTTTCGTAATAATGCACTTCTTGATATCCTCGCGTGAAGGAAGCTCAAACATAACATCAAGCATAATTCCTTCAATGATGGAGCGCAGACCACGCGCACCTGTTTTACGTTCAATCGCCTTTTTAGCGATTTCAGTAAGGGCTTCTTCTTCAAACTCTAGCTCAACATCATCAAGTTCGAGCATTTTTTGGTATTGTTTAACAAGCGCATTTTTAGGTTTTGTTAAAATTTCAATTAATGCTTCTTCGTCTAATGGTGTAAGACTTGAGATTACCGGAAGACGGCCGATGAATTCTGGAATTAATCCGAATCTTAATAAATCTTCTGGCAGTACTTTTGATAGCAGACTCTTTTGGTCAAGCTCATTTTGTTTCGTATCAGATCCAAAACCAATGACCTTCTGACCTAATCGGCGCTTAATAATTTGTTCAATCCCGTCAAAGGCTCCACCACAAATAAACAAGATATTTGTTGTATCAATTTGGATAAATTCTTGGTGAGGATGTTTGCGCCCGCCTTGAGGAGGTACACTTGCAACCGTCCCTTCCAAAATTTTCAACAATGCTTGCTGGACACCTTCCCCAGATACATCTCTTGTAATGGATGGATTTTCAGACTTTCTGGCAACTTTATCAATTTCATCAATATAAATGATGCCCTTTTCCGCTTTTTCAACGTCATAGTCAGCAGATTGGATAAGCTTTAAAAGAATGTTCTCTACATCTTCTCCAACATATCCAGCTTCTGTTAATGAGGTCGCATCAGCAATAGCAAATGGGACATTTAATATACGTGCCAACGTTTGTGCTAGCAATGTTTTCCCGCTTCCAGTCGGTCCTATCATCGCAATATTACTTTTTGAAAGTTCCACATCATCAATTTTGCTGTTAGAGTTTATGCGCTTATAATGGTTATACACGGCAACAGATAATGATTTCTTTGCTTGGTCTTGCCCAATGACATATTCGTCAAGAATATCTCGGATTTCTGACGGCTTTGGCACATCCTTAAATTCTACTTCCTCTTCCGTGCCGAGCTCTTCTTCTACAATTTCTGTGCAGAGTTCTATACACTCATCACATATATAAACACCTGGTCCGGCAACAAGCTTTCGCACTTGATCCTGTGTTTTGCCACAGAATGAACACTTTAATTGCCCTTTTTCATCATTAAATTTAAACAAATCCTTCACCCCTTGAAAACTTCAAATCATTATATTAAGCTTGTGCGAATCATATGCAAACAAATAAGTTCAGCCTGTTTTAACTTCATGGACTTTGGCACGTAACGAAATGCACATCCTAATTAAATCTACCTTATCCTACAACAATTGTTATGTATTGCATTGTAACACATTTCCACTTTGGACAGGAAATGAAAACTCTTAATAAATGGATTAGATTATGTATGACTGCTTGCATAGCGGATTCGTTTATGTTGGCTGAAAAAAAGATATTCTAAATAAGCTTAACCAATTATGGTCAAGTTAAGTCAACAGATTTTATCCAAAAACTTCATATGTATGGTCTGGAGGTAAGTTATGAGATGCCGGAGTTGGAATTAGAGGAAAGCGACCGATTTCTTTATTTTCCTTTCCTTTATCTATATACACCACCAGTTTATTCAAAAAACTAAAATATGTAATTCTATTGTACAAAACAAGGCACGATTCACTCGCGCCTTGTTCATTATATTTTATCTAACTTTTAATATTACTATTAGACAGTTTTGCTGTTTTCTACAATGAAGTCAACTGCTTTTTTAACTTGAAGATCTGTTTTTAGGCCTTCAAGGCTGCCTAATGCTTTTTGAATATTTTCAACTGTCATATTGTACATTTCAGCCATTTTATTAAGCTCTGCAGTTACTTCTTCATCTGATACTTCAATGTTTTCTGCTTTCGCAATTGCTTCAAGAGTTAAGTTCGTACGCACGCGCTTTTCAGCATCTTCTTTCATTTGCTCGCGTAATGCACTCTCTTCTTGACCTGAGAATTGGAAGTAAAGTTCAAGGTTCATTCCTTGCATTTGCAGGCGTTGTTCAAATTCGTTCATCATACGGTCAATTTCTGTATCAACCATTACTGATGGAAGATCAATTTCTGCATTTGCAGAAGCTTTTTCCACTACAGTATCTTGAACAAAATGTTCTGCTTCATGCTTCTTGCTTTCTTCAAGACGAGTTTTTACTTTTTCTTTAAGAGCAGCTAACGTTTCAACTTCTTCATCTGCGTCTTTAGCAAACTCATCATTTAACTCAGGAAGTTCTTTTGTTTTAATTTCATGAACAGTCACTTTGAATACTGCAGGTTTTCCTGCTAATTCAGCAGCATGGTATTCTTCCGGGAAAGTAACTTCCACATCTTTTGATTCTCCAGCAGCCACACCTACTAGGTTCTCTTCAAATCCTGGAATGAATTGACCTGAACCAAGTTCAAGAGAATAATTCTCAGCTTTTCCGCCTTCGAATGCTTCGCCATTTACAAAACCTTCAAAGTCCATAACGACTGTATCGCCGTTTTCAGCTTTGCCTTCTTCTTTTACAACAAGCTCAGCATGTCTTTCTTGCATAGACTTTAATTCCTTATCAACATCTTCATCTGTCACTTCAGTATCGAACTTTTCTACTTCAAGTCCTTTGTATTCGCCTAATTTAACTTCAGGCTTTACAGTTACAGTTGCTTTGAAGATTAAGCTCTTGCCTTTTTCAATTTGCTCTACGTCGATTTCAGGACGATCAACCGGCTCGATACCAGTTTCTTCGATTGCATTTGCATATGCTTCCGGAAGAAGAATATCAACAGCATCTTGATAAAGTGACTCAATACCGAAACGCTTTTCAAACATGCCACGAGGCATTTTCCCTTTACGGAAACCTGGTACATTTACTTGTTTAACTACTTTTTTGAATGCAGCGTCTAAACCTTCGTTTACTTTTTCTGCATCTACTTCAATTGTAAGAACTCCTTGGTTCCCTTCTAGCTTTTCAAATTTTGCAGACATAAATTTAATTCCCTCCAACAATCTATTATCATTTCATACGTAACAAATGGATATGAATAAGGCTTGTTTAGCAAGCATTATACATTTTTAACATAAAAAATACCATCTACATATACAACCATTATATTATACCACACGTTCCTTTTCTTTCAACATGGAAGCTAAAAATCGGAAGATGAAATTTCTTCAAGCTGTTTTAATTCTCGCAGTGCCTCTTTCATTTCTTCCATTTTCACCTCATATAAAAATACGAGATCTTCTTCTATGTTTAGACCTAGATATTCAGCTATAAGAGTATGATACGCAGCTGCCAAAGCCTTTTCCTCATGCATATCTAGCTGAAATGGATAAAGAATAAAGGAATGTCGGCTAATAAGACTTTTTATATTCTCAAACAAGATTGGATCTTCATGCTCAATTCGGCTGCTAAGGACGCAAAGAAGCGATTCTATCTCTGGCAGCATATGAACAGGCGGAAGCTGAGTTGGTATGACCGAGAGCGTTCTTCCTAGCTTTTCAACAATGACCTCTTTGTCATATGCATGCTCTATTAATACATTAAGCAGCATCGTCTTGAAGAATGGAGATCCTTCTTTCGAGTGAAGATATGTTTTTATTTCATCAATATAAGATTGAATATTTCTCTCTGCTAACTGGGCAGCGACATTCATTTGCTCTTGTTGGGTCTTAAAAGCAAACAAATCAATGTCTGTATCCCCTTCTTCCACTGCCGCTTCTTCATATTCCATTTCTGATTTTTCCTTTGCCATTCTCCGGCTAAACTCTAACATTCGGGTAAAGCTTTCATATTTTTCCGTTGGAATCTCTTTTTCTTCTAATAGAATCTCTATCGTGGTCACAATTTCATCATACTGATGAAGCTGGACAAGAATCATTAAATACAGATCTATAATTTGGATGTATTCTCCGATTCCCTTTTGCAGCATATCCGCTGCTATTTCTTTCGCTTTTTGCAAAGAACCCCACTCGAAGTAAGCGAGTACTAATCCAATATGAATATCGCTATTTTCTGGGTCTAATCGTATCGCTTCTTCTAAGTGCTCGATCGCTTCCCGAAATCTTTTCTGCTGCATTTTCTCAAGCCCTTTTTCAAGAAGCCTTTTTTCCAGATCGGGAAAAAGGATTACTTTATCATTTAATTTTTTCCGATCTCGTTTCTTCATGCAGTCCCCGCCCTACGTAATTTTGAAGTAAGTTTAGCATGAAAACTTAAAAAAAACAAAAAAGATCCACAGCTCCTGCCTTTGCTGTGAACCTTTTGAACCTATGATTTGACCGCTTTAGAACACTCAAATTGTGTTATTTTTTCTTCTAATTGCAAGGTAATTTCAATTTCATCCCAACCATTTATCAGCATCATCTTCCAATACGCTGTAATCGGAAAAGAGGCTAAAAAACCACTATTATCTGTTACCGTTTCCTTTTCAAGATCAATTGTTAAGTCATACGGCTGATTCTTAGCCATATCTAATAAATATGCTACTTCATCTACTTTAAGCCTGATTGGCAGCATCCCATTTTTCAAGCAATTTTGATGAAAAATATCGGCAAATGATGGAGCAATCACGACTTTAAAACCGTAATCCGATAGTGCCCAAGGTGCATGCTCTCTTGAGGATCCGCATCCAAAATTCTCATTAGCAATTAAGATTGAAGCACCTTGGTTATCGGGCTGATTCAATTCAAAATTCGGATTTTCTTTGCCATCCTTCGTATACCTCCAGTCATAAAATAAATATTGTCCAAACCCCGTTTTCTCAATTCTTTTCAAGAATTGCTTTGGTATGATTTGGTCTGTATCAACATTTGCTCGATCCATCGCAACAGCTTTTCCAACTATCATTCTAAATCCACTCAAACTATTCACACCCTTCCCATTTTAAATTGCTTCAACAGATACTTTTTCACTGACATCAACAAACCTGCCATATAATGCGGCAGCCGCAGCCATCGCCGGGCTGACTAAATGTGTTCTAGCTCCAGTCCCTTGTCTTCCTTCAAAATTTCGGTTCGAAGTGGATGCGCAATGCTCTCCACTTGGAACAATATCGTTATTCATACTTAAACACATGCTGCAGCCTGATTCACGCCACTCAAAACCGGCATTTCGAAAAATGATATCTAACCCTTCTGATTCAGCCTGTTTCTTAACTAGCTGAGATCCTGGTACCACTAAAGCTCTTACGTTTTGATGAACACGTTTTCCTTTTACAATTTCCGCAGCTTGACGCAAATCTTCTAATCGAGAATTTGTACAGGATCCTATAAAAACATGTTGTATTTTAATATCAGCAATCTTCTGTCCTTCTTTTAGTCCCATGTAATCAATGGCTCTTTCTAGCGATTTTTGTTCAAGTTCATTTTTACAATCTTTTAAGTATGGAATAGATTCTTTAATACTGGATGTCATGGAAGGATTTGTCCCCCAGCTTACCATCGGTGTAATGTCATTAGCCTCAATCATTATCGTTTTATCAAATACGGCATCATCATCAGACGCAAGCTCCCTCCACTGCATGACAGCCTTTTTAAACGCTTCTCCTTTTGGTGCATGCTTTCGTCCTTCTAAATAAGAAAAAGTCGTTTCATCGGGGCTGATTAAACCGGCTCTTGCGCCTCCTTCAATGGACATATTACATATGGTCATCCGCTCCTCCATCGACATTCTTTCTATTACCTCTCCGCAATATTCAATGACATGCCCTTGACCAAAGTTGACACCATGCTTGGAAAGAATATAAAGGATGACATCTTTAGACGTAACGCCTTTCCGAAGCTGTCCATTTATTTCGATCTTTAAAGTTTTCGGTTTCGTTTGCCATAGTGTTTGCGTTGCTAGCACATGCTCTACTTCACTCGTACCGATTCCAAAGGCAATCGCTCCAAATGCGCCATGTGTAGAAGTATGACTGTCCCCACAAACAATCGTCATCCCTGGCTGTGTTAGTCCAAGCTCTGGTCCAATCACATGAACGATTCCCTGCTCTGGACTGTCCATTCCAGCAAGAGGGATGCCAAATTCCCAGCAGTTTTTTTCTAAGGTTGTCATTTGATTTAAAGCTACTGGGTCATCGATCTTATATCTATTAACAGTTGGCACATTATGATCCATTGTCGCAAATGTTCTCTCTGGTTTTCTAACTCGCCGGTTTTTTATTCTTAACCCAGAAAAAGCCTGAGGTGAGGTTACCTCGTGTACTAAATGAAGATCAATATAGATTAAATCAGGCTTCCCTTCCTCTTGATGGACCACATGCTTTTCCCATATCTTATCAATTATTGTTTTCCCCATTTTTTTCCTCCTGCTTTCTTTTTTAAAAGAAACACGACCAATTATGGTCGTGTTAGTGGTAGAGTCAATCTAGCTTCATTATGCTTGTCGGGGCTGAACAGTCGCCTCCGCTTTTCTATTTGTCTAGCTCCGGCTCCTACCCCCTCGAGGTCATAAGCCAATCTGTCATGAAGGTTAAAGAACAACCTTCACGCCAGCTCGTCTTATGCTTGTCGGGGCTGAACAGTCGACTCCGCTTTCCTATTTGTCTAGCTCCGGCTCCTACCCCCTCGAGGTCATAAGCCAATCTGTCATG
>NZ_JALDXW010000018.1:0-90958 GCF_032154635.1 Cytobacillus sp. | reverse complement strand
CACGCATAGGTGATAATAACGAGAAAGAACAGAATCCCGAGGAATGGTGGGAAGGTGTTCTGGCGATCACACATAAGTGGTTTTCTGTACATGGGGTTTCCCCGCATTCCATTAAGGCGATTACGTTTAGCGGTCAAATGGAAGATGTTATCTTAATTCAAGAAGGCGAGAATACAACAAGTGCCATTCTTTATTCAGATAATCGAGCAAATATTGAGGCGGAGGATATTAATAAGAAGCTTCCAGATTTATATGAAGTGACAGGGAATGTTATCCGTGCGTCTTCCCCTATATCTAAATTGCTTTGGTTGAAAAAGAATCGTTTCCAAAGTTATGAAAAAAATATACATGTCGTGTTTAGTGCAAAAGATTATATTATCTATAAATTAACTGGCTCCATTGTAACGGATTATACAACGGCAGCAACATCTGGTTTTATGAATATTCAATCAAGAAAATGGGAAACGCAGCTTTTAAGCAGCTTAGGCATTGAACAATTCATTTTGCCTGAGCTTACTTCTTCAGAACAAGAGGTTGGTCAGGTTTCAGCATTTGGTGCAAATGAAACGGGGTTTTGCCGGCATACACCTGTGCTCTGTGGAGCAGGAGATGCTGGAGCGAGCACGCTTGGTGCAGGTGCCATTTCTGAGGGAGATTGCTATATGTATTTAGGCACAACAGGCTGGATTGCTGTTCCATCGAAGGATCATTCGCCTAAGGACCATGGAATATTTACCCTCGCACATATCATCCAAGAATTGAATATATCCATCGCCCCATTATTAAATGTAGGAAATGTACACCGTTGGGCAGTGGAGACGTTTAGTCATTCAGGCAATTATGCTGATTTTGAAGATGAGGTTCAAAAATCACCTCCCGGCTCCAATCATTTATTATTTTTACCGTATGTTCATGGAGAGAGATGCCCTGTGCAAGATAGTGAAGCAAAGGGGGCATTTTGGGGCATTGGCCCTAAAACAAAGAAAGCTGATTTTGCCAGAGCTGTTTTAGAAGGCATCTGCTTCTCTCTTTTTCAAATTATGGAAATGTTGATGCGAAAAAACATTGGCAGCATTACCCTTATTGGGGGCGGTGCGAGGAGTTCATCATGGTGCCAGCTCTTAGCGGACATCACGAATAAAACAGTAAGAGTACCGGCGAACAGTGAATATTTACCGTCCATTGGCATAGCAGCAACCACATTTCAATACTTAGGATGGGCTGAGGATTATAAAGAATTTGTTGATCAATATATTATTTCTTCTGAGTCAAAGCTATATTTGCCTAATAAAAGAAATAATGAAATATACAAGGATCAATATAAAACATATATGAAGTTATATGAATCAATGAAACCTATTTATCAATGAGGGACAAGTTTTTGTCCCTCTACTCGATTAACTCCTTCAACACAGAATCTAAACGAGAGAATGTAAATCCTAGCTGCTTCACTTTATTCGTATTTATCGACCAAGAGCCAGGCAGGGAATATGGGGAGGTGTTTTCTTTTGTCAATACGTTTGTAATGATTGCTTTCCTTCCCGTTTGTTTCTCTATTTTTTCTATTAATTTGAGTAATGAAATATCCTCTTCACAACCTGGGTTAATTGAGCCTGTGAAAGAAGATGCCCCCATTTCATATAAAAATTCAGCCGCTTCCCCAGAATGAATAAAACTGTATCTCGCTTCAGGATTCGTCATTCCAATAGGTTCATTCTTTCTCACCTTCTCTACATGGAATTTTAGTCTCTTTGTATAGTCATCCGGTCCGATAACAATAGGAAAACGGACGGCTACAACCTCAAAGTCTGTTTGTGTAAACAAGACTGATTCCGCCGCTCTTTTTGCTTCCTGATAGCCTATGTAACCACCGTATTCCTGTCTTTTTTTGTAGTTGAATGAGAAATGATAGGGATCAAATTCCTCTTCAGTCCGATTGATTCCAAAATCATATACAGCTTGAGATGAAGTGAAGATATATCTTTGTGCTTTCCCGCGCAATGCGTTCGCTGAGTCGAGTGCTTCTTGGGGGGAGAAGCAGGATTGATCGTAAACTATATCATATGTTTTGTTTGCGAAAGCATCCTTCATTGATTGGCAGTCTTCGCGATCGATGACGATTCTTTGTACCTTGTCCCCAAAAGAATCCGCCTTTTGTCCTCTAGTGGCAATCGTTACTTTTTTTCCATTCTCAAGAAGAGTATGAACTAACCTTTTGCCAAAAAATTGTGTGCCCCCTAAAATAAGAACTTTATCCATGGAAATTCCCTCACCTATCTATCTGAATTTATAAGTTATCTCTAAGTATTCTACTGTTACAGGGGTTTTCCCTGTTCAGGATGAAAAAAGTACAAATGACTCTCTAATAAGAAAAAATAACCTGCTTTCTTATGAAGGAGAAAGCAGGTTATTATGTGTGTATCGCAGTTTTTTTAAGGGAAATTGTTCAATGCTTATGCATTTAAACAGGAATAGTAATCGTAAAAGTAGTGCCTTTTCCTTTTTCACTTTCGACCTTGATTTGGGCTTTAAGTTTATGGATGATACTATGAACCATAAGCATGCCCAGGCCTGTGCCTTCTATTTTTGTAGAGTAGTAGGGCTTGCCTAGATTGGAAATCTCCTCAGGGGTCATGCCGTTCCCTGTATCTTTAATTTTAATTAGGATGTTACCTTTATCCTCTAAAACTTCAATCGAAAGAACTCCGCCCTTTGCTTTCATTGCCTCAATTCCATTTTTGTATAAATTAATTAGGCATTGCTGCATTTGGCTTCTATCGAATTTCTTAGACAATGAATTATGGAAAGTGAGTTGTATATCGACATTGTGCATGCGAGCATAAGGGCTCAGTATGTTTTTGACATATTCTGTTTCTTCTTTTAAATCGGAATACACCATGTTATCCGATTGAGGTTTGGAAAAGGCAAGAAAATCACTCACAATTTGTTCGGCACGAATCAGTTCTTGTAATGAAAACTCAACATACGTTTTTTCCTTTGGTGAAATCGATTCTGATTTATTTAACAGCTGCAGAAAACCGCTTGTTACTGTAAGTGGATTTCTTATTTCATGTGCAACACTTGCTGATAATTCACTGATCAGATGGTATCTTTCTGATTGCAAAAAGGCTTCGCGTGCTTTCATGTTTGCAATGATTTTCTCTAACAGGCTCACAAGAACAACCATCATGGTTACTTGGGCCATTAGCGCGTGGACGGCTAAATTCCAAAACTCCTTGTTCAATGATGTTTGGAAACTTAGAGTTGTCAGATAGAGAATGATGATAGCAAATGAAACGGTAGCTGCAAAATAAATTCGATGCCTAGGCAATAGTTTGCCAAATTTTCGGCTGCCTAAGGATACTAAGACAAAAACTAAGGTTGAAAAAAGAAGGGATTGGTAGATGCCATCCCCGCCGATATAGAAACGATAGACATTGAGAACTATATAGATAAAAAAAGCATGTTTGTATCCGCCATAAAGAATGGCAAGGATGAAAGGAACCAATCGTAAATCAAAAATAAATCCGCTATTTAAATAGATAGGGAAGGTCATACAAAGCAGCATCGAAATGGATGCAAGAATAATGAGTATGAATTTACTATAATAAAAGTTCCTATTTTCAAAAAAAATAAGATAGGCTAAAACGGGAATAAGCAAGAAAAGAAAATTTATTAATAAAGTTTCAATCAAATTTGAACGTCCCCCTGCAATGATATGCTTTTTATTTTAACATAAATGAATCCGATGCTTGATGCCATTCTTTTGAGGCTAACGGGGATAAGATGCTGCAGCAGGAAGAACAGAGATGTATTTGGTTAAGGAACACTGATGAAATAAAAAAAGGAAAGCTCTTAAAGAATTCTCTTTAGAACTTTCCTTTTCATTAATTTATCTCTGCTGGTACATTTTTATAAGTCAATAGAGCAGGTCACTTTACTTTGAAAGCGGGACAAGGAACCTGTCCCTCTGTCCCACCGCCACGAACCATGTCCCGGATTACTGATTGGATCCGTAGCTGATTAGGTTTGTGAATATGCGGTAGCCGCCAGGTACTTGGCCTTGAATTTGCCGATAGAACACGAGGTTGGTATAAAGGTAAGTCCCTTTTCCGTGTTTGGCCATCAGGATGCCGCCATCGAAAGGTTCTTCATTTGGATCGCCCATGCGGACGAATGTTTCGTAGCTGCTGTCCCATTTCATTGGGTAATATAATCCTCTTTCTTGTACCCAGTTCTCCCAATCACGATCAGTAATTTTGTTTGGATAGGTAAATAAAGAGGATTCTGGATTCAAAACAGTGACCTTTGCATTTTCGTCTGTCACTCGCCACTTAATAGATGGGTTTCCGATGGTTAATGGGTAAGGAGCAGTCTTCTCAGCATCCCATCCATCATTTGGTTTATGGTATTGTACGACTAAGTGACCGCCATTTTCGACATATTTATGGAGACGATCATTGTTTTTGACGAGGTCTTCTCTTGAAAGGTATGCACGAATTCCAGTCACGATTGTATCGTATTGACTAAGATCGCCTGTTGCTAAATCCGCTTCCGTAAGCTTCGTAATATTGAACCCTGTATTGACAAGGTAGTCTGCTACCTTATCGAAGCCGCTATCAATATATCCAATTTTCAGTTGATCATTCTTTAACAGTTCGAACGCCACACCATTTACTTGTGCGGGATACATATAATAAAATGTTCCGATGTGATCATAGCTGATTTCCTGAACGGTTGAATCAAATGTTTGCCCGTTTGCAGTCGCTTCAGCACGAATGGCAAAGCTGCCATCTTGAATATCAGAAGGAGGGGTCAGTTTGAAGGCAACCTCTTTTTCCTCTAACTGAGCAGTAAAGGAGACCTCTTCTTTACTAGGGGAAACCTTCCATCCCTCTGGTACGATTAGTGAAACAGAGGACGTGTTTTTCCCATCAAAGTAGTTTTTGATTTTAACTTTGACTGGAATTTCTTCCTGAATATCTGCTGAATTTACAACTATGTCTTCAGGAGCTAACGTGATGCCGACATCAGGCAAGACGGCAATGGTTTCTTTTAGTTCATTGATTTGACTCGTTTGTGTACCATTCAATTCAAATTGAACTTTCGTGCGGATGACTGAATCAAGGTATGCATGATAGTATTCCGCATCTTTAGGTACCTGTACTTCATAACGTAGTTCAACTTTTTTCCCAGGGTCTAAGTCTTTAGGTGAATCTGTTTTGGAAACCTTCCAATTTTTCGGTACAACTAATTCAGCTGATATCTTCTTTATTTTCTTATTCCCGTTATTTTGAATGCTTACCTTGACAGTTGTTTTTTGTCCTTTTGTAAGAATGTTTGCTTCTGGGCTTGTTTCAACAGATAATTCTGATGCTTCCATGCTTGCTGTTTGTAATTGCTCTTCTTTTAACGAAAGCTTATGAAGCAGGTCAGATTGGACTTGTGGATCAAGCTTTGCTTTTTCTGTTTTCGCTTGGAGCTGTCGAACGTCTTTCAGAGCTTTTTGTGTTTTTTCAAATACTTGCTCATTGTTTGGATAAGCAGAGATGATGGAGTCTAGTGATTCTTGAAGTTTTGTAAAGTGTACTTGCAGGTCTTTTTCTTGCTTTGGAAGTTGTTGTGCCCACTCTTTAAAGTTGTAAGGAATCCCTGCAAACAGATCGCTGCTCCCCTTCGTAACAACAGCACTTTCTACTAATTCCAGGTGAATTTGCCTTGGCCCAGCAGGGATATCACTGCCCATGCCTTGGCTTTTATGCATATAGCGGGATTCTTCTCCCAGTTGAGGGTAAGTCATTTTATAAATCGGATCATACATGCCAATTTCGATAGAGGTTGTCGCCGTTTCCTTTGATTCAGCAGGTAAGTATAGCTTTTTTACCTGCCAGACGGATAAGCCCTCTTTTAGCTGTTCTGGAAAAATAGCAGGGTTTGCTGCATCGTTAAATGCCTTTTTGCTTAAAATTTCCATTGCGCGATGATGCCCATGCTGTGTGTCTACATTTCTAAACGATGGCATGACAATATCAGGCTGGTAGGTTCGAATGAAGCGAATGAGTCGCTCGTAGGTAAGATCCTGTCCCCAGTTTTCTAGTGTTTCCTCAGGTGTTTTGGAAAAACCGAAATCATAAATAGGGTCTGAAGTGGTTTCGCTAAGATGGTAAGCCTTAACCCCAGTAATCTTAGCTGCCTCGATCATTTCCCGCGAACGAATAATTCCGAGCCCGTTGTCTAGTTCACTTCCGATTTCATTTTGCCCGCCTTCCCCGCGGTTAGCAATTAAACTTGAAGTTTTGACACCAAGTCCTCTCGATAAATACGCGAGAAAGTCGCTTCTTTCGTCATCCGGATGTGCGCCCGTGTTGACAAACGTGACAGTAGTTCCAAGAGGCTTGACTGCATTCCAGAGTTCTACATCAGGTTCTTGTGTTTCAGTTGCTTGCCCGGCAATCGGCCATAAAGAAACAATTAACAGAAAAGAAAGTAGCCAGCTAAAAGACTTTTTCAATTTTGAAACCCCTTTCATATTTAGATAGAAAACGTAGTAGGAAAATATCCTCCTTTCTCTTTTCATCATCCATCACGCAAGTTAGTAAATTGGGTTAACTAACTGTATGGAGAATCTTCATTAATAGTACATGTAACAAAGTGGCTTTGTAAATATCTATATATTCAGAATATTAAAATAGTATTTTCTTCCTACGTATAAAACATAGAACATCTAGTGCTAAAATATATTTATTTATAAAATTAAAAAAATTTGTTGTAAATAATTACCCACTAATGTATATTTTAGTTAATTAATAAAACTTACTAACCATAACGATTAAGGCCGTGATGTCATGAGTAGTAAAAGAAATATCACCCCATTGAAAACAACAAACAAAAAGGTAGTTCTTCAATGTATTAAAGCAAATCAGCCTATTTCACGTGCGGAGATTGCCTCCAAGATCCAAATAAGCAAGCCGACTGTTTCCTTGTTAGTTGATGAATTGGTTCAGGAGAATTGGGTATTGGAAAAAGGAATTGGGATGGCGTCTTCACAAGGTGGAAGGAGACCAATTCAGCTTTGCTTTAATGAAAAGGCGGGCTATGTGATTGGAACAGATATTGGCGGAACAAAAGTAAAAACGGTCATATGTGATCTGATCGGAAATATTATCTGTTCAAGCAGCTTCAAAACAAATCAGTATTTACAAACGGGATTACTGAAACAAATTCATAAAGAAATAAACGGGATGATTCAGATGTACCAGCTTGATTCAAATAAAATTTTGGGAATGGGTGTAGGGATACCTGGTATTACTGAACCAACCAATGGCGTGGTTGTTGAAGCACCGAGCATCAACTGGGTACGTTACCCGTTTATTATTGAAGCCAAGCGCTATTTTTCGTTCCCGGTATTTGTAGATAACGATGTCAATGTAGCAGCTTTAGGCGAGCAATGGCTAGGGAATGCGAAATCAAAAGAGAATATCCTTTTTATTGCTGTTGGAACAGGCATCGGCAGCGGAATTATTATCCATAATCAGCTATATCGCGGGTCTTCATGTGCCGCAGGCGAAATGGGGTATATGGTTACTGATAAAAATGATATGAAAAATGAGTTTAAACCAATATTCCATCGGTATGGATACCTGGAAAGCGTTGCTGGAGGGAAAGCCATTGGTGAAAGATTAACTAAGCTAATTAAGCAAAAGCAAGATCATCCAAAGTTTGAGGAAGCCAATCATTTAGAGCTGACAGGTGAAATAGCCTTTTCATTAGCAAAAGAAGGGGATGAGGCGGCCCGAATGGTTGTGGATGATGCGATTGAACATTTAGCTTATGGAATCATTAATGCTGCTAGTTTGCTAAATCCTGAAGTCATTATTTTGGGAGGCGGTGTCTTTAAATCCGGAGATTATATTTTACCTAGATTACGAGAAATTGTGTATCAATATCTTCCTAGTTCAGTAGAGTTACATACCTCGCAGCTAGGGGAAAATGCTGAAGTATTAGGAGCTGTTTCCCTGTTTTTGCGAGAATATGAAAGCGTTTTAAACTAGGGAAGGGCAAATAGGCTTTTAATTACTTGGTTCTAAAGCGGGTTTATGTGGCTACATATACGAAGAACAGAGAATAAAAATGTAAGCCTGCTTTTAGGATAAATATCATTTATTTTAAGGGGGTTCATCATGTTTAGAAAGAATCGTTTATTTGTTTTTTTAATTGTGGCACTCATGCTTTTCATGTCCGCATGTAGTAATTCTACAAGTGGGGGCAAGGAAAGCAGTGGAGAAAAAGAAAACAATTCTAGCGGGGAAAAAGCGGCAGAAAACAGTGGAAAATTAGTCATCTATACGGCCCGTGATCAAACGGTTGTTGATCAGGTTGTGGGGATGTTTAATGAAAAGTACCCTGATATTCAAGTCGATGTCCTTACAATGGGAGCGCAGCAGGTTCTTGAACGTATTCGTGGAGAGAAATCGAACCCTCAAGCTGATTTTTGGTGGGGCGGTACACAATCTGCCTTTATGACAGGTGCTGCGGAAGATTTATTAGAGCCATTTAAGCCAAGCTTTGATGAAAGTATTTTACCAGAGCATAAAGACAAAGAAGGCCGCTGGTATGGGGAGATGCTTTTACCAGAAGTAATCATGATCAACTCAGATATGCTTTCGAAAGATGAAGCGCCGCAAGATTGGGATGACCTGCTTGATCCAAAGTGGAAGGATCAGATTATTATCCGTGGTGTACTGGCTTCAGGAACGATGAGAACGATTTATTCCGCAATGATTCACGAGCAAGGAGCAGATAATCCAGAAGCGGGCTATGAGTGGCTAAAGAAGCTTGATGCCAATACAAAAGAATATGCCCAAGATCCGACTAATCTTTACTTGAAGCTTGCTCGTCAGGAAGGTTCGATTTCCTTATGGAATCTGCAAGATATTCTTTTACAGAAAAATGAGCATAATCAACCATTTGATTTTGTATATCCAGAGAGTGGAGCACCTATTCTTGTAGATGCAGTTGGTCTTGTAAAAGGTGCAAAAAATCTAGAGAATGCCAAACTATTCTATGAGTTTCTTTTTGACCCTGAAACCCGTGCAACATTAGCGGAGGACTTGTATCAAATACCTACGCGTACGGACATTGATAAGGATCAAATGCCTGAATGGTTCAAGGATATTGAGCTGAAATCATTAGATCTAGACTGGGAAGTCATGGCAGAAAAAGAAGCTGAGTGGATGCAGCATTGGGATGAAAATATTAAAGGAAAAAATTAATAGTCTATTTTAAAAGGGGTGAAGAATCTTTTCACCCCCTTTTATCTCCAGCGAGGTGTTTTTGATGAAAAGTGTACGACTTGATAATGTGAGCAAAATGTTTGGAACAGCTAAAGGCGTAGAGCATGTAGCAATCGATGTAAAGCCGGGTGAATTTTTCACTTTTTTAGGGCCTTCAGGATGCGGGAAAACAACGACACTTCGAATGATCGCAGGCTTCTACTACCCAACAAAGGGAAGGATCTTTTTTGATGACCGTGATGTAACGACCCTTCAGCCGAATAAAAGAAATATTGGAATGGTCTTTCAAAACTATGCCCTGTTTCCACATATGACAGTATTTGAAAATATTGCTTTTGGGCTTGAGGTTCGTAAATTATCGAAATCAGTGATCAAAGAAAAAGTAGAAAGAGCACAAAAGCTTGTCCACCTAGATAAATACGGAAATAGAAAGATTAATGAGCTTTCAGGCGGTCAGCAGCAGCGGGTGGCTTTAGCTCGTGCTTTAGTGATTGAGCCGGATATTTTACTATTGGATGAACCATTGTCAAATCTGGATGCAAAGCTGCGTGAAGAAACAAGGTTAGAAATTAAGCGGCTTCAAGTTGAACTGGGTGTAACAACGATTTATGTGACGCATGATCAAACCGAGGCTATGACGATGTCTGATCGAATTATGGTGATGAAAGAAGGCGTTGTTCAGCAAATCGGTTCGCCACAGGAAATATATAATAAGCCAGCGAATCATTTTGTCGCATCGTTTATTGGGGAATCGAACATGCTTGAAGGGGAAGTAACAGAGATAAGTGGAACAGCGGTGAAGGTGAAGGTAGATAATGACCTGCAATTAGAAGGAGTTTTAGACACAGCCGCGGATAAGCCAAAACTAGAAGTAGGAAAGAAAGTCAAACTTTCGATTCGGCCAGAGGCTATCTTTGAAGGTCAAGGTCCAAACCAATTACACGGAACGATTCAACTAGTTGAATTCACTGGGGTGAGTATTAATTATCTTGTGAAGGTAGGCTCATCGACTTTAAAAGTGATGATTATTAATAAAGGAAATCAAATTCTTAACCGTGGAGATTCCATTTCCCTTTATGTACCAGAAAAGGGTGTTTACTTTATAAATGAGTAGTTTTCTTTATGGAACTTATTCAAGCGAATAGAAGAAGGTGAAAACATGAATTCGAATCAAGCAGCTCCACAGCAGGAGAGCTGGTGGTCAAGACTTACACAATCAAAATATTTCATCTATATATTAATATCCCCTCTTTTCCTAGTGCTCTTAGCCTACGTAATCTATCCTTTTTATCAAACATTTATTCAAAGTGTGGTAGGTACCGAAGGAGCTGGAATTGGAAACTACAAACGTTTCTTTAGTCTGGAAAGCACAGCCAACTTAGAGGCGCTTTGGACGAGTATTTATATTTCGGTCATAAGTGTCATTACTTGTGCGATCGTCGGTGTGACGATGGCCTTCCTAATCGAAAGGTATGAGTTTCCGGGGAGGAAAATCCTATCCATTCTCGTGCTTGTTCCTATGGCACTGCCTCCTTTAGTGGGGGTATTATCGTTTACCTTTTTATACGGAGAAAGCGGAATTATTCCAAGAGCGCTTCAAGCCTTATTTAATCTTGAGTCCGTTCCCTTCTCATTAAAAGGAATTACCGGGGTCATTGTTGTTCATACATTTACCATGTATACATATTTTTATTTGACTGCGTCTGCAGCCATTAAAGGGCTTGATCCTTCTCTAGAAGAAGCAGCTACAAGTTTAGGATCAGGAAGAATCCGTATTTGGATGAAGGTTATTCTTCCGATGTTAACACCAGCCATGGTTGCTTCATCATTACTCGTGTTTATGATTGCAATGGCTTCCTACACGGCCCCATTAATGTTTGGGGTAGAGAGAACAATGACTATGCAAATCTATCTATCTCGGACAAACGGAAATCTAGACATGGCGGCTACTCAATCGACTATTCTCTCGATTGTCTCCATCTCGTTCCTAATTTTGATGAGATGGTACCAAGGAAGGCGTAACTTTCAGAATCAAAGTAAAGGGATCAGTGTCCATCGGACAGAACTGCGTACCCCTTTTATGAAATACCTTTCTATGTTTCTATCTTTTATCGGGGTCATTATTCTCATGCTGCCGATTCTTGTACTCGTACTCATCTCTTTTTCAGTGGATGGGGAGTGGACGATTCAAATTATTCCGCCAGCTTACACATTCGATCATTACATTGCGTTGTTTACCGATGAACGAACGTGGCGTCCAATATGGAACAGCTTGCAAATGAGTTTTGTTGCTACCATTGGAAATATTCTTTTCGGGGTTGCTGCAGCCTATGCCATGATCCGAACGAGGTTTAAAGGAAAGGCTCTGCTCGATATCTTAATTATGATTCCATGGGCCCTTCCCGGAACAGTTGTTGCCGTTAATTTAATTGCTGCTTTCAGTGAGCCATCTGTATTTAGCTTTAACCAAGTATTAATCGGTACATTCTGGATTTTGCCGCTCGCTTATTTTGTTCGGCATTTGCCGCTCATTTTCCGCTCGACCTCGGCAGCGCTTATGCAGATGGATCAGTCAGTGGAGGAAGCAGCTAGAAGCTTAGGAGCGAACTGGTGGTATACGTTTAGAAGAGTCGTTGTGCCAATGGCTTTTTCAGGTATATTAGCAGGAACCTTGCTGGCAATGGTTCAAGGACTTGGTGAATTTGTTGCATCTATATTAATTTATAGCACCTCTACGATGCCGCTATCTGTTGCTATTTTTCAAAAAATGTATGCGTTCCAATTTGGAACAGCCTGTGCATATGGCGTGCTGCAAATTTTGTTAATTATATTTGTTTTGTTTATTTCACAGAAATTAACAAATGGGAAGGCAGGAGCTGTTATTTAGGAGGAGGTTTTATCATTGAAGGCGAGTGAAATTCATGGCAGAGATCTCGAATTGTTAAAAAATGCAGCGTTTGCTGTTATTCCGCTCGGCAGTTTCGAATATCATGGTCCCCATTCTCCTTTAGGAACCGATATTTTTCTGGCGGATGGTTTCGCGGAGAAAATTGATCCGAACTTGGGAGGAATCACCCTCCCCACTATTCCTTTTACAGCATGCCCTGGGAAAACCTCTAAATATGCGGGAACAATCTCGATTAGACCGGGAATCTTTCAAGAGTATTTAATGGATCTTACATTAGGAATTATCCATCAGGGGATTAAAAAAATTCTTCTTCTAAATGCTCATGATGGGAATATGGGGGTTTCCAGAACCGTTGCGGAGTATGTAACAGGCATCCATACGGATGCAAGCTTTCTGCTGATTAATTGGTGGCAAATGGTTGAGGTGGATGCGGCTGAGGAAATCGGTTTTAAACATACAAGCGGGCGGGGGCATGGGGGACCCTATGAAATGTCTGCTGTAAAAGCCTTCCGTCCAGACCTAGTAATGGTAAGGGAAGAGGATGAAGAATTTGCAGGTGCTCCCCCTCTCTCCAGCTTTCCCTATATTCTTGTAGAAGGAACGCCAAAATCGTGGGATGGCTATACAGGCCTTATTCAACAAACATCCCTTGAAGCAGGGAAGAAAATTGTAGATAAAGCAACAATCAATATGAATGAACTAATAAGAAACTGGCTAAATCAATAAATTTGCAGGAAAGGGCTGTTTGCAGTGAAAGCATCGCTTCGAGAACGAATGATTGATAGAGAGGGTACTCATTTTCCTTCAAAAACCTATACTTCAATGGTATTAGAGCCCGCTTACAACGAGGCAAAGCAACACTTTATCGATTCAATGGTGGATATTCATTTTGCCCACTTAATTATGCTTGTCGAAGAGGGATTAGTGGAGAAAGAAGAAGCCAAAAAGATTGCGAAAGCTGTTTCCAACTTAAATACAGAAGAAATAAAGACCGGAAAGTATAATCCCCAATTTGAGGATTTGTTTTTTCAGGTAGAACATGACTTAATTGAAGATGCTGGTGATATTGCAGGTAATTTGCATATTGCGAGGAGCCGCAATGACATGGGAATTGCCATTTATCGAATGACGCTAAGGAAAAAGATTTTGACCTTATTGGAGAAAGCTCTTACGCTTCGAGAAGCTTTAATTGAACTTTCCGATGAACATAAACAAACGATAATGATTGGATACACTCATACGCAGCAAGCGCAGCCTACAACACTCGCTCATTATTTTAATGCGATGACAGATATGCTGACTCGGGATATTAAGCGGCTGCGGGCAGCTTATGAGACCGTGAACCGAAGCAGTATGGGTGCTGCTGCGCTAACTACTTCAGGATTTGCTGTCAACCGGGAGCGTGTGAAAGAGCTATTGGGGTTTGATGAAATGATTGATAATGCGTGGGATGCCGTTGCCGGAGCTGACTATATAGCGGAAGTGGCTACAGCCGTTCAGCTTTCAGCCTTGAATTTGGGAAGGTCGATTCAGGATTTCTTGTTATGGGGAACACAAGAATTTGGAGCCTTTATTCTTTCGGCGCCTTACGTACAAATTAGTTCCATTATGCCTCAAAAAAGAAACCCTGTTTCAATTGAACATATGCGGGCCCTTTTATCCAGTGTTGCTGGCGATTGCCAAACCGTTCTTCTTATGCTGCATAATACGCCATTTGGGGATATTGTCGATACGGAAGATGATATGCAGCCATATATTTGGAAGTCTATGGAGACGCTAGGCGGCGTCTATGAACTTTTATCTTCTGTTTTATTAACGATGGAAGTGGATAAGGAAAATCTTCTAAAACGGGCAAAAGAGAGCTTTGCGAATGTAACAGAACTGGCTGATACGATGGTGAGAGTGGATGGGCTGTCCTTTCGCCAGGCACACCATGTAGTAAGTGCTACAGTAAAGGAATTAATGAAAAACGGAAATAAATCTCTTGAAGCTCTTACGCTTGATCTTTTAAATGCTCAATCCAAATTAATTGTTGGGAAACCTTCTGCTTTGACGAAAGAAGAATTAGCAGAATGCCTAAGCCCGGAATATTTTGTTCGAATTCGTACATTGCAAGGAGGTCCAAGCCCAATCCGATTAGAAAAAACGATTAAAGTCCGCTTGACTGAACAGACAGAATGGTCGAACTGGCTGCTTGAAAAGCAGAACCAATTGCGATTATCGAAAGAAAATGTAACAACGATTATTAAAGAATGGAATATAGTCGATGAATGATCAGTTTTTTCATCTTCTTGCTGTCGATGGAGGGGGAACGAAGACACTAGCTGTAATAACAGATAGTACAGGTTCGATTCTCGGAGAGGGCAAGGCAGGTGCTTCTAATTATCAGGTGATTGGGAAAGAAATGGCTATAAAGGCGCTTATTACATCCATCCAGGGAGCATTAGCAGACGCTGCTGCACTGAATGGCGGTCCCGTCCGATTTGAGAAAACGGTGTTTGCGCTCGCCGGAATCGATACGACAAATGATGAATTAGCAGTAAGAGAGATTGTAGAAGAAACGATAAAGCAGCTTGGGTTAGCCACTGGTATGCTGTTAGTTGAGAATGATTGCTTGTCCGCTTTATTAGGTGCTACTCATAATAAGGCGGGTGCTCTTTTGATCTCTGGCACTGGGTCGATTGTGTTTGCCCATGACGGCCGCGGAAACTTTTTCCGAACGGGAGGATGGGGCTATCGAGTCGGGGATGAGGGGAGCGGATATTGGATCGGGAAAGAAGCGATTCGATCCGTCTTGAAGATGAATGATGGAAGAGAAAAAGAGACAATTCTGTCAAAGCTACTATTACAGAAGTTTGGCTTTCAAAAGGTAGAGGATCTTTATAATTGGGTATATAGTCCATCCTATTGCGTTGACGATGTAGGTGCACTCACCACTTTAGTGGAAGAAGCTTTTAAATTGGGTGATCAAGTTAGTAAACGCATATTAGAAGATGCTGCAGCAGAACTATCACTATTACTAGAAACCACCATAGAAAAAGCAGGCATCGCAATGGATGAATTTCAGCTAATCCTTCAAGGCGGTGTCATACAAAACAATCAATATATTAGGAATCGCGTACTAGATTGTTTGAAAACAAAGGCTGAAAGAGTAAAAGTCATCGATACAGATCAAAAGCCAATCACATTTATCATTAAGCGTGGTTTAAATCTTTAGTGGGGGGACTGGGTGCCCCCACCTTTTTTATGTAAAAAAATAAATTGACATCCAGATGAATTGAGCAATGCCTTTATGCTCGAAAGCAGACGGACATTTACACATTTGGCTGTAAGCGGATGCTCATGCACTTCATTTATGTAATAAATGGTCGGTCTGATTCATTGAGCAAGCCTTTATGTACGTAGTAATAACCAGCGCAGCGAAATGAAGCAGACGGACATTTACATACTGGATTGTGAAAAGATGCTCCTGATAGTTTTTTATTTTAAAATGAACCATTTCCTATCCTTAATCGTATTAAATAAGAAGAATAAAAATAGGGGGGAATGGAAAAATGGCCAAAAAGGCAATGAAATCAATTAGCATGCTTATGCTAGCGGGCTCACTCGGACTTACGGGAGCCGCGGGGAGTTTAACCATCTCTGAACATCAAGTATCCGCACAAGAAGTAAAAAATGAAATCAATTATGAAAATCGTGCAAAGGAATTTCTGGAGTTTGTCAAAGTAAATAATTGGGACGCAGCTTATAGCCAATTAAGTCAGAATCTTCAATCTGCTGTATCGAAAGAGATTTTCTCTGGATTATGGACACAACTGTCGTCCCCATACGGTAAAGTGAAGGAAACTTCATTAGAAGACGTAAAGAATGATGGGGTACATACGAAGGTAACATTTATTGCAAAAGCAGAACATGGGGCTTATAAACAAGTAATAAAGTTTAATAGTGAAGGGAAAGTAGATGATTTCTTGTTTGATGTCATTTCGGCTCCTGAAAGCTTCCTAAATCCATCTTATAATCACCCTGAAAACTATACAGAAAAACAAGTAGTCATCGGAGAAGGGAAATATGCCTTACCTGGGGTACTGACAGTCCCGAAAGGAAAAGGGCCACACCCGGTTGTTGTCCTTGTCCATGGTTCAGGTCCGAATGATATGGATGAAACGATGAACGTTTTCAAGCCTTTCCACGATATCGCTGTAGGGCTGGCGAATGATGGGATTGCTGTATTGCGATATGATAAACGGACAAGGGCTCATACGGTAAAGGCGAGTATGGAACCTGCATTCTCCATTCAAGAGGAAACGGTCATTGATGCCAATCTCGCAGTCGATAAATTGAAATCACTGCCTGAGATTGACTCGAAAAATATCTTTGTTCTTGGGCATAGCCAAGGTGCGTTCGCTCTGCCATTAATTGTTGAAAATGATAAGAAGAAAGATATTAAAGGGGTTATTGGTGTTGCTGGACCTGCTGGAAAATTTCATGATCTGATGCTTTGGCAAATGGAAGAGCAGTTGAAGCTTGCTGAAAAAATGCAGGCGCCAAAGGAGCAAATCAATGCTTTAAAAGAGACACTATCAACCTATCAAAAGCAATTTGGCATATTGAAGAATCCGAAAAATACAAAGGAAAATATTCCGGCTGATTTTCTATTACAACCTGGTTATTGGTGGTTTGATTTGCGCGACTATGTCCCAACAGAGCTAGCTAAGAAGCAGGATATACCAACCTTGCTTTTACAAGGGGGAAAGGATCTTCAAGTTCCTGTTGCTGAATTTGATGCCTGGAAATCTGCTTTAAAGGACCGCGACAATGTGGATTATAAATTATATCCAAATATGTTCCACACACTCGTTGATTATCCTGGTGAACCAAACTGGATGACGGAATATATGACACCAGGAAATGTCCCACAGTCATTCCTTTCTGATATTGCTGAGTGGGTGAAAACAGGAAGCATTCCTTCTGATAAAGGGAAACCAGAACCGAAGCCTGAGGAGAAGCCAGCAAAAAAGGTTTATTGGGATGGCTTGTTAATGAAAAAAGGGCAAATTGGCAAGATTGAAGTCGTGAAACCGATTAATCTTTGGAAACGAGAAGGAGATAAGCTTACATTTGTAAGAGTGCTTAAGCCTGGGGAACAATATCGTGTATATAAATATGATGACAAGTTCGGCGGACAATATGGGCTTGGGGATCATCACTATATTACCAACATGAAGGGCTATGTGAACTATAAAACCCCATCAAAGGCAAAATTAAAGGAACTACAATAATTCAAAAGATCCCGAACCTTATGAGATTCGGGATCTTTTGATGAAGAAAAAGTAAATTGTCGACCGGTGTACTGACCAAGCCTTTATGATGCAAGGAATAACCAGCATAGTGAAGGATGGCGGTCGATATTTACATACTAGCCTATGAGCAGATACTCATGTTTTCTTTTCTAATTTGCTGCACCTTCTACGTTCGGGCGATTATTCTCTTTAATGAATAACACTGAAATCGTACCGATCACTAGAAGAATACCTGCGAAATAGAATCCAGCATTTAATGTACCTGTGACATCTGTCAGGAAACCAGTAATATATGGAGCCAATATGGATCCGCACATTCCGATAAAGTTATAGAAGCCAAATGCAGTACTCAATGCATGTTTTGGTGCGTTATCTGCTACAACTGCGACAAGCACAGGGTTGGTACTGATTTTACCGAAAATACCATAACCGATTAAAGCCGCATATAGAACCCACATACTATCAAATGCAACAATTGATACTATTGCAATAATAGAAAGTGGAAGCATGATTAGTAATACTGGACGGCGTTTACCCATTCTGTCAGCAATCCAGCTAAATAGGATGGACCCTGGGATCGCTGCCCATGGAACTAATGAAGAAACAACAGCAACCTCTGTTCCATCAATTCCTCTTGCATGCTGCAAGTAATATGGAATCCAAGTAACAACTACGAAGAATGCATAGATTGCACAGAAAATAGTAATATAGGCAAATACTAAGTTTCTGCTAAAAAGTTCTTTCATTTTAAGTTTTGGTTTCGCTTCTGCAGTTGAATCTGCTGCATTTGTTTTTGGCTTTTCTTTAATGATCCACCACATTGCCAAACCGATAAGCACTACTGGGATAGCAATGACATAGAAGGGAGCTCTCCAGCTCATTCCAAGTGTACCGACTGTGTAACTAGAAATGAAGTAACCAGCTGATAGACCGAATGCCATCCCACTGTTAATAATCGCACTACCTAAAGTAATATGCTTCTTTGGAATCGCTTCAGATGATAAACCATATTGAGGACCGTAATAGAATCCTTGAAAAATCCCAACTAGCAGCCAAGCGATCATGAAAAGGGTAAATGATGGCATCATTCCTGTTACGGCAGCCATGATACCGAAAAGAATAACTCCAGGAACAAGGACTTTTTTCTTACCAATCTTATCTCCAAGTATTCCTGATGGCACGTTTAGTCCGGCATACCCAATGAAGAAGATACTGCTAATTAACCCTAATTGTGCTGCAGATAAACTAAACTCTGCTTGGATATTATCCATAACCGGGTTTAGAATCGCGCGCGTTGCATAAAGAGCAACCCAGCCTAAAAAGAATACAATTGTGATTTTAACCCAGTACGGTATTCCACCCTTAGATACAGGTACTGGCTCATCTTGATTCATAACTTTAGCCATTTTGTTTTCCTCCCAATTAGATTTATTTGCGTTGATTTTAAGTAAAAAATAATATTTCAACCTCATCCAAACTATAGGATAAAAAGCATTGCAGTCGAATAAAAATGAAAGGGTTTACATTGCAAAAAGATTAAAATCTAGTGAAAAGTCATTTATACCCAATCATGTGTATCTGCGTGAAATGTAGTATGTTCATGACATTGACCAGCACGTTACTTTTTACACAAACAATATTCATGAGCATCTGTTCACAATCAAGTATGGAAATGTCGGTCTGCTTCATTTCGCTGCGCTGGTTATTACTTCGTACATAAAGGCTTGCTCAATGAATCAGACCGGCCATTTATCTTGCATAATCAATTAATTAGATAACAATTTCCTTTTACACAAAAAAGAGGCTGACCCAAAATGCTGTTAAAAAACAATCATTTTGAGTCAGCCTATTAAACCCTATTCTTGCGGAACGCTCCTTAGCATGTAGCCAAGGCCAGGGTAGGTGACAATATATTCCTCTTTATTGTGCAGATGCTCCTTTATTTTTCTGCGGATTCGTGCAATTCCCACACGTAAATATTCGATGTCATCCCGGTATTGCGGTCCCCAAACTTCTGAAAGTAAGATTTCGTGCTGAACAACTTTGTCAAGGTTGAGAGCCAAAATTTCCATTACCGAATATTCGGTTTGTGTTAGCTTAAATTCCTCATCCTTGATCCAGCAGCGTTTACTGCCAAGATCAATGGCTAAGACTCCAGTCCGAATAACTGGTGTCGCCGCCGTTTGTGAATCAGCAAAATGGGATTGGGTTCTTCTTAAAACAGCATTCACTCGTGCAAAGAGTTCATCTAATGAAAACGGCTTTGTTAAATAATCGTCTGCACCAACATTTAATCCCTGCACCTTATCCTTCGCGTTACTTCTAGCAGTAAGCATAATAACAGGTACATTCGAAAACTTCCGCAGCTTTTCTAATACATAAAAGCCATCTTGTCCTGGCATCATGATATCGAGCAAAATTAAATCAGGGGAAATGAGATCAAATTTCTCAAATAATTCTTCTCCTGAGCTAACAGTCGATACCTCATATCCGATAGACTTTAAGTTTGCTGAAATGAATCGCAGAATTTTTGGTTCATCATCAACGATACAAATCTTTTGATTTTTCATCTATATCCCTCCCGCTCGTTATAGGAAAATATAAGATAAATGTACTTCCTTTTCCCGGCTCACTAATGGCTTCGATTTTCCCTTCATGTGCTTCCATAATTCCAACGCATATCGCAAGTCCAAGGCCTGTCCCGCCTGTCCGCCTTGTCGCGGTTACATCCACTTGATAAAAGTGATTGAAAATTTTCGTAATATGATCTTCTGAGATGCCAATCCCGTTATCGGAAACCGCTATAGTAATAAAATGATCTGTCCTATCTAGTGTAATATCAATCAACTTCAAGCTTGCATCATTATAACGAAGGGCATTTGTCATTAAATTGACCAGCACTTGCTGGACGCGAATTTTATCGGCATAAAAGGTAAAATCATCGCCAAGCTTATTATGAAAATGGAAGCTTGCATCCTTACGTAATGCAAGGGGGATTTGTTCCATTGATTTTTCAATGAGATAGCTAGCGCGAACCATATTACGCTCGACGTACATTGTTCCTGATTCAATCTTCGAGATGTCCATCCAATCATTGACTAAATGAAGAATCCTTTCAATGTCTTCATGCACACCCTCTAATAGCTCCTGCTGAAATTCTGGCTCCCATTCCACCTCAGGACGCAGCAATGTCTCGACACTGCCCTTAATGTTGGTAATCGGTGTTTTAAATTCATGAGAGGTCAGCGAGATTAAATTATTTTTTAATGTATCAATTTCCTCTTCCTTTGTGATATCCCGCAATAATAAGCCCTCGCCAATCTCGTCTTCATCGAGCATGACAGAAAATTTATGAAGAATATAATATTTAGGCTTCTTTTTTCTGCACTTATACTCTAATTTTAGTTCCTTCTTTTTATTAGCAAAGAAGGCAGTCAAATCTTCAGGGTCAACAGCAAATATGTTGATAAACTGCCGGTACACATCAGTAAAGCTGACTAGTTCTTTCTCTTTTTCGATTTTAACGGCAGTAAGAAAGAATTCGTTCACATATTCAACCTCTTTTTGGTTATTAACTAGCATTAACCCTTCCGACATGCTTTCAAGTACTGCAGCTAACACAGCATGCTTATTGCGGATTTGTTCAAATAAAAATTTATTTTGCAGCATAACAGCTAGTGAGCTGGCAAAGGTCCTGAGAAATTCCTGCTGGCTGGTTGTCATTGTTTGTTTGCTCATAAGGTCAACAATTAAAAAGCCTTTATTATTTTTTTCAATTAGAATCGGCTCGATATATTGTTGCTCGCCAACAATATTTTTGCTTAGATACTGCAGTAAATTTTGGTTCGTATGAATCGTGTTTGTTGTAACGGCCAAATCATGAAAAAATACGTGAATGGAATAATCCATAAAAGGTTCGATTTCTTTTAAACAATGCTGTATAAAATGAGCCAGATCCTTATTAGAAGAAACAGAGGTAATTAATTTGTTTACCGCCTTAAGCTCTAAGTTTTTATTTTTCAATGTGGTCGTCCGTTCTTCCACACGAGCTTCAAGCTCTTTATTTAGTTGCATTAATTCCGTTTGGTTTTTTTCTACTTCATCAATCATATGATTGAAATAATAGAATAACTCTCCCATTTCTTGCGGACCTTGGATTTCCTTTTTAGCAGTTAGTTCTCCCTTGATGCCTTTTGTATAATCTTTTATATAGTTTAATAAATATCTCATTGTCCGTTCTAAGCGGTCCGTTAAGAAAAGACTAACAATCACCATAATAATGGCCGTAATTAGGAGGAAAACGATAATTAACAGAATCGCATTTTTATAGGTCGATGTAATGGCCTCAGTTGGCTTACTGACCCAGACAGTCCAATTCAGATTATTTAATTTTTCATATGTGACATATACATCATTATGCAGTTTATCCGTTTCAAAAAAACTGCTGCCATTTTTATTCTGCTGTTTCTCAATATATTGAACAATCGCAGATCCGCTAAGATTCACTAGTTCTCTTCTCGTATCAACTTCTGGGTGAACAACGACGTTATTCTCTTGATCGATGACAACGGCATAGCCACCATCCCCAAAGGTGCGATTCTTTATATGCTCGCCTAACGCATTTAAATCTAAAGCCCCAAGTACATAGCCAACTAGTTCACCTTCATCATTTAGAATGGGGGAAACAATGGCGACTAATAAGATGTCTGTACCGCCTCTGCCGTGGTAAACGGGGGAAATGACTGTATCCTTTGTCTTCAATAATTCTTTATAATAATAGCGATCACTGAAATTATGATTCTTTCTTTTTGCCCCGTCTGTATAGGATTCAGGATAAAAAACAATCGATTGCCCTTTGCTATCGCCAACGTACATATTGACGAAACCAGGATAATTTGTTTTTATGTCCTTCAATTGTTTTTGAATGCCAGGAATATCATTATTTAAAAAGGGCTGTTTCACATTAAGCGCTTCTGTTTGAATTGCCTTTTTATAGTCTAATACATAATTATCAATATAATCTGCGAGATACTTTGCCGTCTGTGCTTGGTATCTTTGATTCTCTTTAATTAATGAAGATAGTTGATAAATTTGAAAAATGCCTAGAATGGCAATGGAAAAAAAGGCAATAATTAAAAAGGAATAAATGAGTTCTTTTTTTAAGGAGCGTGCCTTTCTCATGATTGGCCTCCTTTATCGAATGGATGAGAAAAATGGTATCTGCGCTAGCCTTATAAAAAATTTAGCATGAACAGATACCATATTATATAACATTTTTAAATTATTTTGTAATTTGCGTGCCTGCTTTCCCTTCCATAGCAAGGTCTGCTTGGTCTAGTGAACAAATGATAGCTCTTCCGCCTTGCTCAGCAAATTTTATGGCAGCTTCCATTTTAGGCCCCATGCTTCCAGCAGAGAATTGCCCTTCTTCCACATATTGCTTTGCTTCTTCAAGCGTAATATGTGTTAATCCCTTTTGGTCAGGCTTGCCATAGTTTACATACACATTTTGCACATCTGTTAAAATCATGAATGCATCTGCTTGTACTTCCTCCGCTAGTTTAAAGGCACTGCGGTCTTTATCGATGACAGCCTCGATTCCAGAGAGTAATCCATTCTCGTTCTTAACGACTGGGATTCCGCCACCGCCAGCAGAAATAACAATCGTATGGCCATCCGTTAATTGTTTAATTGTTTCAGAGCCTAGTATCGATTTTGGCATAGGAGAAGGAACGACACGTCTCCAACCGCGGCCAGCATCTTCCTTTACGACCCAATTCTTTTCCTCCGCTAATTGCTTTGCTTCTTCTTCTGTGAAAAAGACGCCGATGGGTTTGGAAGGATCTTGGAAAGCTGGATCATCGGCAGACACTTCTGTTTGTGTCAGCATGCTGACAACCGAATGATTTAAGCCGAGCTTTTGTAATTCATTTTTCAATGTTTGATCCATCATATAGCCAATGAAGCCTTGTGATTCAGCGCTGCAAACATCTAATGGGAAAGGAGGGACGACGTCCTTCGCTTCTTCGTTTTGGCGCAGAATATTGCCGACTTGCGGTCCGTTTCCGTGTGTAATAATGACATTATGGCCATTTTTTACGATACGGGCAATGATTTCACTGCTTTTGCGTACATTTTCTAATTGATTTTCATATGTTGCTTCTTGCTTCGGTTGTAAGATTGCATTCCCACCTAGTGCAATGACTACTTTTTCTGCCATCTATTATTTCCTCCAATTTTTCATTGTTAATAATCCGATCAATAGCCCGAATGCTGTATCTATACCAGAGCTATGACCAACGGTAAGTAACTGTAATACATGTTTTTCTACTTCTGAGTGTCTTTCTATTTCTGCTAAATGATTTAAAATATTGACGATGGTAGAGCTGAATTCGCCTTTTAAAGCATAGAGCAAATATTCTCTTCCAATATCTGTTGTGACAGATTCATGCTGCAGCATATTCTGAATCGTTTGCAGGAAAAGCGGGCTGCATATACCAGCGATTGTATGAATAGCTAGTAAACCGACAAGATGGTCATCCCCTGATGGGGTCAGGCCTCTTCCTCTGCCTAAAAAATAGCGTATGACTCTTTCTACTTCAGTTGGATCATGGGAATTGAGTGCCTCCATTAAGCGGTACACTTCATTTGCTGGAGTAGCGTACTCTTTTTGATTACGAAGGTAATCAAGAAGAAATTGTTCAATATCAAGATCTAATCCCGTTTTTTCGCCTTCAGCAACAAGGGTTTTTATAAGAGTCTCTAAGTATCGAGAAGATATTTCATTTTTCGTTATTTGAATACTATTTGAATAGGGTGTACCTGTTTGAAAATTAACTGCTACATTGCTGTTTTCAAAGGTTAGCTGTTGCGCTTTTTCATCCCAATGAACAGCGGCAGGCATTTGGATCGAGGCTAGCAGCTTCTGAACGGCATCCTTTTGAAGATGAATGCCGAATGGAAGCTTCCCGTTTTTATCTGTTCCGATAAAAAATAAGCGCTCGCCCATACGGAAGTTCAGCCCATTTTGAAAGAGGCTATGAACAGATCCTAACGGGTTTTTTATAAGGAAGAGAGGAATAGAATGTTCATATTCCTCTGCATAAAGTATTTGAGAATGAAGCATGAGCTAAATTAGATCAGGCCTAGTTTAATCGCATATGCCTCAAGTGCCTTCTCGAAGCATTCCTTTGGTGCACGAACCGTACCTGCTCCAACCTGTCCAACACCCGCTTCTTTATGAGCAATTCCTGTGTTAATAACAGGTTCAATTCCTGTTTCAACCACTTTACGTGCATCAATTCCGAGACAAGCACCTTGGAAATCCCAAGTTGGAATGGTAAAGTTGCTGTTTTGGTCGATGCAAATTTCCATCATATCGTTGCTTGTTGCAAGGGCATCACTGAAACCGCCAGCACCAACGAAACGAGTGACACCTGGAGCTGCGATCATCGCCATCCCACCGACGCCGAATGTCTCAGTGATTGCACTGTCCCCGATATCTGGGTTCGCATCATCTTGGGAATAGCCAGTGAAAAATAGACCTTGAGGAGTATTAACTGGCGCTGTAAACCACTCATCGCCCATTCCGCTAATGCGAATACCAAAGTCCTTCCCGTTACGGCACATTGCCGTTACAACCGTACCTTCTTCAATTTTTCTTGCACCATCTAGGACAGCTTTACTTGTTGCCATCGCAATATTTAAGAAGAATTGATCCGTATCAGCTAAGAACTGGATAACATCCTTTAAATCCTTTTCATTTAAATCTGCAACTTGCACAATGTAAGGACTGATTTCTTTAAGGAAGATAAGGGATGCTGCGATATTACGCTGGTGGAACTCATCCCCCATAGTGATCGCTTTTGCAATCATTACATTTAAATTTAAACCGTTGTCTGTTAGCTTTAGTGCTTTTGAAAGTGTTGGCCCTAATACATTTTTCTGCCATTTTAGGCGATCAATTACTTCTTCAGAGTAAGCACCGAAACGAAGCACTTTTCCGATTCCTTCATTCATGATGCAGTATGCTTCATTGCCTTCTGAACGGTTTTCGACAACAAATACCGGCATATTTGCTGAAGTAATGCCTCCCATTGGACCAACCGCATTCACATGATGGCACGGAATAAAGGTAACCTCACCATTTTCAAGCATTTGCTTTGCTTCTTCTTCTGTAGAAGCCCAGCCTTCAAAAAGGGAAGCACCGATACATGAACCTTGCATTGGCCCCGTCATATCTTCCCATTTAATTGGCGGACCAGCATGAAGGAGCACTTTTCCTTCCGTTAATTCCTTGATTTTATCCTTAGCTGGAACGACATCTACAAGGAATGGTGCAGACCCAGAGATCTTCTCAATCACCGCTCTGTTTGCTTCATCAATTGAATTGTATTTCACGTGAATTCCTCCTCGGTATATTTAATAGGTATTGTCTAGCTCCAGCGCCTATCGCCTATCAAACTTCAGGTCCCCTCCGCAACGATTAAGTCGACATCCATTCGCTCGGCTCATTGTGTCTCCTATATCGAAAGAACCGGCCCTTCTGCGTTTGTACGGCGATGAACAAGGCGCTTCCGCTTTTCTTATTTTAATAAAGCCAAGATTTTTCTCATTTTTTCATTGCCGCCAGCAATAGGTCTCCAATCGAACTGAACGACTTTTCCGCCATAAGCTGTGATAGAGTCAGTAAAGCTCTTTAACCCTACATTGATAACACTTGGTTTATTGTTCACTAATGCTTCCATTTCTTTAGATACAGCTAAATCAAATGCTTTTGATGGTGCCTTTGCATCTACATGAGCTTTCTGCACATCATTTACCTTCAATCCAACGATTGCTAGAGCTGTTCTTACTGCTTCGTTGTTGCTGTCCTTCACGATGATTCCTGCTTCAGCAAGCTTTTTCTTTTGCGCTTGATAGTCTTGTGGATCTGTTTCTGTTCCGCAAACAGAAGCAACTACATGTAATGTACGGCCTTCTGCTTTTGCATGTGAAACGGCTTTTTGAATGGATGGTAAAAGGGCAGTAGCCATATCATCATGGGAGCCATAGCCAAGGACGAAATCAAGAAGAATAACAGCTGTTTGTTCGTCAGCACCCGCCTCATCAATAAATCTAGCTCTCGTTTCAGGGTCAATCATCGGATGCGGCTTTCCTTGTGTATATTTGTCATCGCCAAGGTCCACAACAACATGGCCATCCTTCTTTAATACATAGCCATCCTCGTTCGTAATCTCTGAGCCTAATCCTAGTGCATCAGAAATTAATACAGCTGCTTCTGATGCTAAAGTTCCGCCAGAGAAAAGTCCTTTAATGGTTCTTTGTCCAGGTTTTAAATCTATATTAGCTACTTCAAAATTGCCTTGATTGTAATCGGCCTTGATTTCATTTCCTTTCGCTAAGTCAACAGCAATACGAGCAGTTTCTTCTAGCGTGTATGCTTGGTATACATTTCCTTCATGCTGTGTCGGCTTTTCGCCTAGGAAAATCGTAACGACAGGCTTTGAAACGCTGTGTAGCAAATCAACAACTTCATTACGCACTTCTTTTGCCGGCGGCTTAGAAATCACAACAATGATGTCTGTTTGCTGGTGGTTTTCTAATGCGCGGATGCCGTCCATCATTGTGATCGCACCAACCGGTTCTTTTAGATCACGGCCACCCGTACCAATCGCATGGCTAACCCCTTCACCAAGACGGTCGATAATGGCTGTTACTTCTTGAATTCCTGTTCCTGAAGCACCGACAATTCCGATGCGTCCTTTTTTAACGACGTTTGCAAAGGCAATTGGAACCCCATCAATAATTCCTGTTCCACAATCTGGCCCCATGACAAGTAAGCCTTTTTCATGAGCTTTTTTCTTAAGTTTTACCTCATCTTCGATTGGCATATTGTCACTGAAAATGAATGTATGCAAACCTAAGTCCAATGCTTTTTCCGCTTCTTCAGCCGCATATTGGCCAGGAACAGAGATTAAAGCTAATGTAGCATCAGGTAATGCTTTTTTAGCGCGATCCCATGTACGGACTGTTTCATAGTCTTTTCCTTTATTGCTGATGGATTGGTCCTTTAAGTATTGCTCAACCTTTTCAAGAACCTCGCTCATTTTATTTTCATCGTCTGTATCCACAACAATAGCCATATCGTTCGATTCCGCTGTTTCTAATTCTTCTGAATACAAGCCCGCTGTTTTGAAAATGTCTTTATTCGCAGGTGTTCCCATCATGATTTGAGCCTTGTTGACACCTTCAATCGTAGAGATTGAATTCGTTAATAACATTAGATTAATAGAGTCTTGATACGAGTTCTTTTTTACAATCGTATAAATCACTTGTTATCACCTCAGTTTTTATTTTTGATACGTTTGACTACATATGGATGCGTTAGAAAGGCTGCTTTGTAAACATTGTTGCTATATACAATAAAATGAGCACAGCTGTTAACTTCCGCTAAAGGCTGCTCGCTTTCCGCGGGGTGGGCGATGAGCCTCCTCGTCGCATTCGCTCCTGCGGGGTCTCATCTGTCCCACTACTCCCGCCGGAGTCTCGCACCTTTCGCTCCAGTTAACAGAACCAGTTTTCAGCCAGATAACTGGTTCAATAGCAACAATCTTTTTTTAGAGCCTTAGGTAAATGGATAAAGAATAACTTAACCTCAGTTGCATTATAGGAAATCAGACATAACAATCGAATAAAATTGAAAGGGTTTACATTGCAAAAACATTAAAGATTCACGCCATTCATTTGTTTCTAGCATTGATGTACTATAATTTAAATCGTTAACGAGTAAATGAAAGGAAGGATATATAATGAAGACAACATTTATATATAAGGAAGTAGATGGCTGTAAAATCAAAGGGGATTTTTATTCCATTGAGGAGAAGCATGCGCCACTTATTGTTTTTATTCATGGGGGTGGCTTAATCTTTGGTGCAAGAACAGATATGAAAAAAGAACAAATAGATCTTTATTTACAGGCAGGCTATAACGTATGCACGATCGATTACCGTCTGGCACCAGAGACAAAACTGCCAGCCATTAAAGAAGATATAGAGGATGTTCTTATTTGGTTGAAAGAACAAGGAACAAATACGTTCAATTTTGATTCTGAACGAATGGCCGTAATAGGCAGTTCAGCGGGTGGCTATCTTGCGCTATTATCAGGAACCTTTCAAGTTCGGCCGAAAGCCATTGTTTCCTTTTACGGCTATGGGGACATTGCTGGGGATTGGTATCGGAAGCCAAGTCCATATTTTTCAAAAATGACGGCAGTTCCGGAAGTTCTTGTCCAACAGCTCATTCAAAAGCAGCCCATATCTGAAGGACCAATCGAACGCCGCTTCGCTATATACTTATATTGCCGTCAGCAAGGGAAGTGGATTGATTATTTAACTGACAGGAAGGAAGAGACCCTCGATCCATTTTGTCCATTGAAAAAAATAGATGAAAACTATCCACCAACGCTTCTATTGCATGGAGATGCCGATGAAGATGTTCCTTATGAGCAGTCGGTACTCATGAGTGAGGCACTTAGTCAAGCTGGTATTGAAAACAAGTTAATTACGATAAAAAGCGGCAAGCACTCATTTGATGAAAATATGGGAGATCCAGTAGTTATGGAAGCATGTAAAGAGGTGATTGAATTTTTAAAGGAGAGTCTATAAGATAAAATTAAATTTTCTGTCTATTGGGTATCTGCTCGTTATAATAATGGTATAATATGGGTAGAAGCCAAAGGGGGAAGGGGGAGTTTCCGCTGATCAATAGGACAAGAATTTTTATTAGCTCCGCTTATGAGGAGGATCTTAAAGGACCAAGAAAGCTGATCAAAAAGCATCTTGAAGATAGTGGCCACGAAGTACCAATTTTTGAAGATGGAGACTTTGGCACCTGGGAAAAGGATACGTTAAAACAGTGCCAGGATGTCGTCAAGTCCAGTGATGTATTTGTTTTGCTGATTAATAAGAAATCAGGTGCGAGCCGTGGACTGTTGCGTGGAAATGTCACACCGACCTATCTTGAATATAAAGCGGCAATGTTAGAGAAAAAGCATATCCTCGTTTTTGTTTCAACAGAGATCAAAAATAATTTTAAGCTGCTGCAGAAGGAATTTAAGAATTTATATGATATCTATTTAAGGGACCATCATAGGCTTCCCGGGTCTCCATTTGATCCGCTAAAAGATTGGATCCATGAACAATTAAAGCAGGATGGAATGGCAAAAAGCCTGCTGGAAGCTGCAGACCCATTTGTATGGGCCTTTCTTTATGATATTTATTCAAATGGAAAATGGCTTTATGATTTTAATATCTCCCGTTCTGAACAGGAGGCAAGTTCGATTTCCTCGATGCTTAGCACGTCGCTAAGATCGGTTGTTGGCCTCATTGAAGAAAGAGATCAATTGGAGCAGCTTAAAGGACAAGCATCCTTTTTGTTAAATTATGCAGATTACACACTAATTATGCTGGATAAAAAAAATTCAGTCGTGCAAAATAAGAAAAAAGCATGGTCAAGCTTTTTAAAAAGCGGTTTACTATTTCTAGATGAACCTAGAGCAATCATACAGACACCTGATACTAACCCCATCCATGTGAACACTGTTTCTGAATGTTTAGCCGCTTCTCTTTATAAATATGACGGAACTTGTTTAAAGCGGATGGCTGAATTTGGTGAAATAACGGCACCTGCTTTTTTCGATTTGACTGAATCAGAGGATGTATTTGTCGTTGAAGCATATAATAATCAAGAACGACTCATTGCCTTTTTGGAAGAAAAACAGATGCTTTATATCACCGAACCAATAGGGGAATATGTACTCTGTCTTCATTTTACGTTCCTCGATTGGTGGTCTAAAGAACAAGTTCGCGCATATTCAGACGAGATTGAATATGCTATAATAAACGAAAGTGGACATTTCTTTCAATTTTTAATTATGCTGATAGGAGGGACAAAATGAGCAAAGAACGAGTAAATTATCATAGCTCTGGCACAATCGTTGCAAGACGTTCCCCAGCAGGAAAAACCATACAGAAAAGTAAAGGGAAGATCCTTGGCCCACGCAGTTTCAGTGATTCTGTGGCCCATAACATTGATACACTAAATAAAGTGCTAAAAGAATCAGATAAAATTATGCCTCGCCCAACGAGAGTATTTAGAAATGCATAAAAATTGTAGAGAAGATGATCTTCCCTACAATTTTTTTTGTATAGTTCAGACTGGATTAGTGCAAACAAGCGGGAGATGTTAGATGGTAGCTTCGGTTCGGGCTCGATCGCAGGGAAAAGGGCACGTTCGTGTCCAAAGGCAACCTTATTCCCCACTCAGCTTACTTTCCTTCTCCGCTTCACTCAAGTACTCAAATAGCCCGATACGGTTTCCCCAGGGATCTGAAAATGTTGCCCATCTTACAGGAACTTCAGGTCTTTCATCTATTTCAAAGGGATCTAAATGTAGGTCCTTTTCTAATCTCTCTCGCTCTGCTTCTATATTCATAACACCTAGTCTAAGGGGACCGCTGCTTTCGGCAGGTATTCCTTCCGCTACTTGCAGCCAGCATCTAGGAATAAGCTGCCACTCTGCAAAACCTTCATGCGGTATAAAGTCAGGCTCTCGATCTAATAATGTTTCATACCACCATTTTCCTTTGACGATATCGGTTACACGTACTTGAAACGTCACTTCATAAATCAGTGATATCAACCCCTAGGAATAAATCTTTCTTATAAACGATTCCATGTTCCAAAAATATTTTTAATAAAGTTAATGCTTCCCCCCAGCCAATCGCACATCCAATGCAAGCATCCATCTCTTTATTTGAATATCCATGCTCTTTAAGAACGACTAATGTTCCCTCCCTATAAGGAAGTAGCTTGAATATCACAGTTGTTTGACTTACTCCTGGGCACCATTGAAAAATAAATGACTCATAAGGGATGGCTTCGATTATTTTTCCCCCATCTTCAATCAGTTTCTCACCCATAACAGCCCATCTTAGCCGGATTTCACCCGTTCCATCCTTGTTCCACTCGATGGTTGTACGATCTGTAAACCAAGCATTCCATCCGGGAGCAGTTGTTAGCGTATGAAACACTTTCTCTGGCTTTGACTTAATATACGTTTGATGCTTAATAACGGGCGTCATAACAGCTAGCTAGCAAACTCGACGATTTCAATTTGATTTCCTGCAGGATCCTTAATAATTGTATACCGGCCAGGCGGGCATGGCTGAGGTTCATCGAAGAGAATTTCTACTCCTTTTGCTTTTAGTTCATCCACATCTTTATCAAGGTTCTCCGTAAGAATGCCTAATAAAACACCTTGACGTGCCTCTGTGTCAAAAGACTCCGTTTCCTCTAATACAATAGGAATTTCATTATGTACCAAGCTAACAAGCTTTTCTCCGTAGTATTTAGAAACTTCAAAAGGCAGCACCTTTGTATAAAATTCAACTGCTGTTCGTATATTGTCAACCTTCACTGTCAGTACACACACTTGATTTAACAAAACGATTCCTCCTCATTATTTGATAAATTGAATGTAACAAATAAAAAAACCAAAAATTTCTTCTAGTTTGCTTTGTTTTTTTCTTTTTCAAATAATAGCTGGGGGAGATTAATTAAGATTGGCGGATCATAGGGCAAGGGATCTCTAAGCGATACACTTACTTCCGTCTCTGTCATTTCTGTTACTTCAATTGAATGATCAGACTTTCCCCGTAAGGATTTATCTAAAAGAAAATAGTCTTTTGGATGAAAACTTATTAGAGGGAGCGCTGCGGCTAAAACATAGTAGGTTCCTAATGGCACAGAGGAAAACACGCAGTCTGTTTGATTATGGGTAATGGCTGTTCCGACTATTGGCTTTTGGTCTGGCATCGGACGAGGGAAAAGACCGATAAAAATCAGACCTTTAAAGCTTTTGGGAACTTCAAGGTGGCATGAAACAACTGGAGGAGATCCTTTAATCGGTTCAAGCTTGTCCTGATACTCAAATCGATTAATAAATTGGTATAAGTCATCTGTACGCACCTGAAATTGCTTTGGGGAAAGACCGACAAATTGTTTGAATTTCGTGCTGAAGGTTCCCATGCTTCTAAATCCAATTAAAAGCATTGTTTTTAATATAGATGACGAGGAGGCATCCACTAATATTTTCTTCCCCGACTCTATACGTAACGCTGATAAGTAACGTCGTGGCGACACTCCTGTTATCTCTTTAAAAAGTCTCGAGAAGTGATGATGGCTATAGCCAACGAGAGACGCTAGCTTTTCTGATGTGATTTCTTCATCTAAGTGTTTTTTCATATATTCAATTGCATGGACTACTGCATGAATCTGGGCATTCGAATATGGCAATTTGACCACCTCTTTTTACTGCAATCTATTTTTGAAAAAAGCGATTCCCATTATTGAAGAATCGCTGAAAAAGCTCACCCTTTTTTATACCCATCATAGATGGCATCCCAATCAAAAGGTCTGGCCATTCTATTTTCAATTTGATCTAATGGTTTAAAGCCATATTGGGCATATAGAGAGTGCGCATCTTTCGTGGCAAGATGAAAATTCGTTCCTTTCAAATTAGGGTGCTCAGTAATTACACTCATGAGCCACTTGCTTAACCCTTTTCCTCTATATTGAGGGAGGACAAATACATCGCCAAGCCATGAAAATCGAACAAGATCTGAGACGACACGTGCAAAACCAATCTGTTTTGGCGAGCCAGACGTGGGATCACCTTCATATATCCCATAACAAAGAATTGAATTTTCAATAGCAGCCACCACTAATTCTTTTGAAATTCCCTTTAGCCAATAGGATTCTTTACTAAGAAAATGATAGATCACTTCAATATCCAAATAGCCTTTATTTGTACTTATAAAAAAATCCCCGTTCCTTATTAATTCTGCTTGTTTATATGCCAACACTCTATTCCCCTTTTTTAAAAATTTATCTATCTATATTTATACAACTAACTTTTTAAATTTTCAAATATTTTTAAAAGAGGGGATTTAGATACTAATCAAACGTTTGATTAACAGGGAAAATTGAGATTCTGCCGTTAGGGATAAAAAATCCGCGCATGATCCATGCATTGGCTGCAGATGCGAAGAAGATTTATGGTTTATCAGATGGTAATTTCTTTTCATATGATCCACAAACAAAGAAAACAAAAACGGTTAATATTGTGAAAAATACGAGTGGTCGTTTCAATAATGGATCCCTTGTCATAGGGAATGATAGTTTGATTTATGGCACAGTCGAAGGAACGTTATTTAGCGTTCATCCGGAAACAATGAAAAAAGAAATCTTAAAAAATAATGGAGCAGAGAGGCTTACTAAAGGGGCTGACGGAATCATCTACTTCACAAACAAAGATGAGCTTTTTTCGTTAAACGTGCATCAAAAAGTTATGTGGGGAAAATAAACAATAGGGAATGTGCTGATATACATAGAAAAAGAATTAGCCTCCGGAAGATCCGATGACTAATTCAAAGTTAGGTAAGCACGCTGGAAGAGTAAACCCATTTGTTTACACATGCTAGCGTACAGTTACTATTGTATACTAGCAAATTGAATCTGGGAATGTGGAAATTATGGGAATAGCTTGGAATATTGACGAAAAGTAGAACTTTTCTATCAAAATTATAAAATCTTAATAGTAATAATGAACTGATTTTACAATCTATTAACATTCGGATAGTCGTTATAAGATATAATGGCATTGAATTTTCTAAAAATAGGAGGTAAGTCATGCAAAGGTTTAAAAAAGGTTTTGCTGTTATTGTTTCTTCTTTCGTCGTATGGTCTGGATTTGGCGGACAATTCACTGCCCATGCAGATAGTACTTCTGCTTCTGCAGCAACAAAGAAAATCACAATTTTGCATACAAATGATACCCATGGCCGCGTGGAAGAAGGCGATGGAATGGGCTTTGCAAAGATCTCAGCACTTGTGAAGCAATTTGAGAGCGAGAATCCGAACACATTGCTTCTTGATGCAGGGGATACTTTGCACGGAACGACATTTGCTACAGTGAGTAAAGGTGATAGCATTGCTGAAGTAATGAATACAGTTGGCTATGATGGAATGGCTGCTGGTAACCATGACTTTAACTATGGATATAAGAGATTACTAGAATTAGAAAAGAAAGTTAATTTTCCAGTATTAAGTGCAAACGTACGTCAGGAAGACGGTACTAATTTATTAAAACCATATGAAATTAAAGAAGTGGACGGCATTAAACTAGGCATCTTTGGCTTATCTACACCAGAAACCCATTACAAAACTCATCCGAAAAACGTGGAGGGATTAACGTTTACTGATCCTGTAAAAGAAGCACAGGCAACGGTAAAGGAATTAAAATCCCAAAATGTTGATATGATTATTGCTGTGACTCACTTAGGAATTGATGAGTCCAGTACAGAAACGTCCATTAAAGTGGCAAAAGGTGCTCCTGGCATCGATCTAATTGTTGATGGACATAGTCATTCTACTCTTGTCGAAGGGCTAAAGGGTGAGAATGATACATTAATTGTAAGTACAGGTGAATATACGAAAAATCTTGGTGTTGTTGAGTTAACTTTTGAAGATAAGAAATTAACAAATAAATCAGCACGTTTGATTTCAAAAGAAGAAGCAGCGAACGTGAAGCCTGACCCAGCTGTTGAAAAAGTTATTAAAGATATTCAAACCGCGCAAAAAGAAATTTTATCAGAAGTAATTGGTAAAACAGATGTACAGTTAGATGGAGAGCGTGAACAAGTCCGTGTAGGCGGAACGAATCTTGGAAATCTAATTACAGATGCAATGGTAGATATGACTGGTGCGGATATGGCTGTAACTAACGGCGGCGGAATCCGTGCATCGATCAAAAAGGGAGACATTACAAAAGAGGATGTCATCACTGTTCTGCCATTTGGCAACTATATCGTAACAAAGGAATTAACGGGTGCGCAGATCAAAGCTGGCATTGAAAATGGGGTAAATGCTTACCCAGAATCAAAAGGTGCATTCCCGCATGTTTCTGGTTTAACATTCGCAATTGATCCTGCTCAAGTAGCTGGTCAGCGCGTGCATTCAATGAAGATTAAAGGCCAGCCAGTTGATATGAATAAGAAGTACTTAGTCGCAACAAATGATTTTATGGCTGCTGGCGGAGATGAGTATACTTCATTCAAGGATAGCCCGATCGCAAACGAATTCCCTGCTTTAGATGAGGCGTTAATTGCTTATATTCAAAAATTAGGCTCTGTGAACGAAAAGTATGAAGCTCGTATTGTTGAGAAAGCCATTGAAAAAGAAGAAGTAAAACCAACACCGACACCAACACCAGTACCAACTAAGAACGTTTACTGGGATGGTCTATTAATGAAAAAGGGCCAAATCGGACGTGTCACAATCGAAAAGCCAATCAACCTTTGGAAGCGCGATGCCAACAACAAGCTTACTTTTGTACGTGTCTTAAAGCCTGGTGAGCAATACAGAGTGTATAACAAAGACAATCTACACTTTGGCCAATATGGTGTAGGCGATGGCCATTATATTACGAACATTAAGGGACTAGTAAAATACGAAACACCGTCTAAAAAGAAACTAGCTGAATTGAATAAGTAATTTTAATTAATAAAACAGGGAGATGATGTCATCTCTCTGTTTTATTATTCTAATATAGCAAAAACTCCTTTACTGCATTTTTATTTTATGGGGGAATAGGAATGATGAAATGGGCAATGAAATAGAAGAAAACCTAAATAATGGGAGATCGCCAAACAAGAGATTAAATCGTCATTCTAAAATGGACGCTCCTGTCGATAATGATTCAAATAAACGCTAACTTTGTTGTAGAATAGAAAATATCAATCTAGAAATCAATGTAAGGGAGAACGTAATGAAAAAAGTTTATTTATTGTTGTTTGTTTTATTAATGAGCCTCGTTCCAACTATTTCTGCAAAGGCAGCTAGTGAAAAGGTAGCCATTGAAGGGAATTCTATATTAACAGCAAAGCAAATGGGCGACTTTGTTTTATTGAAAAAGCCAGATCCTAAATTAACGACGGTCGACATTTATAGATTAGCAGATTTATATTTGTCCATTGGAAGGATGGAAGGAATTCGCGGAGATATTGCCTTTGCCCAAGCCATCCATGAAACGGGATATTTCCAATATGGCAATGATGTTTTACCGGAGCAAAACAATTACTCTGGCATTGGTGCTGTTGGCGGCGGAGCACAGGGGGCCTATTTCAATACACCAGAGGAAGGTGTGCGTGCACAAATCCAGCATTTGAAAGCCTATGCGAACAATAAACCGCTTGTAACAGAGAAAATAGACCCTCGATTTGATTATGTAAAGCGGGGAATTGCACCTTATTGGACGGATTTAAATAATCGTTGGGCCGTTCCTGGGGATGGATACGGTGAAAAGGTTTTAAGTATTTTTGAAGAAATGAAGCAAATTAACTTAACCATCCCTAATGTGAGCAGTGAGTGGACATCGAAGCTTCCAGCAGCATCCGTGTATTTAAAAGCAGATATGCCGCTTATTCGTCCAGATGGAAAAACAGAAAAGATCTTGAAAAAAGGTTATTCTTATAAAGTATTTGGTACTTTAGGCAACAATTATAATCTTGGCGGCAATTATGTTATCGCAGCTAATAGCAGCAAGATGAGCCTCTATATTGGCCGATTGCATATTAAGAGTAAAAATATTGATTTATATAAGCCGGACGGAAGGGTTCATCGCAAAATGATTCCGGGCGAAATCGTTAAAGTATTCAGCTATGATGATCATGCTTATTATGTAGGCGGCGGGTACTATATTAAGAGAGGTACAGATGTTTCCTTTTATAAGGGGACGATTCAAATAAATGCTGACAGTCCGCTTCAGGATAAATCTGGAAATGTAGCTAAAACGCTGAAAAAGGGCCAAGTATTTAGAGTATACGCCATTAATGGCAGCCAGCTAGACTTGGGCGGCGGCTACCACCTAACATACGATAAAACAAAACACGTCTACAACAACAACTAACCCGGTGCCAGGCACCGTTCGTGGACAAATTGGCTATGTTTGTCCTTGTAGGGTGGACAGTTTAGGAGAGGTGATTCAGATCTTTTACGAGATGCTTGAATCTCCTTTTTTGTTTAAAGAAAATACAATAGCCAACGTAGCACAGAACTAGCCTTTTGGCGTGCGGAATAATCAGCGCAGTGAAGTTCATCCGTCGACATTTACAAACATATTTACGAGCAGAAATGTGAACAATTTCCTAATTTCGTCAAAATTAGGGGTTAAAATGGGAATTGCTCCAATATGTGGGTTAGAATAGAAATAGAAATCGTTTGGAGGTACAGCTTATGGTCTATTACGTGCACCTTTTTAAAGGGATGCTCTATCCAAGTACCTTTTCCTACCAAATGGAAAAGGCGGAAGAAATAAGAGGGCTTTGGAAAAAGGTTGTATTCCTTATTTTAATTAGTATTTTTTTATCCGCGATCGCCAGCTATTACGGAGTAGGGATGGATTTTTTAGCAAAAGAAATCACAGGAATTTCGCAGCAGGAGCTTGAGGCAAAGAAATTAATGACAAGTATTGGAAAGGTCATTTGGGGTGCTGGCTATGCAGCATTTGTCCTTTTCGGCTGGTCAATTATTCTTTGGGCCTTAATGGACCTTCAATATAAGAAATTAGTCGTCATTCAATTAGTTGTTCTCGCTATTTTACTGCTAGAGAAGGCTATTTTGCTTCCTTTCCATATTTCACTTGGAATCAGTCCTGAATATTCTCCTTTTGCATTAGGTGTAATAGCTAGATATATAACATCGAATATGATTGTCGTATATATTTTATCCCATATCTCCATTTTTAAAATATGGGTAATTATTTTTCAATATACATGCATTAAGAGGATGAGCGAAAAGAGCCCTAAGGTTATCTTGATCCTTATTATTTGTGTGAATCTATTCTTTTGGCTAGTGTCTACGCTACTATCCTATCTAAAAATTGAAAGTCTACTATAAGGCAGGAGGTGACAGCCATGAGAAAACATATCAAAAAGCTGTTGATAGGGGCTGGCTGCCTATTCATTGCGGGAAATCTCTTCCTCATTATGAAAAGTCAGTCAAAGATAGAGCGATTTGCATTCATTAATCAATACGCTGCGGCCAAAAAGCAAGACATAAAAGAAACGCTTGATAAAGAGGGAGTTGTTTCCCCATCTGAACAATTCCATTACTACTATGATGATAAAATGGGCTCTTTTAAACAGTTTTTTGTGAAAAAGGGAGATGAGGTAACGATTGGAACGCCTTTATATGAATATATTTCTGCAGACATTGAAGCGGATCGGGCCCGTTTGGAAGCAGAAATGACAAAAATCGAAAACCAGGTGACTGCGTTAGAGGATCATATTTCGGAGCTGATTCGTTACAGGGATTCCTTAACCTTTGAGGAGGAAGAGAAGGTGGAGGGACGATCAATTATACATAGCGTTGAACAAGACATATATGATAAAGAATTACAGGCAGAAATGTTAATGAAAGTAGCTGAAAAGTATGAACAGGAATTGGAGATGATTCATACAAGTGAGGGGAAATTGACCGTTGTCAGCGAGTATGATGGAATCGTTAGCGATGTGAATGTCGGTTTGGGAAATCCGTTAATTACGATCAACTCGCACATTCCAACGATTCAAGGCAGCTTGAATGAAAAGGAACGGCTTCGAGCAGAGGCGGGAATGCAGGCGGTCATTACCTCTGATGTCATAAAAAAGAAATGGACAGGCACATTGGAGGCTGCTGATACCCTCCCAGCTGGCCCTGCTGGACAGAAGAAGGACAAGTATCCATATACGATTCAATTGGATGAAAACGCGCCTCAAGATCTATTGCAAGGGTCACATGTGAAAGTATCGCTCATCACAAAGGAGGTGAACGGAGCAGTAATGGTTCCAAAGGAGTCCATTGTAAGGAAAAAGAAAAAATCCTTTGTTTGGGTTATTACAGACGGGGGAAAGCTTGACCGGAGAGAGATTCAAGTTGGCATGCACGCCGGTAATCAAGTACAAATCAAAAAAGGAATAGAAACTGGCGAAATAATTGTCAGCCATTCAGATTCTGTCCAAAAAGGAGAAGGTCCATCCTTCATCACGCCGCTTCATCCTACCAAACTAGAACGCTCTTCAATCAAAGCGATAGGGAAAAAACAAACAGCTAAATACATAACAAAGGGAATCCTATCACGCTAATGGAACGGTGTCTTCGTGCGGTGCCTGGCACCGTTCGTGGACAAATCGGCCTTGTTTGTACACGTGGAGTGGACGGTAGTTCTTTAACATGTGTTCTATGCCATTCAGCTATGTCAGTCTGTCGAATTTGGTAAAAAGTTTGGTTAGGGTATTGCTTGCTATTATTTGGTAATTATTAGTAAGATAAAGCTAGTATAAAAAATAGGGGGATACTATGAAAAAATGGGTTCGCAATGCTTTATCAGTTACAGTAGGGCTTGGCTTAATTTCTAGTAATCTAGCAGCGGGGACTTCTGTCTTTGCAGAAAAAAAACCAGCGGATGTAGCTGCGATCAACGTAAGCAATCCGCAGCTTCAGAAAAAGCTGGACATAGCTAATGAAAAGGCTTTAAGTGATGATACGATTGTCATTAAATATTCGAAACCGCTCACTCAAGCAGAGCATCGCATAGCGGGTGGTACATTGCTTAAGAATTTCCCTAGTCTCAACTACGCCGTTGTTAAAGTTAACAACAAAAAGAATCTTCAAAAGGTCATGGGGAAATATAAAGGGTTTACTCATGTCAATTCTGTGAATCCAAGTGCATTGTATAAGCCTTTAAATATCAAAGACCCAAAAGTGTCTGAACAGTACTATATTGACATGCTAAATCTGAATAAAGCGCACCAGCTGGCAGGCAAGAATAAGGTGACAGTCGCTGTCATTGACCAAGGTGTGGATATGCAGCACCCAGAGCTAAAAGGGAAGCTTTTGCCTAGCTACAACGCAGTAAATCCGATGAATCAAGGAACGCCTGATTTCCACGGGACCCATGTGACGGGGATTATTGCAGGAAACAAAAATAATGGCATTGGCGGTTTTGGCGTAAATCCAAATGTAAGCATTCTTCCTATCGATGTCTTTGATCGCGGGTATGGGGCATATGACTATGCGATTGCTGATGGAATTTTACACGCTGTTGAAAAAGGTGCCAAAGTAATCAATATGAGTTTAGGCGGACCGATGAAATCGCCAGTGATCGAGGAAGCGATCAAAAAAGCATTGGAAAAAAATATTACGATCGTTGCAGCAGCAGGAAATGATGGAGCGGATATTGCAAGCTATCCGGCTGCATATGAGGGAGTTATTAGTGTCGGTTCTATTAATAGTGAAAAGAAACTATCAGACTTCTCATCCTATGGACCATCGGTTGATGTTGTAGCCCCAGGAGATGAAGTGTACAGCACGCTCTATGATTACGAAAAGAAATCAAGTTTTGTTAAAATGAGCGGTACTTCCATGGCCTCTCCAATGGTTGCAGGTGTTGCTTCCTTGCTGCTATCCAAGCATCCAAATCTTACACCTATGCAGGTGGAATATATTTTAGAACATACAACCGAGGATTTAGGGGATAAAGGGTTTGACGTTAAATACGGAAATGGACTCGTTAACCCGGTTGCCGCACTTAATTTTGATATAAAGAAACTACCAAACTTAACAAATTATAAAGAATTGACTGTTAAAGAAATTCTTGAAAAGGCTGAAGAAGTAGACTTGGCTAAAACCTCTACCATTAATGGTGCAATTACAAAGCCATTTGAAGAAAAATGGTACCAAACAGAGGTGAAGGCTGGAGAATACATTCAATTCTCTCTAGAGGGTGCAAAGCAATTTGATTACAAATTACTTATCAACTCACCTGACGGCAAAGAAAAAGTCGATGTCAATAAAGTGCTAAATGGGAAAACAGAAGGCAAGCTTTATAAGGTTCCATCCTCTGGAAAGCTAACCTTTGCTGTAAAAGATGTGAATGGAAGCTATGATGACTCGAAAAGTCAGCTATCCAAGTATAATCTTTCCGTGAAAAAATATACAGAGCTGCCAAAGGATGAATCCACACTTGAAGCACCGATTGATCTGAAGCTGCCATATAAATCCGGAAAGGAAAACTTTACTTTGATCGGTGAAGAAGGCGATGACGATTACTACCGTTTCTCTGTTGAAGAGGAGCAAGTAGTTCGCATTGATCTTTCAGGTATTCCGGGTGTAGATACAAGTATAAGTGTTTATGAGAAATGGCTTTCATCTGAAATGGCTGAGGGAGAAATGCAAGAGGCAGAGCTGCCTGAGGAGCTAGCTCAATTCCCTGAAGAACCATCGTACTATGCGAACAATAAAGGCAAGAGTGAAGGTGAAATACTAACCTTTACTGCCAATCCTGAGACTGAATTATTAATTAAAGTTTCGAATAAAAACAGCAACTATTTTGGGATATTTGATTTCTTCATGAATATGGGAATGATGGAGGAAGAGCAAAGCCCTGAATCTTCAGCGATCCCTTATCAGTTAAGTGTGGAAGGCAAGGTTCTGCCTCCAGATGAGGATTCATTGCCAGTATTTTTCTCTCCTGAAGAGGAAATGAGTATGCTAGAAAAACAATTAGGGCTTATTACAACCACTCCTCAAGAAGAGGAATTTGATTATGTGCAAACGATCAAAGACGGAGCACAGCCTTATAAAATTGGCGATTCTGGAACGGGATATCTCCAAACATTAGAGGATGAGGATTGGTTCAGCTTTACGCCGGAAGAGAATGGCATCTATGAGTTTCTATTATCTGATAAGGATGCTTCTATCCCAATGCTAGGAATCTATCAAGTCAGGGAAGAGAAGGATCGAAACGGAGAAGAATATTCTTATATGGAAATGATTGGTACAAATGAATATTCATTCTGGCAATTTGGGGAACTAAGTACTTCTGTATATACAGGGTTAAAGAAAAATGAAACGTATTTTGTAAAAATAAATACGAATTACTATAACGGCAGTATTTCATTTGATCCTTATCAGTTCACTTCAAAGCTTGTTGTAAAAAATCCTCAGGATAAATATGAGGACAATGATAAGCCAGAAAATGCGAAGAATCTTACTTCAAATGTGATTGAAGGAAACTTTGCTATGCCAAATGACCAGGATGTCTTCTATTTTGAAAGCAAACAAAATGATATTTTTGGAATTACACTCGAAAGAAAGAAAGTGAGTGAGAAATTTAAATCTCAGTATCCGAAGGAACTGATGAGTCCATTCTATGGCAATTTAGTGATTGTAGAGGATACAAATAAAAACCGTAAATTAGATGATGAGGAAATGACAAAATCTCAGTATATTAGCAAGGGTGCGGATCAAGGGAAAACGTATGGATCCTTTAAAGCAGAGAAAGGCAAGAACTATTTTATCACTGCCTCTGGCTATTTCGATGGTCTTAACTCTTTCTCATTAATGCCATATGTACTTACGCTTAACCCTGTTAATAAAAACGATGAGGATAAAGATTCCATCGTGAAAAATAACATCCCATCTAAACCGCTTAAATTAAAAGCGAAGTCTGCCAAGCATCTGCAAGCAACGGGACATTTAAATGCTGGTATTCCTTACGGGGATGAAGATTGGTACGAATTGAAACTCGACAAGAATACAAAAGGAACCATTGAACTAGCTACAGGCATGGAAGTTGATGGTGTGATCTCCCTCTATAAAAATGGCAAGCTAGTAACAACAGCCGATTACTATGCAAGCGGAGATACGGAGGTTCTAAACTTTAACCTCAGCAAAGGCACTTACCACATTAAGGTACGGGATTCGTTCGGCAATACAACCTTAAATCCTTACACATTAAATGTATATAAAAATTAAAATGTTGTGATGCCTGTGGGGTATTTTATCAGAATAGCAATCCTTTCGTTGGTTTGCGATCTGATCTCGTGCCCCACAGGTTTTTTCGATTGAATGTTGTGGATACCTTTGTGAAAGGTTGTCTGCACCAGCCCCAGCCCCAGCGCCTATCGCTTATCAAACTTCAGTCCGACTATGCATGGATTGCGTCAGCATCGGTTCGCTCTCATCGAAAGATCCGGTCCTTGTACGGCGATGACCAAGGCGCTTGCGCATGCATTCTTAGTATTTTTTGGCAGAAAAGTCTCTATCTTTTTCCTGGGAACCGACATACAATAAAGATAATTAGCTGGGGGGATATGATTTGAAAAAACTAGTTTTTATTTTTGCTGTATTCATCCTATTTTTATCGATACACCCCGATGATTCCAAAGCTGCTACCGTGTATTGGGATGGTGTTGAGCTGAAAAAAGGACAGATTGGCCGTGTAACAGTCATCAAACCTATAAATCTATGGAAAAGAACAGAAGACGGTCTTCAATTTGTAAGATTGCTTCAGCCCGGAGAAAAATACCGCGTATACAGAATGGACGAGCTTTACGGTGGCCAATATGGTGTCGGAGGAGATGCCTACATTACGAAAGTGACGGGGCATGTGATCTATGAAACACCTTCAGCCACTAAGCGCAAGCTATTAGATTGTGATCAGACCTGTCTAGTTGAAAGTATATTAACTCTCCCAAAGGAAGAATATGATACATCAGCTGTTAATCTGGTGAAAGAGCGGTTAGGGAATTTGCCAGAATCTATATTACTGCAGCTTATGGATCATCAAATACATATCATTCTAGTCAATGGCCCGATCACAGATACACCAGAATTCGCTCACTTAAAAGGCGCTGCGCCACGAGGCTGGGAGGATACAAATAAAACGTGGGATGATGTCCCAGGAGTCGGCGGTGGAAAGGCAGTCGTTGTTCGAATTGGCCATAGTGAAAAGGGGAGCGGCCATGGCTCCATCAATTTAGAACTGCATGAGCTGGCACATTCCATTGATAGCATTTTGAAGAAGCATGTATCCTCATCAGATGCTTTCACTGCCATTTGGAACATAGAAAAAGGAAGATTGTTCCCAAACGAGAAGTATTTCCTAAATTATCGCGAGGAATATTTTGCAGAAGCATTTGCGCTCTATTATCGGGATGATCATTCCAGAGCGAAATTGAAAAAACTTGCACCGCTAACCTATCAATTTATGGAAATTCTAAAATAAAAAAGCCTGTGGGTGAATTCCACAGGCTTTTTGCTGCTCAATTGGCAGGTGGCCTGTAAATGGTGGAAAGTGGCCGATAAAACGAAAAAGCGGCCAATAAAAGGAGAATTTAACCGGAAAAGCGGATATTCTGACCGGAATATAGCAAAATTTGACCGGAAAATAGCACAAAATGACCGATTACTCGTTACATATGAAATGAAGTCAAGTTCGTACTTATTGTTTTTTAGTTCAAAAGTCGTTTTATCCAGTTATTTGTCCAATTATCTGGGAAAATGTCATATAATAAGAGAATAGTAGAAAGAAGGAGAGGGAAAATGACGAAAAAGTGGATAGTTAAGCTAGTAGTAATTGCAGCATTGATTTTTGGGTTAAGTTCTCAGGCTTCAGCAAGCGAGCCGAAAGTTTACTGGGATGGACTTCTTATGGTTAAAGGCCAAGTGGGGAAAATAAAAGTAATAAAGCCTATTAATCTATGGAAAAGAGACGGGAATAAGCTTGTATTTGAACGGATTTTGAAGCCTGGTGAGCAATATCGAGTGTATCGCTATGACAACCTCTTTGGAGGCCAATACGGACTCGGGGGAGGCTATTATATTACGAAGATGGCAGGATATGTCGATTACCGAACGCCATCTAAGAAAAAGCTGGCAGAACTTGAGGCCGCGTATAGCGGTGGGGGATCGACAACAAAGCCAATAGGAAATCTTTCGATCGGAAAAATTACACAGCAGCAATCAAAAAAGATCGCTCCTGGGGTAACAGAAACAGAGCTTTCTGTAGCGAGCAACAGAGGAAAGCAAAAAATTTATGCGGTTGAATACGATGGCAAAACAGAAAAGATTAGCTTGGAAACAGCTTTGGCAAAAGACCAATTATACGGATTTGAACCTGTATCAAAACAAGCAAACAATGCGAAAACGCCAGAAAAGCATGTCGTTGCAGGCATAAACGGTGACTACTTTGATAAAAATGGCCATCCGGTTGATTTAATGATTCAACAGGGCGAAATTATTGCAACGAGTCAGACGCCATTAAATCAATTAGCAGTTTTCGGTGTAACAAAAGAGGGTAAGCCATTAATCGGCAATCCACAATTGAAAATTTCTGTTCAAGTAAATGGGCAAAATGCCTATTGGATAAATTCTGTTAATAGAACGAGATCGGCTAACCATCTTGTTCTCTATACACCAGCATTTGCAAGTTCAACACGAACGAATAATCTTGGAACAGAGGTTGTTGTCAAAACAGACTCTGGTCAATTGAACGGTCATAGTGTATTAACAGGCACAGTTGTGAAAGTGGTAGAGAATGTCGGAGATGAGAAGCTAAATAGCGGTGAATTTGTTCTTTCTGGTCATAATTTGGGCAGTAATTATTTAAAAACCATTGCCGTAGGTGACAAGATCGAAGTAAAAGCAGATTTTGCTTCAAATGATTGGAATCAAGTGGTGGAAGCGATAAGCGGCCGCTACCACTTAGTGAAAAATGGATCGGTTGTTAAGCAGACTGTTGCAGGTGTTCATCCAAGATCAGCCATTGGCATTAAAGCAGATGGAGGAATTGTTACAGTCGTTGTTGATGGGCGTAACGCTCTTCACAGTGTAGGTCTTTCCTTAGCGGAAATGGCTACAGTCATGAAAGACCTTGGTGCTGTCCAAGCATTTACTTTTGATGGCGGCGGATCTTCTACAATGGTTGTAAGAGAACATGGGAATGATTCTGTTTCAGTAGTGAATAAGCCTTCAGATGGAGCGGAGCGTTCCGTTTCCAATTCATTATTATTTATTAGTAAATGGATGAAAGGGCCTCTTAATCAGCTTGTCGTAAATCCGAAGGAACTTACTCTGTTTGCAGGTGCTACATATAAGGATTTAGGCATTACTGTTAAAGGGATGGATCAATTCTACAACGCGGTTCCTGTATCTCAGATAGCATATAGCTCTCCGGCATTGAAGAAAAATGCAGATGGCAGCTATACAGCTTCAACTTCTATAAGCAATAGTGAAATTACTGTTTCATCAGGTAATATTAGCAGCAAAATTAAAGTGAATCTAATTAATACGCTTGATAGCATCCAAGTGGATGAAAAAGATATTATGGTAGAAAACAATACGATTTATAAGATTCAGCCGAAGGGAATCTATAAAGGCAAGACAGTTATCTCCGATCCTGCTTTGTTCAAATGGAGTGTATCACCAGCTAGTCTAGGTACTATTAATAATAAAGGTGAATTTAAAGCAGGTTCCGCAAAAGGAACAGGTACGATTACTATTTCTCATGGAAAGGTTTCTGCAAAAATTGCCGTTACTGTAGGCACGCCTGAACCAATCCTAATCGAAGGCTTTGAGAATGGGATAGCTAACTATAAAGCAACTGGTGCGAGATATAAGAGTGTGAATGTAATACAGGATCCATTAAGTAAAACTGGAAAATACTCAGCTAAGCTAAGCTATGACTTTACTGGTACATCCGGTACTTCAGGTGCTTATATTGATGCGGTTAAACCGATTGCTTTAAAAGGCCACCCGAAAAAAATCGGCATGTGGGTTTATGGGGATGGCAAAGGGCATTGGTTAAGAATGCAGCTGAAAGATGGAAGCGGCCAAGAGATTCAGCTTGATTTCACAAAGAACGTAAATTGGACGGGCTGGAAGTATATGGAGGCAGCTGTGCCACAGAATATTAAAACACCATTGGTCATTGAAGCACCTGTGCGCTACATGGAAACAAGTGACACAAATAAAAATAGCGGTGCCATTTTTATTGATCAAATTCAGGCAGTTTATAAATAAGTAGATAAGAGGCCAAATTTCTCGCTGATTTTATAATGATTTGGGGAATTTGGCCCTTGTCATGACTGAAACTTACAAAAAATGTTATGGGTGTTGGTTTGATTTGTCATTTATGATATGGTACGCTAGTACAAGCAATTCTATTTTGTGCTCTTTTTGTGTAGAAAGAGCAGTCCCTATAGAAGTTTTAAAAATTAATTTATAGAGACCCTTTTCGTTGGAGGGAAAAGAATGTCAATGAGTTCGAATAATATGGAACAAGTAAGAAAGCAGTTAGAAAAAGATCCTCCCAAAATCATTGGGGGTTATAAAAGGCAAGGCTGGGCCCAAAAGGTTTTAGATAAAACCGAAAATGACGATATTGAACAAGAGAAAAAAGGTTTTATTACAGCAAAAGCAATTCTTGAAGCAAAAGATGGCAGCTACTATCCGGCCTTCTTATTAATTGATACAAAGAAAAGCGGAAAAATTAAAGATGCTTTTTTCCTTTCCGAGGCACAGGATCAATTTAATCTCATTCCATTAGAAATTGCCCTGGAATTTATGGATAAAGACGCGAGTGATTTAATGCCTTTTCGATATAGAACACTCGGAAAAGTTAAAGGGGATATATTTCAAAAGAATTGGCCTGACTTTTCGTAAACCTTCTTACATCTAAGAAGGTTTATTTTTTTTCTGGAATGTATAGGCAGATATCCAACCTTTAAAATGGGGGAATATGGCTAGTATTTTAAAAAAATCATCTATAACCGCATAATTTGTAACATAGATGTAATATAACTAGGTATTATTTAATAGATTTGAAATGATAAATTACCTGAAAATAATGTAAAATCATACTTGTAGCGATAATATACGACATTCTTCTTATTTTCAGGAGGTTTAAATGAAGATTTTAGCGAAAGTAGTCATTACGGGAGCATTGCTTCTTCCGACCGTTTTTGGAGTGAGCTGCGCAAGTGCAGCTAGTACGGATGATCTAGTTGAATATAGCAAGAAATTCATTGGAACCCCTTATGTTTATGCAGGCTCAACACCGAATGGATTTGATTGTTCCGGATATATAACATACATATACGAAAACTTTAATGTAAATAATTTACCTAGAAGGTCAGCGGACCAATATAATTTTGGCGAATCTGTTGCTAAATCAGACTTGAAGCCTGGTGATGCGGTTTTCTTTAATACTTCTGGATCTGGCGTATCCCATGCAGGTATATATATTGGCGATAATAACTTTATTCATGCTTCAACTTCTGAAGGTGTAAGAATCAATGGGTTAGACGATAAATACTGGAAAAATAAATACGTAGGTGCGAAACGATTCACAAATTTTGATGCGCCGCCACCGCCGCCGCAAGAGTTCAAAGGACTTGAGGTGAAGGCTGGTCAAATTGGCGTAGTAGAAATTAAGAAGTCTATTAATCTATGGAAACGTGATAGCAACGACAATTTGGTAGTTGAGAGAGTGCTGAAAGCTGGAGAGAAATATCGTGTTTATACATATGATGATAAGCATGGCGGACAGTACGGACTTGGAGATAACTTATACATAACGAAAATGGATACACATATTAATTACTTTTCACTATAAAAAAAGAAGGGGTCTGAAGCTGAGCTTCAGGCCTCTTCTTTCATATTAACAGCTGCTGATTGAGGTACATATGTCTTCCATTTAGATAGATCTAGATTTTCCTTTGTTATAGCGGATTCTGGGAAAACAAAGGTCCATGGCTTGCATGTTTGGCTCTTGATTTCAAGATTGTTTAATTGAAAGCCGGCCTGAGCGATTGCTTCTCCAGAAGCATCTTCAAAAACGAGCGGCAGGTTTTCAATTGTAATGCTGCGGTTGCTTGCATTGCGGATTAGTAATGTGGCAGCCAATCCTCTTCCTTCAATCATTTTTGCCTCTAGACCCATGAAATTAACTTCCCCTTCACGTAAAGGCGGAAGGCTCTTAACGATGTTTTCTAAATGCTGCTTTTGCTCATCACTAAAGGCTTCTTTCCAGCTGTCCTCAAGATCGAGAGGAAGCACGTCTGGAGCCTTCTGCTTCAGTTCAAAAACAACCTTCCAATTGTTCTTAGGAATTTCATCAACAAGCTTATTCTCGTTTTCGAATAAGAATCTCCATGGTCTGCAAGAGTTTGGAGGCAATTCACCGAACAAGTCCATTTCAAAGCTTTTTCTTGCTAGACGCTCATTTTCGCCATTCACAATGACTAAGTCGATCACTTCGAAGTCTACAGGCTTAGGAAGAGAGCTTCTTAAGAAAGCCGTAATGACAAATCCACCATCATACTCGTACAAATTAATACCATTAATTGCAATTTGGTTTGGCTGAAGAGTCGGCAGCTTTTGATGGTTATATTGGAATACATATTTCTCTTGAACACTCAAGTCCCAATCAGGGTGATAAGATAGTTCTGTTTTAATCCCTTCATCATTATCCGTTTCACGAATATCTAATGATTTATTCTCCTCTTGCTCGTTTACATCTTTATTTTCCTTATTAAAAATCCCCATTAGCAGTTCAGTCCCCTTTTTAAAAGGAATAAGACGAGTCTCTGGCTGAATCGTCTTACTCCTCCTCTTAATTATTCTTTCTCCTCACCAGGTAAAAAATGCTGAATAATCATTCTCGTTTGCTTGCTTGCTTGAGCGTCTAATTCTGCAAGGAAATGCTTGAACTCTTCGAAGCCTTCTAGCTCGTAAAGGCGGTAAGGATCCTCTTGACCGTATCCGCGAATATTGAAGCCTTCTCTTAATTGCATCATCATTTCCATATGAACAACCCATGAACGATCTAAATTTTGCAGATATAATAATTTTACCTGTGATTGGAAATCTTCATTTGTTTCAAGTGCCTTCATTTCATTTAAATAGTTCTCATATAACTGGTCGATCTTTTCTTGAATTGCCGCTTTTTCTCGATCGATTAAATCTAATGCTTGAAATGGCAGCTCTCCGAAAACAAGTGTTAACTCCTCATGCAAACCCTCTGCCGCTGAATTTTCTGTAATCGACTCTGCAGGGCAATACGTGTCAAGGATGTTTTTTAGATGATTTTGTAAAGAGTTGATGATTAAATCTACAGAATTTGTACTTGCCAACAGTTCATCTCGTTTTTCATAGACGATTTTTCTTTGCTGGTTGACAACATCATCTAGCTTCAGGAGATGGTTTCTAGCAGAGAAGTGACTGCCTTCAACAATGGATTGAACTTTAAGCACGAATTTTACTGGATTGGGTGAAATGATCAGTCCAGACTCATCCGTTTTGATTCTCTTCTTCCACTTATCCATCTCATCTTTATCATAACTATTAAAGATATCATCTTCAATAGATATGATGAATTGAGTGGAGCCCGGGTCCCCTTGTCTTCCGGCTCTTCCCCTTAGCTGCATATCAATTCTTTCACTCTCATGAAGCTCTGTGCCGATAATATGCAAGCCGCCAAGCTCTCTAACAGCTGGGTCCAAGATAATATCGGTTCCGCGTCCAGCCATATTCGTAGAAAGCATGACCTGATTCCTTTGTCCAGCTTGAGAGATGATATTTGCTTCATCTTCCTCCGTTTTTGCATTTAGAATTTGATGTTTTATACCAGCTTTTTTCAGATAGACAGAAAGCTTTTCTGACTGTTCGATGGAGGTTGTCCCAATTAGGACTGGACGGCCGATTTTATTGTGTTTGGCCACCTCTTCAACGATTTTCGCAACCTTTGATTCATAGTCTTTATAAACCAATGGTTCTTCATCTATGCGAGCGTTCGGTTTATTCGTAGGAACTGAAACGACTCGAAGACTATACGTTTCAAAAAATTCCTTCTTAGATGGCGTTGCACTTCCTGTCATCCCGGATAGGATTTTATAGATTCTGAAATAGTTCTGTACGGTGATGGAAGCCTGTGTTTGATTTTCTTCCTTAACAGTCACGCCTTCTTTTGCTTCAATTGCCTGATGAAGACCATCGCTAAATGTCCGGCCTTCCATAATTCTTCCTGTAAATTGATCGACTAGGACAATTTCATCTTTTTTCACAATATAATCAACATCTTTTCTCATGACGACATGTGCGCGTAATGATTGCATGATGTTATGTAAAAGCTCACGGTGTTCGGCATCATATAAATTTTTCAAGCCAAAAGCTTGTTCGAATTCGTTAGCCCCATTGTCTGTTAAAACGATTTGCTTTGTTTCAGGATAGAATTCATACTGGTTGCCGTCTTCAAAGTTCTTTACGATTTCAGAAGTGATATAGAATAACTCAGTTGCAATATCTGATTTGCTGGCAATGATGAGCGGTGTCCTTGCTTCATCAATTAAAATGCTGTCTACTTCATCAACAATTGCGTAATGTAAAGGCCTTTGAACACGTTCTTCAAAGCTTGATGTCATATTATCGCGCAAAAGATCAAACCCGAATTCCGTACCTGTACCATAAGTAATATCCGCGTTATAGGCTTCTCTTTTTTCAGTTTCAGAGATTTGAGAAATATTTAAGCCAACGGTTAAGCCAAGAAAGTTAAATAGTTTTCCCATTTGTTCATAGTCGCGTTTTGCTAAGTATTCGTTCGCTGTAATAATGTGTACCCCTTTGCCTTCCAAAGCTCTTAAATAGCTAGGCAGCGTAGCAACAAGTGTTTTTCCTTCACCTGTTCGCATTTCTGCGATTCCGCCTTCAAGAAGGACTAAACCTCCAAGCAGCTGTACATCATAGTGACGAAGACCAAGTACTCGTTTAGAAGCTTCCCTTACTGTAGCGAAAGCCTCTTCTTTTAAATCAAGAACAGATACCCCTTCAGCAACCTTTTCCTTTAAATATTGCGTAGCCTCTTTAAGCTCCTCGTCGCTTAATGCAGAAATTTTTTCTTCTAGCTCATTAATATTTGTTACATGTTTATACAGGCGTTTAAGTTCGGCAGAATCTTCATTAAATATGCGCTTCATTAACGATAGCATGCGGTTCTCTCCTAGAAATTATTAAAAGTAATACAAATTTTATAAGATTAGTAACTATTTTTGCTACTACATTTTTCCCTATCTAATTATAACATATTATGTAGTATAATATATTTTAGAAGAGAAGCCGCAGTTAATTTTTGACAGAATCTATTATTCTTCATTATTTGAAACTTTTTTCGATAATATTCGTCAACTTTAGAGGAAACTTCCATTTAAGGTCGAAAACTAATAAAGACTTTATTGAAAAAGAGGTGATACTATTAATAAGTAATTGCTATACCTTACAAGAGAATATTTTTAAAAATGAAATTAATTGAATTCTTTTTGATATATGGTAGTATAAATCTGGCTGCATAAATTCAAAAAACTAAAGGTGATATCATTGGATATTAAATTTTTAGCTGCATTTATTGCGGCTTTAGTGACGTCCTTGCTAATAACTCCCTTGGTCATTAAGTTTGCACTGAAAATTGGTGCAACGGACAAACCGAATCATAGGAAGGTGCATTCCAAAATCATGCCTAGACTCGGTGGTTTGGCTGTCTTTGCTGGAGTGATTGCAGGCTATTTTGTGGGCGGTCTCTATAATGAAAAGATAACAGGGATTACAGTAGGTGCGATTATTATTGTTATTACTGGCATCCTTGATGATAAGTATGAACTTTCAGCGAAATATAAACTTATCGGTCAATTGCTTGCTGCAGCTGCGGTTGTAGGGAGCGGCTTAACGATCGATCATTTATCCATTCCGTTTATCGGCACGTTTGATGTTGGTCTTTGGACTTATCCGATTACGGTTTTCTGGATTGTTGCAATTACGAACGCCATTAACTTAATTGATGGCCTTGATGGACTTTCTGCAGGGATTTCAGCCATTGTTATTGCAACGATTGCTTTTATGGCTGGAATTGCAGGAAAACCGCTTATTTTGATGCTATCTCTCATTTTGCTAGGAAGCACATTAGGGTTTCTATTCCATAATTTCCATCCGGCAAAAATATTCATGGGTGATACGGGAGCGCTATTTTTAGGCTATGCCATTTCCATTCTGTCATTACTCGGTTTGTATAAGAGCGTCACCTTATTTAGTTTTGTTGTTCCAATTATCATTCTTGGTGTGCCTGTTTTTGATACAACCTATGCAATCATTCGACGGATTGTGAATAAAAAGCCGATTTCAGCTCCTGATAAATCGCATTTGCATCATCGTTTGCTTGCACTCGGGTTATCCCATCGGAAAACCGTACTGTGCATTTATGGATTTGGAATTATTTTTAGCATTAGTGCTATACTATTTTCAACAGCAACGCTATGGGTCAGTATTTTTATCATCTTCGGATTATTATTAATCCTGGAAGTACTCGCAGAAACGATTGGCTTAGTACACGAGAAGTATCAGCCTGTTATTAAAATATATCGGAAAGTTACTGGAAGACAATAACAGTAGGCCGTTTGTGGACGACTCGCAAACGGCTTTTTTTGAAAAACCGCTGCTTTGTGCATTTATGTTCGAAAATTGTCATTTTGCCGTAGTGTTAAATAGCGATTGAATGTCTATTTTATGTTAAAATAACTTAGTATTTCATCTAGGAAGTTGGAGGAAATGAATATGAAAATTCCTATGTTAGATTTAAGTGAACAATATCAATCATTGAAGACTGAAATGCTTGCTGCTTTAGATCAAGTGATGAGCTCTTCGCATTTTATTCTAGGAGACAACGTGAAGAAGCTAGAGGCAGATGTGGCAGCGTATAGTCGTGTTGGTCATGGAATTGGGGTAGCAAACGGAAGTGATGCTATACATATTGCGTTACAAGCAGCAGGAGTAAAATCAGGCGATGAAGTCATTACTACTCCGTTTACTTTCTTTGCGACTGGCGGTTCAATTGTTCGTGCTGGAGCTACTCCGGTCTATGTTGATATCGATCCAGTAACATTTAATATTGATCCAAAGAAAATTGAAGCAGCGATTACTGATAAAACAAAAGCAATTATCCCTGTTCATCTTTATGGGCAAACAGCAGATATGGAAGAAATTTGTGCTATTGCTGATAAGCATCAACTTGCTGTAATCGGCGATGCTGCTCAAGCAATCGGTGCAAAGCATAAAGGGAAAACAGTCGCAGAATATGGGACAGCTGCAACATACAGTTTCTTCCCAACAAAGAACCTTGGAGCATACGGTGATGCGGGCATGGTTGTTACAAATGATGACCAGGTTGCAGAAAATAGCCGAGTGATCCGTGTTCACGGCAGCAAGCCGAAATACTATCATCATGTGTTAGGCTATAACAGCCGTTTGGATGAAATGCAGGCAGCTGTTTTAAACGTGAAATTCCCGCATTTAGATAAATGGAGCGAGCTTAGAAGAGAAAAGGCAGCCGTATATACACAGCTACTTACTGAGCAGTTAGGGAACTTAGTAAAAACACCTGTTGAGAAAGAAGGAAATTACCACGTATTCCACCAGTATACGATCCGTGTAGAAAAACGTGATGAATTACAGGCTTTCTTAAAAGAACAAGGTGTACAAACAATGATCTACTATCCACTACCGCTTCATGTTCAGCCTGTCTTTAAAGATTTAGGCTATAAAGAAGGAGACCTTCCTGAATCAGAAAAAGCGGCTAAAGAGGCATTGTCATTGCCAATGTTCCCTGAACTGAAACAGGAGCAGCAAGAATATGTAGTTGCGAAAATTGCGGAGTTTTTCAACAAATAAAAAATAAAAGGAACGTCGCCGAGCAGGGGGCGTTTCTTTACTTGCATGTAAGCATTTTAAGCAGTTTCTATAATTTTAAAAGGAATGGTGGTCTTTTTGACAGAACAAAAAAGGTTTGCATTATACGAATACTTAGTTTTCTTTTGGAAGAAGAAAGTTTTCTTTCTTATTATCCCGCTGCTGTTTACATTATTAGGATTCGGTGCTTCTTATTTAATTCCTAAAGATGGCAAATACGTCGGGAGTGCATCCATCTTTACTGGCTCCATTAAGCTAAAGGCATTAACAAATCCATCGAATGTTGTTGCTACTTATGGCAAAGATGTTCATGGAGTAATTGATGCATATGTTTCTAGTGAAAGCTATGTGAAAATCAAAATTTTTGATGATAATAAAGAGCGAGTAGAAAAAGATCTTCAAAAGATGGCTGCTGGCATTGAGCAGGGTCTTGTTGACAGCTATGATCTAAGATATAAAACGACAGAAGATATTATTAAGAATCACGAAACAACCCTTAAACAACTAAATGATGTCATTAGAGTTAGCGGTGAGCGACTTGACCGTGAAGATTTAACCATTGAAGAAACGGAAGATATTACTTCGTTGCTTGAAAAATCTGAGGCAGATGCCGCAAAGGCCAAAACGTCTATTCAAAGCATGAAAACAGATCTAGCCTTTTTTGAAAAGCCAGGCATTGTTAATCAGGAAGTTGGCGTTACGAATACGTATAAATTAGAACTGACATTAGCAGGACTTGTTCTTGGGATTATCGCAGCAATCCTTATTCTAATGCTTTGGAAATACATTAATGATGCTAGGAGGCACTATAAGCATGATTAATTTTGCCGTTGTTGGTATGGGACATATTGCAAATAAACATATTGAAGCTATTGAAAAGGCTGAAAATGCGAATCTGTATGCAATATGCGATACGAACCCAGCACGTTTAGAAATGGATAACGCTGATGTAAAAAAATATACGGACTTAGCTCAAATGCTTGAGGAGAATCCGGATATTGATGTTGTTAATATTTGTGTCCCTTCAGGATTACATGCACGCTTAACGAAAATTGTTGCAGAACATAAAAGACATATTATTGTAGAAAAGCCAATGTCACTAAAGCTTCAGGATGCTGAAGATATGATTAAGTATGCGAATGAAAACGGCGTCAAGCTTGCTGTTGTTCATCCAAACCGATTCAGACCAGCTATCCAAAAATTGAGAGAACAGATGGATGCGGGCTCATTCGGGAAATTAAGCCATGCGAATGCAACTGTTCGCTGGAATCGAAATCAGGCTTATTATGATCAAGCAGAATGGCGGGGGACGAAGGAATTTGACGGCGGCGTTCTTATGAACCAAGCGATTCATGACCTTGACTTAATGCTTTGGCTAATGGGACCAGTTGAATCGGTTCAAGCAATGGCAGCTACGCGCTTACGCAAAATCGAAACGGAAGATGTGGCAGCAGCTGTTGTTCAATTTAAGAATGGAGCACTTGGTGTAATCGAGGCAGCAACGACGATCTATCCGAAGAATCTAGAAGAATCGCTTGCGATTTTTGGAGAAACCGCATCAGTAAAAATCAGCGGAAGAAACGCTAACTTTATTGAAACATGGGATATTGAAGGGGTAACAGAAGAGGAAGCGGATAGAATAAAAGGTGAGATTCAAGCAGATCCTTTTGGCAAACCCGGTCACCAATGCATCATCGAGGATATGGTGCTAGCTGTAAAAGAAAATCGTAACCCAATTGTAACTGGAGAAGACGGCCTCGCTCCTGTAAAATTAATATTGGCAATTTTAGAGTCAGCAGAAACTGGAAAAAAAGTCGTTCTATAAAAGGAGAAAGAAAGATGGACGTATATACATCATTAATTAATAAAATTGAAAATAAAGAAGCTGTCATTGGTGTTGTTGGTTTAGGCTATGTAGGCCTTCCATTAGCAGTTGAAAAAGCAAAAGCAGGCTATAAGGTAATCGGCTTTGATGTGCAGGCAGCACGCGTTGAGCAAGTGAATATGGGAATTAACTATATCGGCGACGTTGTTGATCAAGAGTTAGCAGACATGATTAAGGATGGCCGTTTAGTTGCAACCACTGACTATGCGCGTATCCAAGAAGTAGATGCCGTGGCAATCTGTGTACCAACTCCGCTTGATATTTATCAGCAGCCGGATACTTCTTATGTAGAAAGCTCTTCAAAAGAGATCGCTAAATATGCACATGAAGGCATGCTTGTTGTATTAGAATCCACTACTTACCCAGGAACAACAGAGGAAATTGTAAAGCCTGCGCTTGAAGAAAAGGGCCTGAAAACAGGTGAAACTGTATTCGTAGCGTATTCTCCAGAGCGTGTTGATCCAGGTAATAAGCAATTCAAAACGAAAAATACGCCTAAAGTAGTCGGCGGGATTACTGAAAATTGTACAAAAGTGGCAGCTGCTCTTTATCGAAGCGTACTTGAAGGGGATGTACACGAAGTATCTTCTCCAGCAATAGCTGAGATGGAGAAAATCTTCGAAAATACGTTCCGTCACATTAATATTGCGTTAGCAAACGAAATGGCTATTCTTTGTCAAAAGATGGGCATTGATGTGTGGGAAGTAATTGATGCAGCAAAAACAAAGCCTTACGGGTTCATGGCATTCTATCCAGGTCCTGGCTTAGGCGGTCACTGTATTCCAATCGATCCATTCTACTTAACATGGAAGGCTCGTGAATATAACTACCATACACGTTTAATTGAGCTTGCTGGAGAAATTAATAACAGCATGCCTGAATATGTTATCACACGCGCGATGCAAACATTAAACGAAGATGGCAAAGCACTTCGTGGCGCGAAGGTTGCTGTTCTTGGGGTCGCATATAAAAAGGACATTGATGATGTGAGGGAATCTCCAGTTCTTAAAATTGTTGAACTGTTAGAGCATCACGGTGCAGACTATACAGTAGTCGATCCTTATGTGAAGTCATTCCGATCATGCAATCAAACGGTTGAGACAGTTGAACTGACAAAAGAGCTGTTAAATGAAGCAGATCTTGTCCTTGTAACAACAGACCATACCGATTTTGATTATGAAATGATCGCGAAGGAAAGCAAGGTTATTTTCGATACGCGTAATGCAATGAAGGATATTGTAAAGCCAAATAAATACATTAAATTATAATATAGAGCAAGGTTCGGACATTCCGGTCACATTAGTTGGAAATCCGGCCAAATTAATGGTAAAGGGAGATATTCTAATGAATTTTATTGATCCTTCCGCTACAGTAGATGAAACGGCAAAGGTCGGTTATTTTTCCGTTATTGAAAAGGATGTAAAAATTGGCAAAAACGTTATCGTTGGTAACCGTGTAACGATTCATGAGGGAACAACGATTGGGGATCACACGACCATTGCAGACGGTGCTGTTGTTGGAAAGCCGCCAAAGCCAGCGAAAACAAGCACAGTTAAGCTAGCTGATGCCATTCCTGTTCTGGAAATTGGCGAAGAGGTAACGATTGGTGCCAATTGCGTTATTTATCGTGGAGCAAAAATTGGCTCAAGCACGCTCATTGCAGACCTTGCAAGTGTTAGAGAAAACGTAGAGATCGGAAATTTTGTGATCGTCGGCAGAGGGGTAACGGTTGAAAACTTTGTTAAAATTGGCGATCGTACAAAAATCCAATCCAATTCTTATATTACTGCTTACACAACATTGGAGGAGCAAGTGTTTATCGCTCCTTGTGTGACAACGACAAATGATAATTTCATGGGCCGCACAGAAGAACGCTTCGACAAGATTAAAGGCGCCCACGTGAAAAAAGGCGCTCGTGTTGGCGGTGCATCGATTATTCTTCCTGGCATTGTTGTGGAAGAGGAAACATTTGTTGCTGCTGGTGCATTAGTAACGAAGAATACGGAAGCAAAGACTTTAGTTAAAGGTGTTCCTGCTAAGTTCGTCAAGATGGTAGACGAGCGGGAGCTGTTATAGGGTGTTCGCCCAAATTAAGCGTTTAGGAGCGGATTCGCTCCTTTACGCATTTATGAACGTTGGAACGAAGCTAATAGCCTTTATTATGCTTCCGATATATACATCCTTCCTGGATCCGGCAGAATACGGGGTTTTTGATTATATAGATCGGGTCACGTCCATGCTGACCTTCATTGTTATATTTGGAACAGACTCAGCACTTGCCTTTTATTACTTTGATACAAAAGATAAGAAAAAGAGGCTGGATTATGTCCGCTCCGTCATGACCTTTAGAATGCTGATTGTTTTAATCATAGCAATCGTGTTTTTAGTCGGTGGAAAGTGGCTGACACAGTTTCTATTAAATGATGCGCAACTTTATTATTTGTTCTATATAGCCATTGGGGTTTTGGCCCTGGATACGGTTATTGCCTTAATCCTAACGGTTCTTCGGTATGACTTTTTTACAAAAAAGGTCGTAACATTTACGATTTTAAAAATGCTTTTAATTGCGGTTTTCTCTTATGGATTTTTAGCTTACGTCAGCCCAACCATTGATGGCATTCTATATGGAAGGCTTGTAAGTGTAGCGATTGTTGCCGTTTTATTGATTAAGCCGTTAATCAAATTTATTAAGTTTACTTTTAATAAGAAACTCATGAAGGAAATCCTTTTATACGCTGCCCCGCTAGTTCCTGCATCTCTAGCATTTTGGGTCATTGTTAATGCGAATTCCTTCCTGCTAGAAAGGTTTACTTCGTTTCATGAGGTAGGAATTTATGGAGCAGCAGTAAAGTTTGCTTCTTTAATTACACTCCTCACTAGTGGAGTGCAAATGGCTTGGCGACCTTTTTCCATGTCGCTAAAGGATAAAAATAATAGTCCAGTTTTATTTGCAAAGTTGTACTATGGTATTCTGATACTAGGAACAATCGGTGTTTTAATGGTTGCCACCTTGATGCCGTGGATCATCCAAATGTTAGATAGTGAATATCATGAGGCATACCAATATGTAGCAATCCTATCTGCTGTAACCTTCCTGAACTTTTTCTACATGATCATTTCAGTCGGTATTTTCTTTACGAAGCAGACAAAAATCATTTCTTATGCATTTGGTATTGCCGCCGTAGTTAATGTGATTCTAAATGTAGTGTTTATTCCTGCCTTTTCTATCTGGGGAAGTGTGGCAGCTTATTTGCTTTCATACTTAGTTGCGATTACGTATATTTTCTTTAAAAGCCAGAAGCTGTATCATGTTCCCGTATCTTTTGGCAAAATGACCTTTTTATTTTTATCGTCATTGTTAGCGGTCATATCGATCGTTTATATCCAGGAAAGCAATCTTTCGGATTGGAATATTGCATTTGCTTGGATTGGCTACTTAGTCATCGTGCTGCTTTCACGTATAGATAAAGATCTATTGCGGAAAAAATCTGCTGCAAGCTAGACAGGAATGGCTTGTGGGGTCCGCGTCATAAAGCATGCCTCACAAACCATTCCTTTATTCATATAACCGAATGAAAAAAATAGGTGATTTATTTGCTGAAAATAGTGATTCAAAACAGTAATCTTATAAAAGAATTAACCTTTCCATTTGGCCGAGTCTATTTTGGCGGCTATATTCTTTATAAAGGCACATGCTATGATGCCGATCGTCTTCAGGATGTACTTACAGAAGAAGAATTCTTTCTGCGTGAATTGAATGAAATACAAGGGGAGTTCGTCTTTATCCAGGCAGACAAGCAAAAAGTGACGGCGATTGTTGACCGGAAACGGAGCATGCCGCTTTTCTATTATAAAGAAGGCTCAAGCTGGATTGTCACAGACAAAATTACTCATCAAGCGGATGATTCATTAAATAAAACAGCTGTGAAGGAATTTTTATTAACTGGGTTTACCGCAAATGAAAAGACACTTTACAATGGGGTAAAGCAAGTTGAAGCTGGTTCGTACATTCAGATTCAAGAAGATGGGAAGATTAGAAGCAAAGAGTATTACCAGTTTTACCATCATCCGGTTGACAAGGATCTTGAACAATTTAGTTTAGAACTGAAACATGTTTTTCATCAAGTGTTTGAAGACCTCATCATCCGTTTAAGGAATAAAGTTCCGATTCTGCCTCTTAGCGGCGGCTATGATTCAAGAATTATTGCCTTATTGCTAAAGGAATATGGGCTCGAGGATATTGCTTCCTTTACATATGGAAAAAGGGAGAATAAAGAGGCGCTTGTCAGCAAAGATATTGCTGATCGCCTTGGCTTAAAATGGGACTTTGTTGAATACAAGAAGGATGATTGGCATCGCTGGTATCATTCAGACGAGTGGAAGCAGTATGTCGATTTTGCTGTGAATGGTTCGTCCATGGCTCACCTTCAGGATTGGCCAGCCGTAAGAGAAATCATTAACAAGCAGGATCGCGATTACGTGTTCATTCCTGGTCATTCAGGTGATTTTGTTGCTGGAAGCCATTTAGCTTATGAAATCACCGAAGATCGTGCGTTTTCCGCAGAAGATGTCGTTCAGTTTACTCTTAATAAGCATCACAAGCTTTGGGACATTGAAAAAGGGCTTCATGCCTCTGCAGGGGATGTCCTCGCTGAGATCAAACGGTCATTTGGAGATTTGCCATTCCAAACAAATGAGCAAGCGAGCGCTTTATTTGAATATTGGGATTGGAAAGAAAGACAGGCAAAGTTTATTATTAACTCAGTTAGAGTATATGAATTTTATAAAAAAGACTGGGAGATCCCATTATGGGATGATCGGTTAATGGAATTTTTCAAAACAGTTCCAGTCGATTTTCGTTTCAAGAAATATTTATATGATTATACGCTTCATCAAATGTACCCGGATTATTTTCCGAAGCCAGAAAAGCCTGCAGGCAAGGAGACTTCTTTAAAACAGAAATATGGTGTGTTTTACAATACGGCGAAAAAGCTATATAACAAGAAAAAGCTTTATCAAAAGTATTATACAGAGCCGATGGAGTGGTATGGCATTTATAAAAGCTATCCTGAATACCTAGGGGCTTTATCCTTTAAATATGATCGCTTAAAATATTCGCAGCCGTATAATATAAACTCATTTTTAGCAAAAGACTATATTCAAAGCTTGAAAGGTGAATCTAAATGAAAATATTAACGATTCTAGGCGCAAGGCCGCAATTTATTAAAGCTGCTCCAGTATCAAGGGTATTACGAAAGCATATGGAAGAGAAGATTATCCACACAGGCCAGCATTATGATGCAAATATGTCTGATATTTTCTTCGATGAACTGCATATTCCAAAGCCTGATTATCATCTTGGGGTAGGTTCAGGCAACCATGGGAAGCAAACAGGTGAAATGCTTGCGAAAATTGAAGAGATCGTTCTAAACGAACAGCCAGATTATTTAATGGTGTATGGGGATACGAATTCAACATTGGCAGGTGCACTTGTAGCTGCTAAATTGCATGTTCCTGTCATCCATATTGAAGCTGGCCTTAGAAGCTTTAATAAAAAAATGCCAGAAGAAATCAATCGGATCATGACAGATCATGTATCTGAATATTTATTCTGTCCAACAGACACAGCAATTGAAAATTTAACAAATGAAAATATTACTCACAATGTGTTTAATATTGGGGATGTTATGTATGATGCCGTTCTTTATAACAGGGAACTGGCAAAGGAAAAGTCCAATATCCTAGCTGAGGCTGGATTAACAGCGAAAGAATATCACTTAATTACGATTCACCGAGCTGAAAACACAGATGACATCGAGAATATGAAAAACATTTTAGATGCTTTTTCAAAAATTGATGAAGTGAAGGTTTGGCCGATTCACCCAAGAACAAAGCATAAATTGGCTGATTATGGCTTAAATCTAGGAGATGTACCTAATTTAAAGGTAATTGATCCTGTTGGATACTTAGACATGCTGACGCTTGAGGCGAATGCAAAGAAAATCGTGACGGATTCTGGCGGCGTACAAAAAGAAGCTTATTTCATGAAGGTTCCGTGCGTAACGATTCGTGAACAAACGGAATGGGTAGAGACGCTTAGTGGAGAAGCGAATATCTTAACGGGAACAGATACAGAGAAAATCTTAGCTGCTGTGCAAAAAGAGGTTAATCCAGAATATAAAGAAGTATTTGGTGATGGACAAGCCTCTGAAAAAATTGTTGATATGATCAGCAAAAAGTAGGTGCTGACGAATGTTGGCTATAATTATTTGGTTGGCTGTTCTAGCGATTTCAGTCATCCTATTTAAAAATGTATCTGGGAGTTTGTCTCTGTTAAAGCCAAATCTCAATTCTTTAATCTTTTACTATTCTTTGTTAGTGTCTAGTTATATTGGCAGCTTATTAATCGCCCTTGATATTGACCATTATTATATGATCAATAAGCTGGATCATGAAGTATACCGATACATTGGTTTCGGTGCGGTATCTTTCGTGATGATTATGCTGCCCCTTTCGATGTTTATCGTTAGCAAGCTTGCAGGGTTCGATGCGAAGAAGGAATTTAATCATTACTTAAAAAAGCCGATTGAACATACGTTTACCGAGAGAAATGAGTTCTACCTTATTTTCCTTGGTCTCTCGCTAATTAGTATGCTTGCGGTTGCTTATACGTTATTGAAGACGAGCCAGGTGCCAATTTTCGCCTTGCTGAAAGGAAATCTTTCAGATTTAGGGATGCTTCGTATTGATGCCGCAAGGAATTTCCATGGCAAAGTGTTAATTAGAAATATTTTTGCGATTGCATTGACGCCTTTGCTGTCTTTAATTGCTTACGTATACACTGTTAAGACAAGACAATTAAAATGGGGATTATTATTTCTTCCACTTTTCGCCTGTGCAGTTTTAATTAGTGTGTATGATTTATCCAAATCACCGATTATTTTCTATATCATTATGTTTATTTTTGTGCAGCTTTATGTTGGAAGATTAGTGCTTAATCGCAGAAGAATTAATTTCTATGTGATATGTGGTGCTACACTAATTATTTTGATGTACATGTTTATCCAGGGAGTGAACGATTTAGGATCCTATTTGTCCTACTCATCAGGACCAATTGGAAGACTTATTCTGGCGCAAATTGCACCTACCTTCCTGCATTTAAATATATTTGGCGAGTCGATCCCGTTTTTACATGGAAGTAGTCTCCCATCCATCCTTATAGGCTGGTTTGATATTGAACAGGTGCGTTCGGCTCGACTAGTAATGGCAAACGCGTTCCCTAACCGGATTGAGGACGGGACAGGCGGTGTGCTGAATACGCTTTTTATTGCGGAAGCGTATGCGAATTTTGGTTATTTAGGGATATTATTTGGCACGATTTATGTCGGGGTACTTATACAGATTCTGTATATTATTTTTATCAGGCTTCCGAAAAACCCCGTATTTCTATGCCTGTTTATATACTTTTCCATTAATATTCCCCGGACATTAGTAGGTGGATTTGCTGATTTTCTCTTCAATCCAATTTGGATATTTATCACTTGCTTATTCGCTGGAATTCTACTGTTTATAAGAATTCGTTTGGATTTGTTTTCCTTCTTTTTCAAGAAGAAAGCGAGAAACGAGGCATAAGGAGAAAAAATGATGAAATCAGTTTTGCTTTACTATCCATTTGAGGTAGCCGAGAATGCAAATAGCGGTTCAAAACTTCGCCCGAAGGAAATGTATAAGGCCTTTCAGCAATGGGGAAGCCGTGAAGGTGTAAATATTCTCTTGCTTTCAGGGAACTCAGCTGCAAGGGAATCCTTATTTGAGCAATGGAAGGCAGAAGGGAAGCTGGATGATCTTTGGTTCTGCTATATGGAGAACCAAACGATTCCTTTTTGGCTGACCGATAAAGGACATATTCCAAAGAAGCCTTTTATTGATACGAAGGTCATGAAATTTTTAAAGCAGCGGCATGTGCCTGTCGGCGTATTTTACCGAGATGTGTATTGGAAGTTTGATGAGCTGTATCCATTAAAGGGTGCGAAGAAAGCGATTATGAAGGCCATTTACCGAATGGAAGAGAATTTCTACAATAAATATTGTGACGTTATATTCTTGCCTAGTGATGCAATGGGGAAGTTTGTGGATATTAACAGAAAAAAGGTATCTCTTCCTCCAGGCGGGAAAGAGAGCCAAGTTGTTCGCAGCGAACGATTGAAGCAAACGGCTCAAGGGCTGTATGTCGGCGGGATTAACAATGAAGATTACGGATTATTTCTCTTGCTTAATGCGCTTCAGCTTGCGAATAATGAGGAGACTATTTGCGAATTAACGGTTGTTTGCCGTGAGGATGAATATAAGGGATTATCTGAAGAAAAGAAGGCACGTTTGCAGGAAATGAATGTAGCGGTCAAGCATGTGAGCGGGGAAGCATTAAATGAGCTTTATCGTGAAATGGACTTTGCCTTTATTCCAAGATATCGGAGCACGTATAATGATTTCTCTGTCCCGGTTAAGCTTGTTGAGTATCTTTCCAATGAGCTGCCAGTTATCGCCACATATTGTCAGGCACAACAAGAAATAATAGAGACAGATGGCTATGGCCTAATTTGTGAGGATAAACCGGAAGATATGGCGCAGGCGATTGTGAAAATGACAAAAGACGCCGAGCATTACCGAGAAAACATCCAAAAAACATTCCTGCAAAAGCATTCATGGCTAGCAAGAGTGGAAAAAATAAAAAGCACCCTACTCAAATAAGCGGTGCCTGGCACCGCTCGTGGACAAAATGGGGTGTTTTGTCCTTGTAGGGTGTACATTTTAATGAAGGACTTTCTGAGGAGGACATATGAAAGTTTTAATTTTGGCTCCAAGCAGATCCATACATACGCATAAGTGGGCCTTGTTTTATAAAGATAAAGGAATTGATGTGAAGGTTGTTACGTTTTTTGATCATTATTCTGCGGAAAATGCGAAAGAAGTGGATACAATTACTCTTCCTAAGCTTTTGCCAGGGAAGCTATCCTATATTTCAAGCGTTTTTGCATTAAAGAAGATCTTAAAACAATTCAAGCCTGATATTCTTCATGCTCACTATGTGTCAAGCTATGGATTTATTGGAGCATTGGCAAATTACAAGCCTTACTATGTTTCTGTTTGGGGAAGAGATATTTTCCAATTTCCTCAGCAAGGCAGTGTCAACCGGAAAATTGTTGATTACACTTTATCGAAAACGGATGTTGTTTGTTCTACAAGTCATATCATGGCTAAAGAAACAAATAAGTATACAGATAAAAAGGTTTTTGTTACTCCATTTGGAGTGGATATGAATAAATTCAAGCCGATACATGGTTTAAAATCAGATGATCATATTACGATTGGGACGGTAAAGGCTTTATCAGATAAATACGGGATCGGGGATTTAATTAAGGCGTTCGCCACGATCTATTCCAGCAAGAAACATGCTCAGCTGCTCATCGTTGGAGATGGTCCGCAAAGAAGTGAATATGAACAGTTAACAAAAGAGTTGAAAATTGATCATGTCACTACTTTTACAGGCAGAGTACCAAATGACAAGGTGCCTGAATACATAAATAAAATGGATGTGTTCGGAGTTCCTTCAACAGAAGACAGTGAAAGTTTTGGAGTTGCTGCGGTAGAATCGATGGCATGTGGCGTTCCTGTCGTTGTTTCCAATGTAGGCGGATTACCTGAGGTTGTTCTAGAAGGCAAGACAGGATATGTGGTGCCAAAAGAAAATCCAGCAGAATTAGCGAAAGCGATGCTATCCTTAGTAGAAGATAAAGAAAAAAGCCAAGCGATGGGTCTTGCCGGCATTGACCATGTAAAGGCACATTATAACTGGGATGATAATGCAAATGGCATGCTTGAGCTTTATGAACAAACCTTGAAAAAGGGGATGAAATCATGATTAAAAAGGCAGTTATTCCTGCGGCCGGATTAGGAACAAGATTTTTGCCTGCGACAAAAGCACAGCCGAAGGAAATGCTCCCGATCGTAGACAAACCGACGATTCAATATATTATTGAAGAAGCGGTTGAGTCGGGAATTGAAGATATCATTATTGTAACAGGCAGAAGTAAACGAGCGATCGAGGATCATTTTGATAAATCCGTTGAGCTGGAGTTGCTTCTTGAGAGAACCGGTAAGCATGAAATGCTCGAAGTTGTTGAGAATATCTCTAACCTTGTTGATATTCACTATGTAAGACAAAAGGAGCCGCTGGGCTTAGGGCATGCAGTTCTTTGCGCCAAGAAATTTATTGGCAATGAGCCTTTTGCTGTTCTGCTTGGGGATGATATTGTCGATAGTGAAGTTCCAGCATTAAAGCAAATGATCGATCAGTATAATGAGGTTCATTCGAGCATTCTAGGCTGTAATGAAGTTCCTCGTTCAGAAGTTAATAAGTATGGAATTGTTAATTATTCTGAAAGTACAGGAGATCTATTCAAGGTGGAGAGCTTGGTAGAAAAGCCTTCAATCGAAGAAGCGCCTTCTACTCAGGCGATTGTTGGACGGTATATTTTATCACCAGCGATCTTTGATTTGCTTGAGCAAGTTCAGCCTGATAAAAAAGGTGAAATTCAACTGACAGATGCGATCGATCGACTGCTCGGACAAGAATCGATTTACTCTTATATTATCCAAGGCAATCGCTATGATGTCGGAGACAAATTTGGATTTTTACAGGCGTCCATCGATTTTGCACTGAAGCGTCCGGAACTCAAAGATAAGCTCGAAGCGTATATTAAACAAATTCATGTTAAGTAATGGAGATGGGAAAATGAGAGTGATTTATCTATGCCAGCATTTTCCCCCTGAAACAGGTGCCCCGCAAATTCGTGTATATGAAGTAAGTAAAGAGCTAATTAGCAGAGGACATCAGGTGGAAGTATTAACAGCATTTCCTCATCATCCTCATGGAATTATTCCTGAGGAGTATAAAGGGAAATTTTATATGTATGAGGACTGGGATGGGATTCCCGTTCACCGTTCATGGATTTATCCGTCTCCTAAAGGAAGTTTCTGGAAGAGGCTTGCTTCGTATTTTTCCTTCACATTTAGCGCGTTTTACTCGCTCATGAAGGCAAAACCGACCGATGTAATTATTTGTAATTCGCCGCCGCTTTTTCTTGGCATCACCGGTTACCTCGGGGCAAAAATGAAACGGGCTAAATTTGTCTTTAACGTAGCGGATATTTGGCCGGAATCAGCAGTCGAATTAGGCATTTTAAAGAATAAATCCTTTATTCGCTTAGCAGAGTGGCTAGAACGATTCCTTTATAAAAAGTCGTGGAAAATTGCGACTGCAACGGAAGGAATTAAGGAGTATATGATCCGTAAAGGGAAGGATGCAGCAGATGTATTTCTTCTTCCGAATGGTGTAAATACGGAGACTTTTAAGCCGATTACGAAAGATGAAAGCCTATTAAGTGAAATTGGCATTCAAGGGAAAAAAGTATTTATGTATGCAGGTGCACTTGGCTATGCACAAGGATTGGATTCTGTATTGGAAGCAGCTCTTTTATTAAAGGACAAGCAGCCAGATGCCCATTTTCTTTTCGTCGGGGATGGACAAGAGCGTGAAAAGCTTGTACAAATGAAAGAAGATTTGGGACTAGATAATGTGACATTTTATGGATCTGTTCCAGTCTCTGAAATGCCGCGGATGTTTTCAATCGCGGATTTTAGTGTCGTTTCGTTAAGGAATATTGAGCTTTTCAAAGGCGCAAGACCTTCGAAGATCTTTCCTGCCATTTCTTCCGGTGTTCCTGTCCTTTATTGCGGAGATGGGGAGAGCGCGGCGATTCTTGAAGAATACAATTGCGGAAAAATTGCTCCTCCCGAAAATCCTGAAGGCATTGCGAACACGATTTCTGAATTAATGAATATAGCTGATGATGAATATCAAGCGATGAGCGAAAATGGACGCAAGCTTGCCATTGAACAATATTCATGGAAAAGTATCGTAGATGAAATTCTAGATAATATAGAAATGAAGGAAAATAAGAAAGCCAATTCCTAGATGGAATTGGCTTTTTTCCTTGTTAAAGATTTGAATTTGCGTGTTGAAGTAGAAAAACAAGAAGACGATGATGCCCGACAAAAGTGAAAAAGAGAGGAAACGGTAACCAAAGCACCGGTATAAACCCAAGAAAGGCAAAAGTACGATAACTAAAAAGTACATTCATTTTTCGATAAAGCATGGGCAAGGAAAACCGACTTCAAAGAAAAAAAAACGCTTAGAGATCAATGAAATGTACCTCCTATAGTTAAATCATGTCTAACTATGGGGAGCAATTCAGATCAATCCAAGCGCTTTTAATACTATTTTGAAATGGTTGTTCCTTGGAAGTAATGGGTAAGGATTTGCTCGGCTGTCCAGCCTTTTTCTGCATAGCCTCGTGCACCGTATTGGCTCATGCCAATTCGGTGGCCCCAGCCTTTTCCGTTTAGTGTAACAGAAGTAATGCCTGTCCCGCCTTCATTGGAAACAACACCACCAGCTGTTTGAATCGATACTTTTGAATCTGAAAGGCTGACCTCACCATTTGCAGTTTGTACTTTTTGCCCTTTCAAATCTTTAATCGTTTCAGTACCATTCGCTGTTTGAACGGATAGCTCCGTTGGTGAACCATTTACCTGAATATCAAACCAGTTTGAATATAATTGATTATAAAGGTTTGCATTTGGAAGAGGGAATAGTTTACGAATCACTGCTTCATTTCCAGTAACTGTTTTATCTCCAGCAGAAGTCTTCAATGTAACTCCGCGAACCTCGCCATTTGCACCTGTTTTAGCTAAAGTAATATCATAGATTTGAGCTGTTTCAGCAAATCCGAATGATTTTAAGACTTGTGCAGCAGTAAATGTTTCACTCCAGCTGCTATATGGAGAGTTTTCATATGGATCTTCAACAGATACTAAATAAGGAAAATCGGATTGTCTAGAATTCCATACATCCCCAACATTTGCCGTTCTGCCTCCGCTTGTTGAAAAGAAAAAGGTTTGAATCGGTTTGCCATTATATTTGACTAAAAGTCCCTCCGTGTCTTTAATCGCAGCATTCGTTCTGGCATCCTCTCCTGAATACCCGCGGTATACCTGGCTTGCAGCAGTTGTTGTCAGCATGATTGAATTGGCCGCATAGCTACGAGCAGAAATGGCTTGAGCCTTTAAAGCCTCTTTATGCCAGGAAGCAGGCATTTCACTTGGGACAACACCTTTTAAATAGTCTTCCATATCCAGGATATTAATAACCTCGATTTTACTGCCGTTTGGCTTTAAAAAGAAACTGCCCCGATAAGTGACTCCATTGCTTACTCTTGCTAGAGACTGGCCGCTGCTAACCTGCTCCTGAACATCAAAACCTTTAGTAGAACTTTCAGTAAAACCTGTGTAGCTTACAGTGACCCCAGCGCTGTCCTTTTTAACACTAATCGTCGTGTTTGGCGGAACTTGAGTCACATTTCCAGTATCTTTATTGCTCAGCTGATAAGAGCCGTTTAAAGAAATAGTCACATTTGCATTTAAAAGAATGGATACATTCACTTTGTTTGGATAGTTTACTAGTTCAGCTGCTTTGGATTCAGTTGGTAAATAGACGAGCAGTAATAGAAGACTAGCAAAAATGGAAATAAACTTCTTCAATTTATTTCACCTCGCTAAGACTGCCAATTACCCATCCTTTGATTCCAGCAGCTGTTTGAACATTATGCCAAACTTCGCCAGCAGCATTTGTGAAGGAGGAAATGTATTTTAACGTTGTCCCTTTTGGAATTACTTGGATGGATGCATAGCTTGTCGTCGCTCCTTTACGCAAATTTACATCTCCAATTGTCACAACTGTTTTCTCTGCATTTGCTGGCTTATCGACAGTAACATCTCCTGAGAATACCCATCCTTTTAACGTAGAAGAAAGCTCTACGCGGTACCATAGACCTGTGGCCGATTTATGAGAATCAATTACCTTTAAGGATGTGCCACTTGGTCTAGTAGCGACTATTTTATACTCTTTTGTTGCACCAGAATGAATGTTAACGGTTCCTTTTGCATAAACAGCTGATGGCAGTTCTCCAGTAACTGGTGGAGTAACGGGTGGTGGTGTTGTTCCCGGCTGAGAAATTTGCGCTTTCAGATTGTTTATTTCCTGCTGCTGCGAGGAAATCTTTGATTCTAGCTCGGAAATTTTCGTTTTCATTGGATTTAATTGAGAAGTCACCCAATCCACACTTGCTAATACAACGTTACTTGAAGCCTTCATCACTTGCGGAGTAGAAATAACCGCACCCGCTCCGAGTCCTAGTGTTAACACACCTGCTGCCATTAATTTTTTTGATCGATTCATCTTTTTTCCTCCTTTTATGTAAAAAAACAATAACTAGTAGTCCCCAAAAAGGATAACTCTGAAAAATGAGACATTCATCCATGAAAAAAAATTTGGGTAACTTTTAAAAATTACCCAAATTTATATTCCTATAGTAGATTAGCATAAATATTCGTTATCGAAAATAGATTACAAGTATTTAGAAATTGTTAAAGTATTCCTCTAATCCTTTTGTTATACCAACGGCTGCCTTTTTACGGAAGTCGCTAGAATTTAACAATTTTTCTTCATTCGGATTTGAAATGAAGGCAAGTTCTACTAGAATACTTGGCAGTTCATTCATACGGTTTACGTGTAAGTTTTTTTCCAAAACACCTCGATTATACGTGCTTAAAGAGGATATCATATTTTTTTGAACGGCAGTTCCTAGTGTTTTACTTCGTGGACCGTTAAAGTTCACCGAAGAAGTATAATAAGTTGTTGACCCATTTGATGTAGCTGAGAAGGAATCAGCATGAACGCTGATGAAAGCATCACCATTTGATTTATTGGATATTGCAGTTCGCTCAGATAACTCTAGAAAAACATCTGTACTACGAGTAAGGATAACCGTTGCTCCGAATTTTTCAATTTCCTCTTTAAGTGCTAATGCTGTTGCTAGAACAACATCCTTTTCTTTTAATCCAGATGGACCTACTGCACCAGGATCTTTGCCGCCATGACCGGCATCGACAATAATTGTCTTCCCTTTCAAACCGAATGGAACAATTTTAATAGATAGCTTGTCACTATAATTTCTCATTGTAAAAGTGTATCCTGGCTCAAAAGTGATAACGACTGATTTCTCAGCACCTGATGCAAAGGTTTCAACGGATTGAATTCCGGGTATTTTCCCAGTAGGCAGTTCAACATCTGTTAATCCTCCTGTCAGTTTTAGACGATTGGAAGATAGAGTTGTGTAAGAAATGGTGAAATTGCTCGCTTTTTTCCAGGTTAAGTATTGATCTCCGCCCGACGTTGTAACTGTTGGAGATAATAGCTTCTTAGATACTAATTGGAAAGAAGTCATATCAGAGCTTATAACCCAGCCTTTTTTGCCAGATGAGCTCTGAATATTGAACCATTGCTGACCAAGGGAATTCTTGAATTCACCTAGTATAGTTATCGTTGTCCCTTTTTTTAGTACTTCTGCAACTTTATATTGTGTAGATGCCCCAGAGCGCAAATTGATATTAGCGGCTCCTACTATGTATTTGGAACCAACCGCATAAGAATTAGAAGTAGACTGTGTTGAAACAATTGTTTCACTAATCCAAACTAATTGATTGGAGCTTGTAAGTACTTGATACCATAAGTGTCCATCTGAACCCTTTTCAGATTTAACGGCTTTTAATAGCGTTCCTTTTGTTGCCTGATCCATAACTGGATAGCTTGTGGATGGACCACCTCTCAAATTAGCAACATCTGCAGTTACATATAAATCAAGATTCAATGACTCAGATGTACTAACTGTATCTGCAGGAACCCAACCCTTTAATGAGGCATTCACTTCCACTCGGAGCCATGCTGTGCCATCGGCGTGAGTAAAATGATCAATAACCTTTACTTTCTGATTTAATGAAAGCTTGTAAACGGATGCGTATGAGGTGGTAGCGCCTTTTCTAACATCCAGTCCATTTTGTCCGCTATAAACATAGCTGCCAATATCGGGGAGATCAGTTATTTCAGACCCAGGAGGACTTGGCGGGTTAGCAGTTGAATCAAAGGCATCCGCATGAATCCAGCCTTTTAAGGATCCAAAATCAGCACGGTACCATGTTTCTCCAGCTGCATTCTTAAACGTATCAATGATCGTTACTTTTTGATTCTGATAGACATATGAGACGATGCTGTATGAACTTGTAGCTCCCTTTCTAACTGGAGCTTTCGCAGCATAGACCGTTTTGACTTCTGTACTTGGTGGAGCAGGCTTCTCATCATTGGATGGTGCAACATAATCTTGGATTACCCATCCTTTTAATGTGCCAACCTCAATTCGATACCAAAGTTCACCTGTGCTATTTGTAAAGCTATCAATCACTTTAACTACAGTATCTTTTGAAAGTTTTGTAACTACCTGATAGGAGGTAGTGGCCCCTTTTCTAACATTGACATTATTTTCGGTAATCAAAGCGTTCTTACCTGTTTGAATCAAGCTGCTGTTCGTTTGTTTTAATTGGTCTACTACCGTACTTGCCGGTGTATCTAGGCTTTCTGCTTGTACGATGGCAGGAAAGAGAGCAGCAGTAGCAAGAACAGAAGAAGCAATCAGTTTTTTCAATATTTTTCCCTCCGTCGACAAAATTTTATTTCCGTATCTTATTCTAGCGAACTTTGTCAAATGTTCCAACTATAAATACTAAATATAGTCATTTATTATTAGAAAAATATAAAATGCAGCAAATATCGAGGGATATTCCGTTTATTTCGGTCAAAAAATAATCATGAGGATCTGCTCACAACCAAGTATGTAAATGTCGGTCTGCTTCACTTCCCTGCGCTGGTTATGATTTCGTACATAAAGGCTTGCTCAGAATCAGCCGGGTACAAATTCCTTTTACATAGAAAAAAGCCTGTGGGCGATGATATACGCCACAGGCTCTAATTCTATGAATCTAGTATTCATCACTATCATCAGTTGTTTCCTCTGAATAGGCGTTTTGGGAGGAAGTTACTTCCGTTTTTTTCGTGTTAGTTAAACTATCGTTTAGGACAGTGCTTAATTCTTTAAGGGATTCATCATCAGGAATATAATAATAAATTCCATTAATGTATTCGTCTTCCCCTTCTAGAGTAAGGTTCTGAATTTCTGTATTTTTTATTTTTGTATAAAGTTTAATGAAATTTGCAAATTTAGATGGGGGAATGTTTGTTTTGACATTCTCTCCTAAGTCACCTAATATATCGTTAATTTTAGTAATCGTGCCGAAGGATGTCCCTTTATCAATAATAGCCTTGATTACTTCCTTCTGCCTTTCGTTTCGTCCTTTATCCCCTTGAGGGTCCTTTTTTCTCATTCTTACATAAGCAAGTGCTTCATTCCCGTTTAGTTCCATTGGCCCTTCGTGAAAAGTTTTCCACTTTAAACTGCCTGTAAGCTGTGATTTAAATGTAAATGGAACATTTACTTCCACTCCGCCAAGTGTATCAACGATATCTTCAAAACCTTCAAAGTTTGTCGTAATATAATAATCAATAGGTACATCGAGCAATTCATCAATCGTTTCAATCGTTGATTCAACGCCGCCGTAGCTAAAGGACTCAGTAATTTTTGTTTTCTTTCCTGCTGCCGGAACCATAATTCGTGTGTCACGAGGAATGCTTAACATGGAAACTTCTTCAGTAATTGGATTAACTGTTACGAGCAGCAGCACGTCAGAACGTTGTCCGCCCCCTTGTTCTTCAATTCCTAATAATAAGATATTAAAGGGCTCTTTCGTAATCTGAACCTCTTCTGTTCGATGATTTTCTACCTTTTCACGATCAATTTCTTGGTAAATACTATCAGTAGCCTTCTTTGCGTGGTAGGCAATATCAAATGCAAAATACGATCCTCCACCAACTAAAAGGAGCACGATTAAAAGGACAAAGCTGCGCCAAAAACGCTTCTTCTTGCTTTTTCTCCTTTGTGACCTAAGGTTAGACATTTTATCCCCACTTTTTGTTTTAATAGTAAAATAACTTTCGTGACTTTATACTGTGTACGTTTATTTGCTTCATTAAAAAAGACATATATGGCAGTGGCTTTATTAATTTCCAGTAAATCAATAGTTAATTTTACCGAATTTATCAGTAATCGTAAATATAATTATTTTTCCACATCTTCTTCCAAATATAATAAGGCACCTTCTGTAATTTCTCCCTGTCCATTCGTTAGCTCAGTCATCCATTCTACAAAGGCAGCTGTTTTCTCTTCCTCCACAAATGTTTCGATTTCAACAGTATCTAAATAATGGATTTCCTTAAGTGCATAGACGGAGGAGCGCAATTCGTTTTCGAGCTTTCCAAGCCAAGTATAATCGACCTTCGTATGCATGACACGCATCAGCTTTCTCTCAACAACTCCTATTGCATCGATTCCTTCAGAGGTGGATTTTCCGTATGCGCGGATAAGGCCGCCGGCTCCAAGCTTAATTCCACCGAAATAACGAGTGATGACTACGACAGTATCTTTTAATTGCTTTTTCTTTAATACTTCAAGGATCGGAACACCAGCAGTGCCACTCGGTTCGCCGTCATCATTTGCTTTTTGAATCTGGTCATTTTCTCCGATCAAATAGGCAGAGCAATTATGTGTGGCATCCCAATTTTGCTTTTTTATTTTTTGAATAAATGCTTGTGCTTCTTCTTCCGATTCCGCTCTTTCGACATAAGCGATAAATCGTGATTTTTGGATGATGATTTCATGTTCTCCGTAACCTTTTACAGTATAGTAACGGGGCAGCATATAACCGCTCCTTTCCAATCTAATTCCGTTAAAAAAATATTTTATTGGAGAATGGTCTAGCGTCTATCAAACTTCAGGCATCCCCGCAACGATTGTGTCAACATCGGTTCGCTTACGCCAACCGTGTTTCCTTTAATGAAAGAATGAGGCTCTCCAGTTTGTACGATAATGATCAAGGTGTTTTCGCCTTTCTTCATTATAATTCGACAAGTTGTCAAACTTCAATTATAAGCTGAATGTAATGAAACTTTAATATTGTAAAAAAATCTCCGTGTTATAATATCAATATTCAAATGGTGGAAACCGTCTCTAAAGATTTTCACTGTGATGGCTAATAAAAATAAATTATGGTCATATTATAGGATATAAGTCATATGTATGAAACATAATACTAAGTCTTTTTACCGAATTTTGCCCTTTTGCACCTATTTTTAAGTGTTCAGAGATAGTATAACTGGCCGTTTCAAGCTAGAATAAAAGGGATTAGTGGAAAAATTTTGTTTATAGCATTTACAGTACATAAGTTTTTTTCACAGAATGAGAAGTTTAACATTTTTCGAATATGAAAAATGTTTACGAAAGCAGCCTAGCGCCTATTGGGTTTCTCTTCCCCTCTTATGTTAAGTCAAGCATGAACGTGCTCTCGCTCTTCGTGTTGCCTTTATCCAGCGAGGGCGGTCCAGTCCATACGGTGCTTAGCAAGGCTCTTGTGATTTTCTTATAAGCTATACAGTCCATAGGTCGCTAAGCGGTATGCTTTTCGATTGGAGGCTAATTAATGAGTAAAAGAAAGAAACTTGATATTAAAACGCTTGATTTAATATTGGAAAAAATGATAGACACGGTTGACGTCAGCAAGAATGAAATCTTTCGTATCGGTGAGCAATGCCGCAAGGACCATATGACTTTAAGTGATGAGCTTAAAGAAATGAAGGAACAAGTCGCAAAGACCATAAGCGAAGGGGACAGGCTTGAGGTTCAAACGCGTTTTGCGCGAAAACGTCTTTCTGAAGTCAGCATGCATTTTAAGGATTATACGGAAGCGGAAGTTCGCGATGCATATGAAAGAGCTCATCAGCTGCAAATGAATTACTCTATGAACCAGCAATTAGAGAAGCAGCTCCGGGATCGGCGTGATGATATTGAGAGAAGACTTATTGGCTTGCAAGAAACGATTGAGCGTGCCGAGCATCTCATTTCTCAGATTACAGTTGTAATGAACTATTTAACAAGCGATCTTCAGCAAGTGGGAGAAATGCTCGAGGATGCCAAGATGAAACAAGACTTTGGGTTGAAAATTATCGCAGCGCAAGAGGAAGAGCGAAAACGTGTATCGAGGGAAATCCATGACGGTCCTGCACAAATGATGGCAAATGTCATGATGCGTTCGGATTTAATTGAACGGGTGTATCGGGAAAGAGGAAGCAATGAAGCGTTTAAGGAAATTCGCGACCTGAAGAAAATGGTCCGAAATGCACTATATGAGGTGCGAAGGATTATATATGACCTGCGCCCAATGGCTCTTGACGATTTAGGGTTAGTTCCTACCCTCAAAAAATACTTGCAGACAACCGAAGAATATCATAAGAAAACAAAAATTGTTTTTGCAAATCTTAAAGAAGAAAAGAGACTCCCAGCAAATTATGAAGTGGCACTTTTTCGTCTCGTCCAAGAGTCTGTTCAGAATGCGATTAAGCACGCCCAGCCATCTGAAATCATAGTCAAGCTTGAAATCGATCAGTCGAAGGTTTCTGCTGTAATTAAAGATGATGGAATCGGCTTTGATACTTCTCAGAAAAAGACAAATTCATTTGGCTTGATCGGCATGAGAGAAAGAGTAGAGCTATTAGAAGGCGAGCTTTCCATTGATTCAAAAATAGGAAAGGGGACGGTTGTTCTCATTCAGGTTCCTATCATTTGTGACCCAGATAATAAAAGATGAGGTAAGCGATTTGTAAAAAACGTAGGTTTCGCTAAATGAAAATAAATAAGCAATGATTATAGATAAAAGAATGTAGGAGGGGTAGAAATGACTACGAAGATTGTCATAATTGATGACCACCAATTATTTAGAGAAGGCGTAAAACGCATTTTAGATTTTGAAAAATCATTTGAGGTAGTAGCTGAGGGGGATGATGGAAGTGAAGCGGTTTCCATCGTTGAACAGCACCATCCAGATGTAATTATTATGGATATTAATATGCCGACTATAAATGGAGTAGAAGCCACACGTCAGTTAATTGAGAAATTCCCTGAGTCAAAGGTGATTATACTTTCCATTCATGATGATGAAAACTATGTATCACATGCATTGAAGACAGGTGCAAGTGGCTATTTGCTTAAGGAAATGGATGCAGATGCGCTAATTGAGGCTGTCAAAGTAGTAGCAGATGGCGGTTCATACTTACATCCAAAGGTAACCCATAATCTTGTCAATGAATACCGCAGACTTGCGTTAGAGGAATCAGGACAAGGCCAATCCCACTTGCCGCGCGTAGAAATTCGCCGTCCGCTTCATCTGCTTACCCGCCGTGAATGCGAAGTGCTTCAGCTTCTAGCAGACGGAAAAAGCAATCGCGGAATTGGGGAAGCGATCTTTATTAGTGAAAAAACGGTTAAAAACCATGTCAGCAATATTTTGCAAAAAATGAATGTAAACGACCGCACACAAGCGGTAGTTGTCGCGATAAAAAATGGCTGGGTAGAAGTAAGATAATACTTTTTTGGCAAAGAGCTGTTGCATAGAAGCAACAGCTCTTTTTATTGGATTTGGCCGATTAGTGAGTTTAAATGATGTATTTTCGCATAGTTCCTTTTGTACATAATGTTCATACCAGCATGCCGACAATGCCCTACCTCGAATCAAGAGGAAATGTCTAATTCATGAAACTTGCTTTATACCTATTTACAAACCAGGTATTATTAACCAAAATGGAAGTATATCCAATAAGGAGTGAGTAAATATGTCTAGTTTAGAGAAGCTGCCAGATTTATTGTTAGTCGAAACGTACTATAAAGCTGTTGCAAATGATCTTGAATCAGAATTTATTGAATTTCTTTTATACGAAATTAATAAAAGAGGCTTGGATATTTATTATGAAAAACAATTGAATTAACCCCTCTAGTACGTCTTCATTCTAACCCTCCTAAAATGTTCGTTTCATTCCCCCAGATGATTTAATAGCATATTCAAGGTGAAATTAAAGTTTTCTACTATTGGAAGAAATGCTTGTATTCAGCCTAATGCCCCAAATTTAATGCATTTCCTTTCAATTTCATATAAAATGGGAAATAGAAAATAAATAAGGATGGTATCCCAAATATGAAAACGGCAGTAGTAACGGATAGTACAGCCTATATCCCGAAGGAACTACGGGAAAAATTAGATATATATATGATTCCGCTTAGTGTTATTTTTGGAAATGAAACCTATCAGGAAGAGATCGATATAAGCGCTTCAGATTTTTATGAAGAAGTAAAGCATAAAGAGCTTCCGACGACCTCACAGCCGCCTGTTGGGCAGTTTGTTGAGCTTTTTGAAAAGCTATCGAAAGAATATGATGCAGTCATCAGCATTCATTTATCAAGCGGGATTAGCGGCACATTTCAGGGGGCTGTTACAGCTGGCGGTATGGTGAAAGGAATTGAGGTCTATCCATTTGATTCTGAAATCAGCTGTATGGTGCAAGGCTTTTATGTGCTGGAGTCAGCGGAAATGGCTGCAACTGGAAAATCACCGCAGGAAATAATAAACCGGCTGGATGAAATGAAGCAGTCCATTCGCGCTTATTTCATGGTCGATGACCTATCACATTTACAGCGCGGCGGTCGCCTTTCAAGTGCCCAAGCACTCATCGGCAGCTTGCTCCAAGTCAAACCGCTACTTCATTTTGAACAGAAAGTTATTGTCCCATTTGAAAAAATCCGCACACGCAAAAAAGCAATGAAACGGATCGTCGAATTGCTTGAAGAAGACGCAAAAAGCGGCGAACCTTACCGGGCAGCAATTATTCATGCGAACCGGGAAGAGGAAGCTAACGAATGGAAAGCCGAGCTTGAAGCGCAATTTTCAAATGTTGAATTTATGATCAGCTACTTCGGTCCAGTTATCGGTACTCACCTTGGCGAGGGTTCGATGGGACTAGGCTGGGTGAAGAAGAAAGCGGATTAAACGTTCCCGAACCTGATCAAAAGTAGTATCAATGAAAATATCCCCGCTATAAGTCAAACAAGTAAAATAAATAAAAGAGGTATTCGGATCGCTCCGGGTGCCTCTTAAACTACCGAGGTGATTCTTTGCGATTTGCCATAGTCCATTCGAAACTTCTTCCCATCAAACTTCTTTCCTCTCCTGAAAAAACATCCCCAATCTCTTTTATTGAACATATCCCTATTCAGCCAACGAACCCGAATTATCCCTACAATAAAGACCTTCAACAGCAATTAGCTGGAAAGCAACTTTTACTTGAGAACCTTCCCTTTCCCCTTGAAGAGCTCCAAGAACACTACGAAAGCGGCTATCTCGTTTACCGGAAAGGAATCTCTTTAGAAAAAAATAAACGTAGCTGTATCCGTTGTGGCAACAATGATAAACATTTTTTCGGTCATTTTCCTTGTGCACGCTGTGGGGAGGAATGCCAGTATTGCCGTAAATGCATCATGATGGGGAGGGTCAGCACATGCACGCCATTACTTAGCTGGACGGGTCCCTTGCCACAGGCTGATGCCAATAGTCCTCAGCTTTCCTGGAACGGCTCCTTATCTGACGGGCAGCGAACAGCCGCTGAACGAGTTGTACAGGCGATTACTGAAAATAAAGAGCTCCTCGTATGGGCTGTGTGCGGAGCTGGGAAAACGGAAGTGCTCTTTCAGGGCATTGATGCTGCACTCATTTCAGGAAAAAAAGTATGCCTTGCAACACCGAGAACGGATGTGGTGCTTGAACTAACTCCTCGTCTAAAAAATGCCTTTCCGAACATCCAAATGGCTTCCCTATACGGCGGCAGTGAAGACCGTCATTTGAATGCGCCTTTGACCATCACGACAACACATCAGCTTCTTCGCTTCTATCATGCCTTTGATACCGTTATTCTCGATGAAGTAGATGCCTTTCCCTATTCTGTAGAGGAAACCCTCCAGTATGCTGTCCGCCAAGCGCGTAAGCAGGCATCCTCCATGATCTGCCTTACTGCAACTCCGAATGAAAAATGGCAAAAAGAATGCCTGCAAGGAAAAAAAGACTTCGTTACGATTCCCGCTCGCTACCATCGCCATCCATTACCTGTGCCGCAATTTCAATGGTGCGGCAACTGGGAAAAGGGGCTCAAAAAGAATAAGTTACCTCCAATCATCCTTCAGTGGATCAAAAAGCGACTAGATGCCAACAAGCAATGCCTCCTGTTCATTCCGAAAATCGATAAAATGGAAAAAATTCTTCCGCTCCTCCAATCACTCCATCCGAAAATAAAATCCGTCCATGCAGAAGACCCAAATCGGAAGGAAAAAGTAATGGCGATGCGGAACAAAGAAATCCCCATGCTGCTCACGACAACCATTTTAGAAAGAGGGGTTACTTTTGCAAACATTGATGTTGCTGTGCTAGGTGCCGAAGATCGTATTTTTACCGAAAGTGCCCTTGTCCAAATGGCTGGACGTGTAGGAAGAAGTGCACAGGCTCCAAGCGGCGAGATTGCCTTTTTTCATTATGGAAAAACAACTGCAATGATTCGCGCTAAAAATCAAATCTTAAAAATGAATGAAGAAGCCCGAAAGAAAGGATTGATTGACTATTGAACATTGTCTTGTTTGTTTTGCAGAAATGATGCCTCAAATGGGCTGGAATACGTTATTTTCAAAAGAAAACTCGAACGGTATGTGTTCAGAATGCTATGCAAAGTTCGAAAAAATCGAAGGAGAAGCCTGTCAGAAATGCAATCGGCCATTAACAAATTTAGCACCTCAATATAGGGTGGGGGACCAATGTCTGGATTGCATTCGCTGGGAGAAGGATGATGAATGGAGGGGGACGTTAGAGAGAAACGATTCGCTTATCTATTACAACGATTTTGCAAAAGAAGTAATCGCCAAATTCAAATACCGTGGAGATTATATGCTGGCCTATGTATTTGCGCCACTTATCAAGAGAAAGCTCCAATTGCTCACTTTTAATCTAATCGTTCCCATTCCATTAAGTGAAGAACGCCTCTATGAACGAGGATTCAATCAATCAGAAGCTCTAATAGCTGCCAGCGGCCATCAGCCAAACCAACTTCTCACTAGAACCCATTCAGAAAAACAATCAAAGAAATCCCGTTCCGAACGAATTCATCTTCCACAAGTTTTTCAAATAAAGATAAACATTCCGAATGAAAAAATCCTCCTCATTGACGATATATATACTACAGGATCTACACTTAGGCATGCCGCGAAAGTACTTAAAGAAGCAGGCGCAAAATCAGTAACCTCGCTCACGATAGCAAGAGGGTAAAAATATTTCAGAAATCTGCCATTTCCCAATTTCCGGCATTCAGTCTATAATTGTGGAAAAAGAGATCTTAAAGATAATAAGGAGGAGCCAGCGTGTCTGAACTGACAAACTGTCCAAACTGTAATGAAATATTTGTAAAAACGCAATTCCGTGATATTTGCCAAAATTGCTGGAAAGAGGAAGAAAAGGCATACGAAACCGTCTACCAATTCATCCGTAAACGTGAAAACCGTGCTGCAACAATGGAACAAGTCGTAAGTGCGACAGAAGTAGAAGAAGAACTCATCTTAAAATTCATCAAAACAGGCCGCCTCAAATTAACTCAATTTCCGAACCTCGGATATCCTTGTGACAAATGTGGAGCGATTATACGTACTGGAAAGCTTTGTGATAGCTGTGCGGAAGTTCTTCGAAAAGAGCTTGATATTTTTGCAATGGAAGAAGAACGAAGATTGGAAATTGAGAGAAGAGAAAAGAATGCAACATATTTTGCGATGGATGAGAAGATTAAGGGCAGAAAATAGCAAATGGATACTGACCTGTTGGATATGCGAAGAATATTGATTCATTAAGCGAATCAATATTTGCCGCGTGTCTTTCAGGTTTTTTAATTAATTGTGCTTATATTAAGTAGGCACAAATTGAATAAAGGAACATTCCTTTCAATAGGCAATTAGAAGTAATTTCTGTTAACCTAAAAATAATATTTAAAAACTTTATATTTTTACCGATAATAACTATATAGAAATTCGCTCGGCATGAAAGTGAGGGATATGAATGAAAATCAATAACTTTGGCACCTCAGGTGTAAACCCATACAAACGCCAAATGAATAAACTAGATAATGCAGCAAAAACAACAGCAAACGCAACGGATAAAATCGAAATTTCAACGACAGCAAAAGAAATGCAGCAAGTCTCCCAATATGCCGTCAACCGCCAAGCAAAGGTGGATGAACTGAAAATCCAAGTAGAGAACGGCAACTACAAGATCAACCCAAACGAGGTAGCGAAAAGCATCCTTAATTTCTATAAAAAATAAAGATGGGAGGGGATGACATGTCCGCCGATTTACTAATTGCATCCTTGGAAAAGCTCTGTAAGCTTCACAGTAGCCTTTATGAGCTTGCGGTGAGAAAAACTGAAATTATTAAAACTGGGGACATGGATGCCCTAAACCAATTATTAAAAGATGAACAAACCCATATATCAGCCATTGATCGAATGGAGAAAGAACGCCAGAAGGCTGCAAAGGTGCTAGCGCCACATATGGATCAACCGACAGTTTCGGATTGTCTAGATAGCCTTGCACCTGCTGAACAGGACAAGATAAAAGACGTTACAAATGAACTCGTCCAACAAGTCCATCATTTAAAAGAACAAAACAATCTCAATCAGCAGCTTATCCATAATTCTCTGCAATTCGTCAATGTTTCGATGAGCTTATTGCGGCCACAGCCAGAAAATATAAATTATGGACCACCTAAAAAAACAAAAAAGACTTCCGAAAAAAACGCCCAAGGGATGTTTAATTCGAAAGCATAATAGAACGGAGGAACAATTATGCGTCCGACTTTTATGGGACTTGAAACAGCCCGCCGCGGCATGTTCACCCAGCAAAGCGCTTTATACATAACGGGACATAATATTTCAAATGCGAATACACCGGGATTTTCTAGACAACGGGTTAATTTTCAGCCGACTATTCCCTATCCGGGTAACGGAATTAATCGTCCGTATATGCCCGGACAAATGGGTACAGGGGTAGAAGCAGGCAGTATTCAGAGAATACGTGATAGTTTTATTGATGCTAGATATAGAAGCGAAAGCAATCAATTAGGCTATTATGGGGCAAGATCTGATGCGCTGACTCGTATGGAAGATGTGATGAACGAACCTACATCAGAAGGACTATCAGCTGCAATGGATAATTTCTGGAATTCACTGCAAACATTAGGTACGAACCCTAATGTAAGTGGTGCGAGAGAAAGTGTCTTAGCACAAGGAAATGCGATGGCAGATACGTTTAATTACCTCTCAACAACACTTAATTCGATTCGTAACGATTTAAAGCAGAGCATTAGTGTGAACGTTGATAAAATTAATACGTTGGCTTATCAGATCAATGAAATTAATAAGCAAATCGGTCAAGTAGAACCTCATGGTGATTTACCGAATGACTTATACGATGAAAGAGACCGCCTAGTGGATGAGCTTTCACAATTAGTGAATATTAAAGTGACCAATCAGCAAAGTGGAGGCATGCCTTCACCAATTGCTGAGGGAACGTATAAAATAGAAATTCTTGATCATTCAGGGAAAAGCATGGGGACGTTAGTTGATAAGAATACAATTGGCGGGGAACCAAATAAGATATCCTACAAAATGAATAATGACGGGTATGTTGAATCCTTATCCATTGGAAATGGCTCACCGGTAAAAGTAGAGGATTTCTCAAAAGGAGCCCTAAGATCAGACATAGAGGCCTATGGATACGTAGATAAAAGCGGGAAACAAGTAGGTACATATCCTGATATGGTCGATCAGCTTGATAAGTTAGCTTTTGCTTTAGTTAAGGAGTACAATGCTATTCATAGAACTGGATTTGATCTAAATGGAAATGATAACAAGGATTTCTTCCAAGATCTTTCCGATTATAAAGGGGCAGCTAGCAAAATTTCAGTAGCAATCTCCGATCCAAATGAAATTGCCGCATCATTAATAGATACAAATGGAAAAGGGAATGGAGATAATGCTTATAAATTAGCGGATGTGCTAAGAAAAGACCTTTCTGAATTTGTAGCGGTGATCAAGGATCCTATTACAGGTAATGATATTGATTTAAAGGATTATACTCAAACTAATTTGAAGATGACAGGCAATATAAAATCCTTTTATGGTGGGCTTATTACATCTCTTGGTGTAAAAACACGAGAAGCGAATACCTTAACGAATAATACATTAACCCTTTTAGATTCAGTGGATAGACAGCGGCAATCTGTTTCAGGCGTTTCACTCGATGAGGAGATGTCAAACTTAATTAGATTTCAGCATGCTTATAATGCATCAGCGAGAAATATTACAGTTCTAGACGAAATGTTGGACAAAATCATTAATGGCATGGGCACTGTCGGAAGGTAGGGATAAATAAATGCGTGTAACACAATCGATGCTTACAAATAATATGCTGAGGAGCTTAACAAACAGCTACCATAAACTTGGTAAGTACCAGGAACAGCTAAGTTCTCAAAAGAAAATTTCCAGACCTTCTGATGACCCAGTCGTGGTTTTTAAAGGCATTACCTACAGAACAAGTGTAAATGATGTGTCACAATACCAAAAAAATATGTCTGAGGTAAATGTGTGGCTGGAAAATACAGAAGACGCACTTGAGAAAGCGGGTTCATCGATTCATCGGTTAAGTGAACTAATCACTCAAGCAAATACTGGAACAGTCACTGATGACGATAGAAAAAAAATCGATGATGAGATTGAGGAAATTAAGAAGCAGCTTGTTTCCGTTGCAAATACAAAAATTTCTGGAAAATATATATTTAATGGAACGGATATTTATAATGCCCCTGTTAAATATGATGGGACTACCATAACAACGAATTATAATAATGAAGCTGTTAACATTGAAGTTTCTGCAGGCATTCAGCTACAAGTGAATTATTTAGGATCAAATGTATTTGGTGATGGAACAAATGGAATGTTTGTGGATCTTAAAGCTTTGCAGGATGAGCTGAAAAACGGTAATGACCCAGACTTAGGAAAGTTTATAGATGCATTTCAAGGTCATTTAAATACAGTTACATCAGCTAGATCTAGTATTGGTGCATCAATGAATCGTGTAGATATGATTCAAAACCGCTTAGATTCACAGGAAATCATTGCAACAAAGACGATGTCTGAAAATGAAGATATTGATGTAGAAAAAGTCATTTTAAACCTGCAAATCCAGCAAAGTATTCATAGAGCGGCACTAAGCGTTGGTTCGAGTATTATTCAACCAAGTTTAGTTGACTTCTTAAGATAAAAATAAAGCTATCTATATAGATAGCTTTTCTTTTTAGGGAGAGAATAATATGCAAATACCACAAATTCGTATAGAATCGCAAGCAGGTAAAATTGGTTTAAATATTAATAAACCTACTCAATCAATTGAACAGCCACAAGCTGATTTAAGCATAGAGCAGCCGCCTGCTGAAATGACGATCAATCGTCAGCCTGGCAGACTAACAATCGATCAAACGCTAGCAAGAGAAAACCTAGACTTAAAATCTGTTTTTAAAAGAAATGAGGAAAATGCGCAGTTAGGCTATCAAACCTTAATGGAGTACATTAGTAAAACGGTCCAAGAAGGCGATGAGCTAATGAAAATAGAAAATGGCGGGCAGCCGCTGATAGATCAGGCTGTACGATCGATGGATCGCGAGACCGTATTCAATACAGGCAATACCCCTTCTCAAGACAGTGTACAAATCGAATACACACCTGCAAAGGTCGAAATAGAATGGCATCGAAATAAACCAAATATTCAGGTTCATATCAATAAGCCTATTCATGAATATACACCTGGCAATGTAGAGGTTTTTATGCAGCAGCATCCATCCTTAAATATTGACTTCACAATCTAATGACAGTGGGGGAATAATCGTGCAAATAAAAACAAGGTATCACGAAGAAATTGAGGTAAGCAAGGAAGAGATCATTTACTTTGGAAGTGGCATTCCTGGGTTTCCTGAGGAAAAGGAATTTATTAACCTTTCACTAGGATCTAATTCGCCGTTTAGCATTCTCCAATCGATAAATACGGAAGAACTTGGATTTGTTATTGCTGAACCTTTCTCTTTCTTCAAGGAGTATGAATTTGAATTAGAAGAATCCGTTATTACTCAATTGAAGATTAAGGATGAAACAGATATCATTGTTTATTCAATTGTAACACTTGGGGATTCATTATCTACTTCTACCATTAATCTCCAGGCTCCCGTTATTATTAATAAAAGAGAAAATTTAGGGAAACAAGCCATTCTAAACACCGATAAATATCATACAAAGCACCTATTAACTACAAAAAAACAAAAGGTTCGGGAGGGGTAACAATGCTAGTTCTCACAAGAAGAAAAAATGAGAGTGTTATCCTGAATGAAAACATAGAAATAACCATACTAGAAATTGATGGAGATCAAGTGAAAATCGGAATAAAGGCTCCGAAAGAAGTAGAAATCCTTCGCAAAGAGATCATGGTAAAAATTGAAGAAGAAAATATGAACGCATTAAAAGGAAGTCACAACTTAAAAAAATTTTTTTAAAAGAAATACAAAATAAATGTAAAAACTTCGAGAACCCTGTCGATATAATAAATAGTTACATAGGAAATAAGTCGGCCGACGAAATACTATGTCAAACTAACCACATGGAAGTGGGAACTTTCAAACTCAAGGAGGAAATTCAAAATGAGAATTAACCACAATATTTCAGCGATGAACACTCATCGTCAATTAACTTACAACAACAACGCATCTTCTAAATCTATGGAGAAATTATCTTCAGGATACCGCATCAACCGCGCAGCTGACGATGCAGCAGGTCTTGCAATCTCTGAAAAAATGCGTAACCAAATCCGTGGTTTAGACCAAGCTTCTGCTAACTCACAAGATGCAATCTCTTTAATCCAAACTGCTGAAGGTGCATTAAACGAAACTCATGCAATGCTTCAACGTATGGCTGAATTAACTACTAAAGCAGCTAACGAAACATTAACAACTTCTGATACATCTAAAATTCAAAAAGAGATCACTCAATTAACTGAACAAATTGGTGCAATTGCTGATCAAACAAAATTCAACACTAAAAATATCTTAAATACAACTTCTTCATTAACATTCCAAGTTGGTGCAAATAGTGGAGAAACAATTTCATTAAAACTAGTAGATGCAACTGTTACAGGTCTTCAACTAAACGGAGGCACTGGTTTGAAAGATCTAGCATCTGGTGTTGCTTCAGATGTTGATGGAAAGTTAAATAGCATTGCAAAAGGAAACTTAGACATTATCCAAAAAGCAATTAACACAGTTTCAGAAAACCGTTCAAACCTTGGTGCTGTTCAAAATCGTCTAGAGCATACTATCAATAACCTTGGAACAACTTCTGAAAACTTACAAGCTGCTGAATCTCGTATTCGTGACGTAGACATGGCGAAAGAAATGATGGCTATGACTAAGAACAACATTCTTACTCAAGCTGCTCAAGCTATGCTTGCTCAAGCTAACCAACAGCCACAAGGAGTTCTTCAACTTCTTCGTTAATATAGACATAATAAAAAAAGGACCTTAGTATCTTAGGTCCTTTTTTTGTTTACGGAAATAAGTGGATGGTATATATAATCTAAAAATTATTCCAAAGTTACCGATATACTTAATAGAAACTTCAGAACACAAAAGGTGGCAAATATGAGTAAAAATACTGTTTCACTTTGTATGATTGTTAAAGACGAAGAAACCTATATAAGAAGATGTTTAGATAGTGTATCCAATTTAGTTGATGAAATAATAATTGTAGATACAGGTTCAACGGATTCTACTTTAAGTATTGCAGCAGAATATGGAGCAAAGATATTAAAATTTACTTGGCAAGAGGATTTTGCCATAGCACGAAACTTTTCTATTGAAAACGCAATATCTGATTATATTCTTGTTCTTGATGCAGATGAATATATAGATCAAGATATCAATCTTCAAGAATCAATTAAAGATATGAAAGATTACTATATAATAAATTTTAAAAATTATATGGATGGTGGATATATTTCTACCCATCAATCTATTAGGTTATTTAAAAACAACATTGGTTTAAAATATTATGGGAAAATTCATGAACATTTAAATATAGATGATTTTGACAATCTTTCAGTTGCATTTACAGACTTTTTCATACATCATGATGGCTATAAGAATGATGTATTTAATCAAAAGAATAAGTTTGAACGGAATTTGAAAATTCTTGAGAAAGAAGTTAAAAGTAATCCAACTGGGTATAACCTCTTTAATTTAGGTACTCAATACAAAGTAGGTAAAGAGTATTTAAAAGCATTAGAGCAATTCAAAAAATCGTACTCATTGAGTAAGAATCAAATGTATTTACCGTATCTTCTCTATTCAATGGGGGATTGTTTGTTACAGCTTGGAAGAAATAAAGAGGGAATTACTTTAATGAAAGATTCTATTGAATTATTTCCTAAATATACAGGGTTCTACTATTTAATTGGTTTATTTTTTGAAAACATGAATTTTTATAGAGCTGCTGAAGAGGCATTTGAGAAATGCTTAGAACTAGGTGAGGTAGAGAACTTTCAATCTATAGAAGGCGTTGGCAGCTATTTTGCTTATATAAAACTTTCTGAATTACAACAAAAACAAGGTAATCTTCTTAAAGCCCTAGAATCATCATTTTCTGCGATTAAATTAAATAAAAATTTTCCACCGGCACTCTCACAGTATATTTCTGTATTAAAATCAGCTGGTATTACTGAAAGTGATATAAAAGAAAATTTGGTAAAGTCTTACCCAATTAATGACGTTAAGAAGTTAGAGATTCTTACTGGTGTTTTGTATGCGCATAGAAATAAACTTCTTCAAGTATATATTGATGGGTTTAACATAAATGTAAATAATTCAGTTTTAGCCATTGCAGCCCTTTATAATAATGAATATGAGAAGGCTTATACATACTGGAATAAAGAAGAAATATTAGATAAGCGTAATTATAGTGATATAATTACATTGCTTACAGTTCAAAAAAATCAAGATTTGTTGGAAAAGTTATTAAAGGCTATGAATCTTAATAAAAAAGAAAAGAAAGCAATCTCTTCTATAGTAGAAAAAAATGAAGACATATTAAATTGTTTACCGGATACATTATTTGAAACTATAAAAGATGTTTGTGTAAATTTATTAACACTAGGAGAAAAAAAGGTTTTTATAGACTTGTTCAAAAGGTTAAATTTAAATGAACTAAAAAAGGTGCAATTAATAAGATCAGTAATTAATAAGGGTTATTTAAACGTGGCTATAAATTTAATAACTGAAGAATTAAAAATTAATAATAAAAATTATGAATTGATTGGATTGCTAGGAGATGCATATGCTAGACAAAATAAATATCAGGAAGCACTTGGCCTTTATACTCAGTTGATTGAAAATGTGGGAGACTATTCTTCATATAATCGATTATTTTGCTTATATGAAAAGATTAATTACAGTGATGGATTGCCAATGTTAAAAGTTCAAATGAAAAGAATTTTGGAAACTGAATTAGGGATTAATATAATCTCCTATTGAATGTCTCGATGTAAGAGAATCTTGAAACAATGTGAAAAAGTTAATATTAATTAACTCTCCTTATTATATAGGTTTTTAGAATAGCTAAAACCTGAGATAAGGAGAGTTTTTTTATTTAAGAGTAAAAGACTGATTTCAATTAAATATTATCCAATTAATTGAAATCTGTTTATATGGTTAAGAACCGATAAAAGATGTCGATAATAGTATAGAAGTATTTCGACTTTTGTTGTCGAATAATGCGGATTGA